>NZ_CAXAQH010000010.1:0-176342 GCF_963970905.1 Pseudomonas sp. EL_65y_Pfl2_R96 | reverse complement strand
TCGTCATAACGCTTTGCCATTGCTAATCACCTTCGCCCTCTTGAGTGACTGAGTCAATCAACAAGGGCGACAGGTAGCCTGACACGGAGGGCGTTTGCCAAAAGTGACCCGCTGTAAGAGCGGAACCTTAAGTGGCCATTACCGCAGAAACGGATATGTACACCATCAAAAATCCCGGTCGGCTATCAGGCCGCCATCGCAGGCAAGCCTCGCTCCTACAGGGTCCGTGTGAACCCTGAAGGAGCAAGGTCAAACTCAGGCCAGGCTTTTGCTGACCACTTCAAACACGTCGCTGGACAGTTGCCCCGACGCACGAATCCGCTCCAGTTCGCCTTTCATCAACGCCTGACGGGCGCTGTCGTACTTGCGCCAGCGCGTCAGCGGTGCCAGTTGGCGAGACGCGATCTGCGGATTGAAGCCGTTCAACTCGATCACCAGATCCGCCAGGAACCGATACCCGGAACCGTCGGCCGCGTGGAAGTTGATCAGGTTCTGCCCGGCAAACGCACCGACCAGTGCCCGCACCTTGTTCGGGTTCTTGATCGTGAACGCCGGGTGTTGCATCAAGGCTTTGACCCGTGCCAGACCACCCGGCAACGTGCTGCCGGCCTGAACGCTGAACCACTGATCCATCACCAGCGGATTGTCCTTGAAGTGCTCGGCGAAGCTCGCCAACGCCGTGGCTTTCTGTTCTTCGAATGGCGAATTCACCAGTACCGCCAATGCGGTCAGGCGTTCGGTCATGTTGTCGCACGCCTCGAACTGCTCAAGGGTTGACGCCAAGACTTGCGGCTTGCCGCTGAGCATCAGGTACGACAGCGCGATGTTTTGCAGCGCGCGGCGGGCAAAATGCTCAGCCTCGGCCACATACGGAGTCTTTTTCGACAGATCGCGATTAGCTTCATAACGCTGCCACAGCGGTTCGAACAGATTGTCCGCCAGCTGCTTGCGAGCAAATTCGCGAGCGGTATGGATGGCCTCGACATCAGCCACTTCGCTGATTTCGGTCAGGTAGGCTTCGCTCGGCAGCGAAAGCATTTCCGCAACCATCGCCTGATCCAAAGTCTCGTCGGACAGCACGGTACGCAGCGCTGCAACCAGACGCTGATCCAGTACCAACGCTTCACCCTTCTGCTGCTGGGCAATCAGCTCTTGCAACACCTGCACCGACAGTTGCTGACCGGCATCCCAGCGGTTGAAGCCGTCGCTGTCGTGCTGCATCAGAAACATCAGTTGATCGCGGTCGTACGGGAAGCTCAGCTTCACCGGCGCCGAGAAGCCACGCAGCAACGACGGCAGCGGCTTTTCAGCCATGTCGACAAAGGTGAAGGTCTGCTCGGCTTCAGTCACCGAGATAACCCGCGAAGTGCCCTGAGCGCTGGCTTCGCCGGACAGACGCAATGCAATCGCCGCGCCTTTCGAATCAAGAAGCCCCAGCTCCACCGGAATCACGAACGGCAGTTTTTCCACCTTGTCCGGGGTTTCCGGGCAGCTCTGGCGGAAGGTCAGGCTGTAGGTTTGCGCAGCGGCATCGTAGGACTCGCTCACCACCAGACGCGGTGTGCCGGCCTGGCTGTACCAGCGTTTGAACTGGGTCAGGTCGACACCGTTGGCGTCTTCCATGGCCTTGATAAAGTCGTCGCAGGTCACGGCCTGACCGTCATGGCGTTCGAAGTACAGGTCGCTGCCTTTGCGGAAACCGTCGGCCCCGAGCAAGGTGTGGATCATGCCGACCACTTCCGAACCCTTTTCGTACACGGTCAGGGTGTAGAAGTTGGAAATCTCGATGAAGCTGTCCGGGCGCACGGCGTGGGCCATGGGGCCGGCGTCTTCGGCGAACTGGTGGGTGCGCAGATACGCCACGTCCTGGATGCGCTTGACCGTGGCCGAGTTCATGTCGGCGGAGAAGCCGGAATCACGGAACACGGTGAAACCTTCCTTGAGCGACAGCTGGAACCAGTCGCGGCAGGTCACGCGGTTGCCCGACCAGTTATGGAAATATTCGTGGGCAACGATCGCTTCCACACGCTGGTGCGCGGCGTCGGTAGCGGTTTCGGCGCGGGCCAGCACGGCGCTGGAGTTGAAGATGTTGAGGCCCTTGTTTTCCATGGCGCCCATGTTGAAGTCGTTGACCGCAACGATCATGAAGATGTCCAGGTCGTACTCGCGACCGTAGACCTCTTCGTCCCAGCGCATGGACTTCTTCAGGCTGTTCATGGCGTGCTGGCACTTGTCGATGTTTTCCGGCTCGACGTAAATGCGCAGCGCCACGGTGCGCTCGGTCATGGTGGTGAAGGTGTCTTCGACGCACCACAGGTCACCGGCCACCAGCGCGAACAGGTAGGCCGGCTTCTTGAACGGGTCTTCCCAGGTCGCCCAGTGGCGGCCGTCTTCGCCGGGACCGGAGGCAATCGGGTTGCCGTTGGACAGCAGCACCGGATAGCTGTGCTGCTCGGCCACCACCGTGGTGGTGAACGTGCTCATCACATCCGGGCGGTCGAGGTAATAGGTGATCTTGCGGAAACCTTCGGCCTCGCACTGGGTGCAGAACATGGTGCCGGATTTGTACAGGCCTTCAAGGGCGGTGTTGGTTTCCGGGTGAATCCGGACACTGGTGTCGACCGTGAAGCTTGTGCTGGTCGGATGCAGAGTCAGATGATTCTCGGTCAACTGGTAGTCGGTGGCGCTCAGTTCCTGGTCGGCCAACGTCACCGACAGCAGGTCGAGTTGCTGACCGTCCAGCACCAGCGGCGGCAGGCCCGGGCCACGCTCGGGATTGCGGCGCATCACCAGTTGCGCATGGACCAGGCTGTGGTCCTCGAACAACTCGAAGGTCAAGTGCGTCTCGTCGATCAGGTACTCGGGCGCCTGATAGTCCTTCAGGTAGATCATCTTCGGTTGTTCGGTGCGCATTCTGGAATCCTTACTGATGCACGGCGAGCTGGTAGGCCGTGTATTTACGAATATTGATCACGCCGGTGTCGAAAATCAGGTACTGGCCCTTGATCCCCAGCAGCGTGCCTTCGGCAATCGGGTTCTTGTCCAGGTTGAAGCTGACGATTTTGGCCGGGTATTGCTCGACCGGATAGCGGATTTCGAGCGGTTCGACATCGGTAATGGTCTGGATTGCCTGTAGGCCAAATCGCTCCTGCAAGCCTTGCAAACCGTCCGCACAGCTTTCAAACAGCTGATCGCGAACCTGCGCCAGGTCCACCGCCACCGCATCGCCCTTGAGTAAAGCACGCCAGTTGGTCTTGTCGGCGACCTGGCTGCGGAACAGGTCTTCGACGAAGCCCGATTGCTGGCGGGTCGAGACGCGCACGATCGGCAACGCCTGGCTGGCGCCCTGATCGAGCCAGCGGGTGGGCAACTGCGTGGCGCGGGTGATGCCGACCTTGATCCCTGACGAATTGGCCAGATACACCACATGATCGGTCATGCAGAATTTTTCGCCCCACTCGGGCTCTCGGCAAGTACCTGCGTCGTAGTGGCAACGTTCCGGGCTCATGATGCAGATGTCGCACTGCGCCAGCTTGGTCATGCACGGGTAGCAGTAACCCTGGCTGAAACTGGTTTTGGTCTTGCGTCCGCAATGGGTGCAGTGGATCGCCCCCAGATACTCCAGGCGCACCGTAGTGCCGATCAACGGATTGACCGGCACCTCGGCGTCGCCCAGACGAAAAGCGTACTGCACGTTCGGCCCGTCAAGACGCGCCGACATTTTGCTGATTGCACCGCGGCCAATCTCGATCAATGGATGGCATCCGATTTGAACAGAATGTTCGGCACTTCGATCGACTTCGACGCGCACTCCTGCGGGCCCATGTAGCCGGTGCGCTGTTCCTCGGGCAGGTTCTGGATTTCCCAGGCGATCATCGCTTGCAGGGACAGTTCGCGTTGTTCGGCGGTGAGCTTGCCACCGTCCGACCATTTGCCGATCTCCACCGCCAGTTTCAGGCTCTGGTAGATATCCGGGGTGATGTTTTTGATCATTTCGTTAAAAGAGGACATCAAGGGCTCCGCGCTCTTCATTCATAACTGTTTAGACGGCCAGTTTACGGCGGTTGTACAAACCGCCCAACAAACCGGTGAAGCATCCGATGAGTAACCCGCCAACGTGGGCCGCATTGGCAATCTCGCCGAAGCCGATCATCGAGACCAGCCCCGACAGGCACAACAGCAGCCACACCAGCATCATCACCAACACCCCACGGGGCAGGCGATAAGCCGGGTTCGGCGACAGAATCTGGAAGATCCAGCAATGCCCGAGCAGGCCGTACAGCACCCCGGACAACCCGCCAAACAGGGTCGGGCCGCTGAAAAAGAACTGGGCATAGTTGGACACCAGGCTGAACAGCAATGTCAGGCCGATCAGGTTGATGCTGCCCTGACGCGACTCGATGCGCCGCCCCAGCTCCCAGTACCACATGCCATTCATGGCCAGGTGCAGGATGCCGAAGTGGATCAGCATCGGCGTCACCAGACGCCACCACTGCCCCGCCGCCAGGCTGTCGGCCAGTGGTGTGAAATGGATGTATTCGCCGACCACGCGGAAATCGAGAAACGTCAGCCAGCGCATCGTCTCGAGGTTTTCGCCAAGCAGCGTCACCAGCCCGACGATCAGGCTCAACAACAGCACGAACGCCGTGGCCTTGCTGTGGCGCAACTGCTCGACGAAGCCCGGACGCTGCGGGGTCTGCGTCACCGGGATATCCAGTTGCTGATCCGGGTCGCCGGCCGGAAAGCGTTCGTACAACGAGCGCACGTCTTCGCTGATGCTGGCCGACACCCACAGCACCTGCTCGCCCGCCTCTTCGCTGACCCGATGGGGCACTTGCATGCGCTGCAGCAGTTTGACGAACCCGCTCAAATCCACCGCCAGCGGCAGACGCAATACCGCCACCGCCGTCATTGCAGCAACTCCGGCCGCTCGACATCGACCCAGACAAATTTATGCGGGTCGAGACGGGTTTCCTGGTCCAGACGATAAGCGACCAGTTTGCCGTAGAGCACCGCGCTGTAATCCAGGCACGCCAGGTTCGGGCGGATCGGCGCCGGTTTTCCGCTACGCCAGTAGTGGCCGACGAACAACATCGGCTCATCGATGCCATAGCGCAGCAAGTTGTCTTTTTCTATGGACGACAGCGGCGTGCGGGCCACCGGCTCAGGCAAGGCGTCGGGTTGGAACACGATGTCTCCGTAGGTTTGCGGGTCGTCTTCCCAGAACTTGGTGCGGAAAAACGAGCGCGTCAGGCCGTCGCCGCTGGTCATGGTCAAGCCGTGGGGCAAGCGCATGTCGGTGCCGCGCAACAGGCGATCGAACACGGTGCAGGCAAAACTGCCCGGTACTGCGGAGGCCTGGAGGAAGTGTTCATCGATGCAGCCATCGGGGAACAACCCGCGCAACGGCTCGATCAGGCCGGCATCCCAGCAGGCATGCACGACGCGAAAGCGTCCGGCATCGACGAACAATGGCAGTTCATAGAACCATTGCAGGAAGTCATGCCAATCTTCGGGATGATCTTCGAACTGGGCCAGGGTTTCCTGAAGCAGGCGCGCGTGGCGCGGCGTATGTTCACGCACGAACTGCTTGCCACTGCCCGGCAACGCCGGGGTGCTCCAGCCGAGCGCGTTGAATTCATGGTTACCCATGATGCACAGCGCCTGACCGGCCTCGACCATGTCGTGGACGATGTGCAGCGCCTCGCGAATCCGCGGGCCACGGTCGATGATGTCGCCAAGGAATACCGCCATGCGCGACGGATGCCGCCAGACGCCAGCCTGTTTGTGGTAACCGAGCCGGTCGAGCAAATGCTCAAGGGTCAGAGCGCAACCGTGCACGTCACCGATCAGGTCGTAGCTACGCGCGGGATCGAGCATCAGTCGCCTCCACCACCCAACTTGCTGCCCCAGCCGAGCTTGGTCCGGCAGACTTCATAGTAGTTGTGGTCGAGCGGATGAATCAGCCGCAGCTTCTGTGCTTTCTTGCTGACGGTGATGGTGTCACCGGGCGCGCAGGTGAAGTGATTCTGCCCGTCACAGGAGACTTGCGGGTAAATCTGCATATCTTTGGACACGACGATTTTCAGCTCACTGTTGCCATCGACCACAATCGGCCTACCTGACAAGGTATGGGGGTACATCGGCACAATCACAATAGCGTCGAGCTTGGGATGCATGATCGGGCCGCCCGCTGACAAGGCGTAGGCGGTGGAACCGGTCGGCGTGGCGACGATCAGGCCGTCGGCCTTCTGGCTGCAGACGAACTGGCCGTCGATGTACAACTCGAATTCGATCATCCGCGTCGATTTGCCGGGGTGCAGCACCACGTCGTTCAGCGCATCGCCCTGGCCGATGGCCTCGGCGTGGCGCCGGACTTCGGCTTGCAGCAGGAAGCGGTTTTCCACCAGATAGTGGCCGTCGAGCACTTCGGCGACTTTGACTTCCAGCTCATCGGGGCGGATATCGGTGAGGAATCCCAGGCTGCCACGGTTGATGCCGAGCACCGGAATGTTGTGTCGGGCCAGCGCCCGGGCGGCGCCCAGCAGGCTGCCATCACCACCGACCACAATCACCATGTCACAGACTTCACCGAGCATCTTGCGCGACGAGGTTTGCAGGCCATGGCCCGGCAGGACTTCGGCGATGGTGTCTTCGAGGATCACGTGCAGGTGACGATCGAGCAGAAACCGTTTCAGTCGGCGGACGGTATCCAGCACCTGAGAACTGCCCAGGCGACCGATGATGCCGATATTACGAAATTGCTCCATGGGGCTCCTATTGGGACGCGGGGGCCTGCGACGGCGAAAAACACGATTATGGGCGAAAGCACGGCGTAGACAAAACCCTTTCAGCCACGACTTAAGAGGCTATGCTCGCAGAATGATCTTATTCCCGGACTTGCTCCAGTTACCTCACCAGTTGCGCCACCCTGAAGTGCGCGACCTGGCCTGGGTCATCCTCGCGCCGCCGATGCTCAGCGTCACCCCGTGGCCGCAGCGTCATCCATTGGCCGGCAGCGATTGGGTGCAGGCGCCGGAGCGCCTGGAACACTGGCTCAGGCAACTGGATCGCGACAGTTACGACTTGCTGCACTGGCTCGCCCAGGCCAGGACCCGGCGGCTGGGCTTGTACTACGAGCGGCTGTGGCAATACGCCGTGCGACACGCGCCGGGCATCGAGCTGATTGCCGCCAACATGCCGATCCGCCGCGAAGGCCACACCCTCGGTGAGCTGGACATGCTGCTGCGTGATCGCGACGGCGTGCATCACCTGGAACTGGCGATCAAGCTCTATCTTGGGCCACAGAACGGTGACGGCCATGACGCCGCGCAGTGGCTCGGACCGGGTTGTCACGATCGGCTGGACCGAAAGCTGGAGCACTTGAGCCGGCATCAATTGCCGATTTCCGCGCGGGCGGAAAGCCGTGAAGTGCTGGCGTCGCTGGATATCCAGCAATTCAGTGCGCACCTGTGGCTGGGCGGTTATCTGCTCTACCCATGGCCGGGACAGGCCGAACCACCGAGCGGCGCGCACCCTCAGCATTTGCGCGGCAGCTGGCTGCATCAGAAGGACTGGGCGGGCTTTGTCGTGCAGCGCCCGTTCGGTCGCTGGCAACCCCTGCCCCGCCATGCCTGGCTGGCGCCGGCGCACTATCCCGAGGAGCAGACCTGGAACGCTGAACAGCTGAAGGCGTGGCTGAGCGATCTGGACCCGTTGGCACCGGCGCAATTGATGGTGCGACTGACAGAGAATGCCAAAGGGGATTGGGAAGAAGCCGAGCGGTTGTTTCTGGTTTCCGATCTTTGGCCGAATGTGCCGGGCAGTGGTTGAGTTTTTGTGGCGAGTGGACGGGCCCTTTCGCGGGCAAGCCCGCTCCCACAGGGTTTAGTGTGATCCTGAGGGAGCGGGCTTGCCCGCGAAGACGGCGGAACCGTCAACATTGATGCCTCCTGATACACCGCTTTCGCGGGCAAGCCCGCTCCCACGGGGATTGTGGCTGGCCACAAGAATTAATCAGCGCCACATGACGGGGTCATAGCTTTTTATGCTGCTCGACCCACTGCGCATACGCATCGATGAACTTCTGCAAGAACGGCCTGACCGACTCCGACAACTTGCCCGCCTCGTCGAATGCTGAACCGGCGCCGCCCAGATAGGCTTCCGGCTGCTGCATGCACGGGACATTGAGAAACACCATGGACTGGCGCACGTTGTGGTTGGCTCCAAACCCACCGACGGCCCCCGGTGAAACGCTGATCACCGCACCCGGCTTACCGTTCCAGGCGCTCTTGCCATAGGGGCGCGAACCCACGTCGATCGCGTTTTTCAACGGTGCCGGAACCGAACGGTTGTATTCCGGGGTCACGAACAGCACCGCGTCGGATGAGCTCACTTGTTGTCGGAAAGTGCTGTAGGCTTGCGGCGGTGACTCGCCATCGATGTCTTCGTTGTAGAGTGGCAAATCACCGATCTCGACGATATTCAACTTCAGATTGGCAGGCGCCAGCTCGGCCAGCGCCAGCGCGACCTTGCGGTTGATCGACGCTTTTCTCAGGCTGCCGACCAAAACGGCAATCTCGTAGACGTTGCTCATGGAAGATTCTCGACTGTCCGATGGGAAGAGCTTCTAGTTATAGATGATCAAATGACGATTCAACCAGCGGGCGACGGAAAATCGCCGCCCCTGACAATTTTTTTCCTGTAGGAAAACTTACTTCGCCCAACCACGGTCTACAGAACCGCAAATTGAGTGATTTATCTCCAGAGGTTCTAAGCAGATGGCAGCAGTACTCGTCGGTCAGTTCCATGCAAGAGACGCGGAAGGCCGCGTTTATTCCGTGCATGAGTTCCAGGAATCCACCCCGTCGCACGACGGCCTCGCCGGCTCTGCGCCTGTTACCACCTATAAACTGGCCATTGGCGACCGGGTCAACAAACTCGACGACAACGCGTTTGTGCTGGTGCAATCGGGCGTCACCCTCACCCGCGAACCTGAAACGAACGTCGCTTCATAACCCGCTGTTATGAGCAGAAGTCATATGCCCGCACTTGAGTTAGGATTCAGTGACTGACTCCCTCACCTGCTGAACATGGACTTCACGCATGCGTTTACGTCATATCGAAGTGATCCAGGCGCTCTTGCAGACCGGTCACCTGGGGACCGCCGCCGAATGGCTGCAGTTGCCGGTGGCCGAGGTTGAACGCACGCTGCGTGACGCCGAGGATCAGTTGGGCTTCATGCTGTTTGCCAGCGTGCGTGGCCGTCTGCAAGCCACGCGTGAGGCGCGGGAGTTACAGGTCGAGATTGCCCGCGTCTACGAAGCCCTTGAGCCGGTCCAGCGACTGGCCAGCAGCCTCAAGCAATATTTGGCCCCACCCCTGCGAATCATCTGTACCCCGCCTCTGGCGCAACAATTGTTGCCACAGAGCATCGCGGCCCTGCGCCGACGCCTCCCCGACGCACCTTGCACCCTCCTGAGCCAGCCGACCCGCGAGATTGTCAGAAGCCTGCTGCTGCGTGAAAGCGATCTGGGCCTGAGCTTGCACGACCCGGACCACGACGACATCCATTGCCAGGTCATCGCTCAAGGCAAACTCCAGCTGCTGGCGCCCCATGGCTGGCTGCAACCGAAACAGAAGTACATCTCGCTGCAAGACCTGGCCGGTCAGTCGATGGTTGGCCTGGAAGGTCACGACCCGCTAAGCCCCGCGCTGGACACCAAGCTGCATGCGTTGCGCCCTTCCCCGGTCATCCAGACCCGGGTCCAGACTCATCAAATGATGCGCAGCATGGTCGAGGCCGGCGAAGGCCTGGCCATCGTCGACCCGTTTACCGCCCTCGGCGCCAAATCGGCCGGGCTCGACGCCTGCCCGCTGGCGCCTGCCGTACCGATCAGTGTCTATGCCTTGAGCCTGAAAAACGTCGAGCCCTCCTCGGCGACTCAGGCGCTGCTGGACATCATCACGGAACAAGCCGTGGCGATGCTGGCGAGCTGAGCGGGTTTTCCAGCGGGTTATCGAACAACCGATACCAGAACAATGCCACTTCGGCGGTGTTCGGGTCGATCCCGCGATAGCGCAGATGATCGGTCCCGCCGACCACATAGCCGCACCGCTCATAAAGCCGGCAGGCCCCCAGGTTGTTGTTCTGGGTTTCCAGCATGATGCCCGGCAGTTTCTTCTTGCGGCTCCAGAACTGCGCCACGTCCAGCAGCGCCTTGGCCACACCATGACGGCGTGCCGGAGCATGCACCGCCAACTCATCGATATGAGCGAAACCGTTCCAGTTGGTGCTGACCACCAGATGCCCCACCGGCTCGTCGTCCAGATAGGCCATGAAAATCTCGCTGTCGGCGGCATCGCGAAAACTGCTGAACTCCTCGGGATCGATGCCATAACACTTGCGGTACGGGGTAATCGGCGTCACTGGCCACTGCGCCACCGGCTTACCGATTTCGGCGGCGCCGTAGGCGGCGACTTCAAAACTGAAATCACTGCCCCAGATATAAGCCGCAAAGCCCTCATCGGCGACACGCACCGACAGGCCTGGGTATTTGGGATTCATGACGGGTTGCATACTCGCAAAGGTCCTCATTCCTTGATGCAATCGACGGTGTAGTGCCGTCCATTGCCCTCATCTTCGTGTTGCAAGCCATGCACATCGGCGACAAACCCGGGGAAGCTACTGTCGAATGTACGGGCAAACTTCAGGTAATCGATGATCGAACGGGTCGACTCGGTGAAACGCTCGCCGGGCATGATCAACGGGATCCCCGGCGGGTATGGCACCAGCATCACCGCCGCGATCCGCCCGTCCAGAGCATCGATCGAAACGGCCTCCACTTCACCGCGTACCAATTGATCATAGGCGTCCGCCGGCTTCATGGCGACTTCCGGCAGCACCGTGTACATGCGTTTGAGGTGTTTGGCCGTGGCGTTGCTGCGATAACAGGCGTGCAATTGATCGCATAAATCGCGCAAGCCCATGCCTTGATAACGGGCGATATTCTGTTGTGCCACGCACGGCAGGCAGGTGGCCAGGCTGACGTTGGCGTCGTAACTGCGCTTGAACTCCAGCAACTCGGTCAGCAGCGTGCTCCATTTGCCCTTGGTGATGCCCATGGAAAACAGCACCAGGAACGAATACAGCCCGGTCTTTTCCACGACCAGCCCACGCTCCCAGAGGAATTTGCTGACCACCGCCGCCGGAATCCCGTGCGCACTCAGGGCACCGCCCGCCGTCAAACCCGGCATTACCAGCGTGACCTTGATCGGATCGAGCAGCACGTAGTCGTCGGTCACGCCGCCAAAGCCATGCCAATCGGCATCGGGTTGCAGCAGCCAGTCCTGGCTGAACACCCGCTCGATGCTTTCCACCGAGGGCGGCTGCCAGATGGAAAACCACCAATCATCGGCGGCGATATGCTGGCGCAGATTGGCCAGGGCCCGGCGAAAGCTCAGGGCCTCGTCGAACATTTCCTGCAACAGCGAACGACCGGCCGGCCCTTCCATCATCGCCGAGGCCACGTCCAGCGAAGCGATGATGCTGTACTGCGGCGAAGTCGAGATATGCATCATGAACGCTTCGTTGAAACGGTCGCGATCCAGTTGCCGCGCACCACCGTCCTGAACGTGAATCATCGACGCCTGGCTGAACGCCGCGAGCAATTTGTGTGTGGAGTGAGTGGTGAACACCAGCGGGCTGTCTTCGCTGCGGGAAGTGCCCATGCCGTAACGGCCGGTGAAGAACTCGTGGAACGCCGCATAGGCAAACCAGGCCTCGTCGAAATGCAGCACCTCGACGCTATTGCCCAGGTTCTGCTTGATCAGTTCGGCGTTGTAACAGAGGCCGTCGTAAGTCGAGTTGGTCACCACCGCCAACTTGACCTTCGGCACGCGGCCCTGGGTCAGCGGGCTGGCGTCGATCTTGGCCTGGATCGACTCACGGCTGAATTCGCTCAACGGAATCGGGCCGATAATCCCCAGCTCATTGCGCTCCGGGCACAGGTACAGCGGGATCGCGCCGGTCATGATGATCGCGTGCAACACCGACTTGTGGCAGTTGCGGTCCACCAACACCAGATCATCCCGGGCCACCATGGAATGCCAGACGATCTTGTTGGCGGTCGAGGTACCATTGATCACGAAAAAGGTGTGATCGGCGCCGAAGTTGCGGGCCGCTCGAGCTTCGGCTTCCGCCAAGGGACCGGTGTGATCGAGCAGCGAACCGAGTTCCGGCACTGACACCGACAAATCCGAACGCAAGGTGTTTTCCCCGAAAAACTGGTGAAACGCCTGCCCCACCGGGCTCTTGTGATACGCCACGCCGCCGCCATGGCCTGGCGTGTGCCAGGAATAATTGGAGTCGGCGGTATGTTGCACCAGTGCCTTGAAAAACGGCGGCAACAAACCGTCCAGATACTTGCGCGCCGCGCGGGCGACCTGACGGGCGAGGAAGGGCACGGTGTCTTCGAACAAATAGAGAATGCCGCGCAGTTGATTGAGCTCAGCCATGGCGTCGGCCGGGGCGTTTTCCAGCGTTACCTGCTCGCCCAGGGCGAAGATCGGCAGGTCTGGTGCCCGAACCCGTGCCAGACGGATCAACTCGGCCATGTTCTGTAGAAGATGAGAATGGGTGCTGGCGTCTTCGGCGGCAATCAACATGCAGGAGAGGCCATGATGGGTCGAAGCGACCAGACGCCCCTCGGTGTAATCGACCGCCGAAACGATACTGAAACCTTCCTGCTCCAGTTCCCGGGCGATGCCACGCACACGATCACCGGCAACGGTGTCGGCCTTGATGTCGCGGTGGACGATCAGGACCGGGAATTTCAAATCTTTATACATGAGGCTCGGCGTCCTGAAGCGGCAGACCGTGGCCTGCCAATAACCTCAGGGTAGAGGGTTGGAGCGCATGTGGCGAGCGGGATGCCCTGAAGTGGGTTGGCGGGCGCACTATCATGTGGCCGGCAATCTCAATATTCAGAATGATTACCTGTGGCGAGGGAGCTTGCTCCCGCTGGGCTGCGAAGCGGCCCCCTGAATTCGCTCAGATACACCGTGCCGGCAGGATTTGCGACTGCTGCGCAGCCGAGCGGGAGCAAGCTCCCTCGCCACAAAAACCCATCAAGATCAGGCCTGAGCCTTGGCCTCGGCCAATTGCTGCCACAGCGACGGGGCGCCGGCGGATTTGGCGATGGCTTCGAGCCGCGCAACATGCTGGGCCAGATCCTCTTCACTGGCGCGGATGATCCGGGCCGGCTGACGATCGGCCGGCAGGCGACGGATTTCGGTGGCGGAGTTGTCCGCGCCTTCGCCCGAACCATTGCCATCGGACGCATTACCGGCCAGCGACAGGCTGGTCTGGCCGCCGGTCATGGTCAGGTAAACGTCGGCGAGAATCTCGGAGTCGAGCAAGGCGCCGTGCAGTTCACGGCCGGAGTTGTCGACGCCATAGCGTTTGCACAAGGCGTCGAGGCTGTTGCGCTGCCCCGGGTGACGTTCCCGGGCCATTATCAGGGTGTCGAGGATCGTGCAGTGTTGCGTGATGTCCGCGCGATCATGATGGCCCATCAGGGCAAATTCGTTGTTGATGAAGCCAACGTCGAACGCCGCGTTATGGATGATCAGCTGCGCGCCCTTGATGAACTCGAAAAACTCATCGGCCACTTCAGTGAAACGCGGTTTGCCCACCAGAAATTCGTTGGTGATGCCGTGGACGCCGATGGCGCCTTCGTCACTCTCGCGATCCGGTTGCAGGTAAACATGGAAGTGCCGGCCGGTCAGGCGCCGACCGATCAACTCGACACAACCGATTTCGATAATCCGGTGGCCGTCGGTCACCGGCATGCCGGTGGTTTCGGTATCGAGTACAACGGATCTGGTGGCCATCAGTGCTCAGCTCTCAACGGGTCAATCGTGCAAAAACGGCGATGTTAACACGCTCGCGGGGTCTTTCAGGTACACCGTGTTGCGCCCAATCGCGAGCAGGCTCGCTCCCACATCAAACGGGGGGCGCACACTGAATTTGTGCTCCATGGAGATCAAATGTGGGAGCGAGCCTGCTCGCGATTGGCCGCGCCACGGTGCCACGTCGGAATCAAGCCTGCTTGTACCCGCGCACCTCATCCACGCCACGGTTGGCCAGTTGGTCGGCCCGTTCGTTGCCGTGATGGCCGATGTGCCCGCGCACCCATTTCCAGGTGACGTTGTGGCGGTTGACCTGTTCGTCGAGCAGCTTCCACAGGTCGGCGTTTTTCACCGGTTCCTTCGCCGCGGTTTTCCAACCGCGCTTCTTCCAGTTGGCCATCCACTCGTTGATGCCTTTCATCACATATTGGGAGTCGGTCACCAGCAGCACGTCGCAGGAGCGTTTGAGTTCTTCCAGGCCACGGATCGCGCCCATCAATTCCATGCGGTTGTTGGTGGTGTTGGCTTCGCCGCCCCAGAGTTCTTTTTCAACGCCCTTGCACACCAGCAACGCGCCCCAGCCACCCGGGCCAGGGTTGCCTTTACAGGCGCCATCGGTGAAGAGTTCTACGCTATCGCTCATGCCAATCTATCCAGAAAATGCGGTGGCTCGCCGATCGGTGACCGACGATGCCCGAGGCCGGGGCATACCCGACCGGGAATATAAAAAGTGTATTACGGCTCAAGGTGACGACGGTTGACCTTGGCCATCGGCAGCGGAATCAGCTTGCCCATCGGCTCGCGTCGTTCCTGACGCACCGGCCGCAGGCCCACCACGATCTTGCGCGCGACTAATAAATAGAAGCCGCCACCCGACAATTGCCAGTCACCGGCCTTGCGTTCCCAACCGGCCAGACGGGCTTGCCAGGCAGGCGACGCAAGCGGCGGACGATAGCACCCGAAGCGGCGTTTCTCCAGCGCGAAGCCCAGCAGGTTCAACCAGTCACCGACCCGCGACGGCGAAATGCAGCGGGCCTTGCGCAAGGCGTCATGAGCGAACACACGACGCAGGCCCCAACTGCTCCAGGGGTTGATCCCGATAATCAGCAGATGCCCGCCGGGGCGCACGCTGCTCGCCGCTTCACGCAGCAAACCGTGGGGCGACAGGCAGAAATCCAGCCCATGCTGCAACACCACCACATCGGCGGCGTGCTCGCTCAACGGCCAGGCCTGCTCTTCGCAAACAATCTCGACCCCCGGCAATGGCGCACCGAGCCGTACATTGCGCTGGACCTGCGGCGCCGACGGTGGCGTCTGCGCCGAGGGGCCGTAATGCACCAGGTAGCCGCCGAAGAAGCGCCCCAACTCGTCTTCGAGCATGCGCCGTTCTTCGTCCAGCAGAAATTGCCCGATGGGGCCGGACAGCCATTCACGGGCCGCGCTGATCAATGCCAGCCAGTCAGGATCAGCCTGAGCGAACGCTTTATCGGTCATTGCATTCTCCAAAGCGCCAGGAAGTTCTAAGATGCACCATTGTTTTCCGCTTGGCGAATCCGACGATGATACAGATCAGTGCCCTGCCCGCGTTCACCGACAACTACATCTGGTTGCTACAAGACCACAGCACCCAGCGCTGTGCCGTGGTCGATCCGGGCGATGCCGCGCCAGTACAGGCCTGGCTCGCGGCACACCCGGGTTGGGTGTTAAGCGATATTCTGATCACTCATCACCATCATGACCATGTCGGCGGCGTCGAGCGGCTGAAAAAAGCGACAGACGCAACAGTCTACGGCCCGGCCAGCGAAACCATCCCGGCGCGGGACGTGGCCCTCAAGGACAATGACTGCATCAGCGTGCTGGGCTGGGACTTCGACGTCATCCAGGTGCCGGGCCATACCCTGGGGCACATCGCCTTTTATCACCAGGGCCATTTGTTTTGCGGCGACACCTTGTTCGCCGCCGGTTGCGGACGCCTGTTCGAAGGCACGCCCGAGCAAATGCATCACTCGCTGAGCCGTCTCGCAGCGCTGCCCGAAGACACGCTGGTCTACTGCACCCACGAGTACACCCTGAGCAATCTGAAGTTTGCCGCAGCGGTCGAACCGGGCAACTCCGATACCCTCGAACGACTGGCCAAAGTAACCCGGCAACGCGAAGCCGGAATCATGACATTGCCTTCGACGCTGGCACTGGAAAAGCTCACCAATCCGTTTTTGCGTACCGGCGAAACATCCGTTAAAGAAAAAGTGGACGAACGGAACGGAACCGATAACCGGGCTCCGAGTGCGGTTTTTGCTGCTCTTCGAGCTTGGAAAGATACGTTCTAGGGAGGCTGCTTGATGATACAAAAATTCTGAATGGTTGACCGCAGGGGGTGCGCTTTCTAGAATCGCCCGACATTTTTGCCCGGAACTTACTTCCAGCCAATGTCGTCATCTACTCGCAAAGCCATCAATTCAGACGCATTGACCCGCTTGGCTCAAGCCATCGCGGTGGCTGTGTCCGCCACTTTGGCGGGCTGTTCCAGCCATGTGCCGCAGACCGAAGCGACACACACTCCGAATATTGCCGCTCGAGCCAAGCAAAAACCCATCTGGCTCAGCGAAAAACCAACACCGCAAATACCGCAGGACGTCTGGGAGCGCATGCGCCAGGGCTTCCAGTTGCAGGACAATCTGGGCGTCAACCCGCGCATCGAGCAACAGCGCCTGTGGTTCGCCAGTAACCCGTCCTTCCTCGAAAATGCCGGCGAACGCGGCAGCCTCTACATTCACTACATCGTCGAACGCCTTGAAGAACGCAACATGCCGCTGGAACTGGCGCTGTTGCCGGTGATTGAAAGCGCCTACAACCCGATGGCCTATTCCCGGGCCGACGCGGTGGGTCTTTGGCAATTCATCCCGTCCACCGGGCGTTACTTCAACCTGCGCCAGACCCGTTTCTATGATGGCCGTCGCGATATCACCGCGTCGACCACCGCGGCCATGGATTACCTGACCCGCCTGCACGACATGTTCAACGGCGACTGGCTGCTGGCCCTGGCGGCCTATAACGCTGGTGAAGGCACGGTCAGCCGGGCCATCGAGCGCAACGAACGACTCGGCTTGCCGACCGACTACTGGAACCTGCCGCTGCCAGCGGAAACCCAGGCCTATGTGCCGAAGCTGCTGGCCCTGTCGCAAGTGGTGTTGGCGCCTGAAGCCTATGGCGTGAACCTCAACCCGATCGCCAACGAACCGTACTTCCAGGTCGTCGAAATCAACCAGCGCATGGACCTGTCCAAGGTTGCCGCGGTGGCCAACATCGACGAAGACGAGCTGTTCCAGCTCAACCCGGCCTTCAAGCAACGCACCACCATCGACGGCCCCCAGCATCTGCTGGTGCCGACGTCCAAGGCGCAACTGCTGACCGCCAGCCTGTCGACCATGCGCCCTGAGGAGCTGATCAGTCAGCGACCGCTCAAACCGGTGTTCGAAGGTGCCGACGACAGCGAAATCGCCAGCCTCAAGCGCGCTTACCGGGTCAAGCGCGGCGACAATCTGGCTACCATTGCCAAGGCCAACAAGGTCGACGTCAAAGACCTGCAACGCTGGAACAAGCTGAACGGCAAAAACCTCAAGGTCGGCCAGACCCTGGTGATGCAGGACACCACCAAGCGCAGTTCCGGGCGCGTCAACACCGTCGTGGCGGCGAACAGTAAAGCCGGCAGCAAGGCAGACAAACAGAAGCCGCAGACCCAGTACAAGGTCCAGCAAGGCGACTCGTTGTACATGGTTGCCAAGCGCTTCAACGTTGAAATGCAGCACCTCAAGCGCTGGAACCCGCGGGTTGGCCAGGCGCTGAAGCCGGGGCAGATGCTGACGGTTGCTTCGCCGCATTAAACAGCACGCCCTGTCGAGGGGCTTTGTGGCGAGGGAGCTTGCTCCCGCTGGGTTGCGAAGCAGCCCCAAAACCTGAAACCCGGTAATTTCTGACACGCCGCATACTTAGGTTTACGACTGCTTCGCAGCCGAGCGGGAGCAAGCTCCCTCGCCACAGGTTCTGCGATCCGCCGGACTATCACCTCACAATTAACAACGCATTAAGCCCCGTCTTTTTCCTGTCGATACAAGCTGTTACTGTACGGCCCACAAAGCCCAAGCCGCCTGGATCGGATCTCTGACTTGAAGCGTCCCCTCCTCCTTTTCCTGATCAGCCTGGCCTTGAGCGCCTCCGCAAGCGCGACGATCAGCGAAAGCCACGGTTATGCGCAGTTCGGCACGCTCAAGTACCCGGCCAGATTTACCCACTTCGACTGGGTCAACCCGCAAGCGCCCAAGGGCGGTACGCTGCGGGTGATGGCGTTTGGCACCTTCGATACGCTCAACCCTTATACATTCAAAGGCTCGAGCCCGGTTTCCACCGGCAACTTCCTGCAATACGGCATCAACGAACTCAATGAACCGTTGATGGTCGGCACCGGCCAATACGCGCCGTCCGGCGATGAGCCGACCTCCAGTTATGGCCTGATTGCCCAATCGGTGGAATACAGCGAAGACCGCAGCTGGGTGGTGTTCAACCTGCGCCCCGAAGCGCGTTTTCACGATGGCACGCCGATCACCGCTTACGACGTGGCGTTCTCGTACCGGTTGCTGCTCAAGGAAGGACATCCGCAATACCGCACCAACCTTCAGGAAGTGTCGCGGGTGGATATCCTCAACCCACGGCGCATCCGTTTCGTCTTCAAACGCGCCGGCAATCCACTGCTGATCCTGCGCCTGGGCGAGTTGCCGGTGCTGCCCCAGCATTACTGGGAAGGTCGCGACTTCAAGGCCACCACCTTCGAGCCGCCATTGGGCAGCGGGCCGTATCGCATCACTTCAGTAACGCCCGGCCGACAGATCGTCTTCGAACGGGTCAAGGATTACTGGGGCAAGGACCTGCCGGTCAATCGCGGCAAGTACAACGTCGATCGCATGGAAGTCGAGTTCTACCGTGACAGCGACGTGGCTTTCGAGGCGTTCAAGGCCGGTGAGTTCGACATCTACATCGAGCATCAGGCGAAAAACTGGGACAACGGCTACGACTTCCCCGCCGTGCGCCGTCGCGATGTGATCAAGGCGCAGATCCCGCATCAGATTCCGACCCAGAGCCAGGGCCTGTTCATGAACACTCGGAGGTCCACCTTCGCCGAGATCAAGGTCCGTGAAGCGCTGGGGCTGATGTTCGATTTCGAGTGGACCAACCGCACGCTGTTCAGCGGCGCCTACACACGCGCCATGAGTTATTACCCCAACAGCGAGTTCTCGGCCACCGGACTTCCGGTCGGTCACGAATGGCTGCTGCTCAAGCCCTATCGCGATCAATTACCCGCCAAACTGCTCACCGAGCCGTTCAGCCTGCCGCAGACCGAAGGCCGCGGCATTCCACGGGAAACCCTGCGCAAGGCCCTGAGCCTGCTCTCCGAGGCCGGCTGGAAGCTCAATGGTCAGCGACTACAGAACGCTATTGGCCAACCGCTGCGCTTCGAGATCTTGCTGGTCAACCCTAACCTGGAACGCATTCTTCAGCCTTACGTCGAGAACCTCGCCAGCATCGGCATCGACGCACGGCTGCGCACGGTCGATCGCGCCCAGTACAAACAGCGCCTCGATCAGTTCGATTTCGACATGATCCTGATGACCCTCAACCAGACCCTCAGCCCGGGTCTGGAACAATGGCAGTATTTCCACTCCAGCCAGGTCGGGGTAAAAGGCAGCAAGAACTACGCAGGCATCGCCAACCCGGTGGTCGACCACTTACTCGAACAACTGCTCGCCGCCCAGACCCGTGATGCACAAGTCGCCGCCGGCAAGGCGCTGGACCGGGTGCTGCTGTGGCAGCACTACATCATTCCCAACTGGTACCTCAATTATCACCGCCTGGCCTACCGCAACCGGTTCGCCTTCGTCACGACGCCACCCTACACCCTGGGCCTGAGCGCGTGGTGGCTGAAATCTTCGGAGAAAGATCAATGAAACCCGTACGCGCCCTGCTCTTGCAGGCCAGCGGTCTGTTGTTCGCCGGGCTGGCCAGCGCCGCCCCGCAACATGCCCTGACCCTGTACAACGAGCCGCCGAAATACCCGGCCGATTTCAAACACTTCGATTACGTGAACCCCGACGCGCCCAAGGGCGGGATCTTCCGTGAGGCCGGGTTCGGTGGCTTCGACAGCCTCAATCCGTTCATCAACAAAGGCGTGCCGGCCGACGACATCAGCATGATCTACGACACCCTGACCAAACAGGGTCTCGATGAGCCGTTCACTCAATATGGCTTGATCGCCGGCAAAGTCGAAAAAGCCCCGGACAACAGCTGGGTGCGCTTCTACCTGCGTCCCGAAGCACGTTTCCACGACGGCCACCCGGTGCGTGCCGAAGACGTGGTGTTCAGCTTCCAGACCCTGATCAAGGACGGCGCCCCGCTCTACCGCGGCTATTACAGCGATGTGGAAGAAGTGATCGCCGAAAACCCGCTCAAAGTGCTATTCAAGTTCAAGCACAAAAACAATCGCGAACTGCCGCTGATCCTCGGCCAGTTACCGGTACTGCCCAAACATTGGTGGGCGACCCGCGACTTCAACAAGGGCAATCTGGAACTGCCGCTGGGCAGCGGCCCGTACAAGGTCAGCGAAGTGAAGGCCGGACGTTCGGTACGCTATGAACGGGTCAAGGATTACTGGGGCAAGGACCTGCCGGTCAATCGTGGCTTCTACAATTTCGACGTGATGACCACCGACTACTACCGCGACAACACCGTCGCGCTGGAAGCACTCAAGGCCGGTCAGTTCGACTACTGGCTGGAATCGGTCGCGAAAAACTGGGCCAAGGCCTACAACATTCCGGCGGTGACCGAAGGTCGGCTGATCAAGGAAGAGATCGCCAACAGCAAACCCACCGGCATGCAAGGCTTCGTGTTCAACCTGCGCCGCCCGGTGCTTCAGGATGTGCGCGTGCGCCACGCGCTGACCCTGTTGCTGGACTTCGAATGGACCAACAAACAACTGTTCAACGGCGCCTACGCGCGCACCCGCAGTTTTTTCGAAAACTCGGAAATGGCCGCCACCGGCCTGCCGGACGCCGATCAACTGGCGATCCTCGACCCGTTCCGCGGCAAGATTCCCGAGCAAGTGTTCAGCGAAGCGTTCCAGAACCCGGTGACCGACGCCAGCGGCATGATCCGCACTCAGCAGCGCCAAGCCTATCAGTTGCTGCAAGAGGCCGGCTGGCGGATCGTCGACGACAAAATGGTCGACGCCACCGGCAAACCGGTGACCATCGAATTTCTACTGGCCCAGACCGAGTTCGAGCGGATACTGCTGCCGTTCAAGCGCAACCTCAGTGATCTGGGCATTGATCTGGTGATCCGTCGGGTCGACGTCTCGCAATACATCAACCGCGTGCGCTCCCGGGATTTTGACATGATCGTCGGCAGCTTCCCGCAGTCCAACTCGCCGGGTAACGAACAGCGCGAGTACTGGATGACCGACGCCGCCGACAAACCCGGCAGCCGCAACTCCATGGGTTTGAAAGATCCGGTGGTGGACCAACTGGTCGAGCAACTGATCAACGCCGATTCGCGCCAAAGCCTGGTGGCCCATGCCCGAGCGCTCGACCGGGTACTGCAATGGGGCTATTACGTGATCCCCAACTGGCACATCAAGACGTGGCGCGTGGCGTACTGGAGCCACATCGGCCACCCGAAGGTATCGCCCAAATATGACATCGGCATCAATACCTGGTGGGTCAAGCCCGACGCGACATTGCCGATAGAAGTCGAAACCAAACTGCAAGCCGACCCTGCGGGCACGGAGTAATCAGATGCTGGCGTATATTTTTCGGCGACTGCTGCTGATCATCCCGACCCTGCTCGGCATTTTGCTAATCAACTTTGTGATCATCCAGGCCGCCCCCGGTGGGCCGGTGGAACAGATGATCGCCAAGCTCGAAGGCTTCGAAGGCGCCACCAGCCGCATTGCCGGCGGCGGTGCCGAAGTGTCGGTGGCCGGCTCGGCGTATCGTGGGGCGCAAGGCCTGGACCCGGCGCTGGTCAAGGAAATCGAGCACATGTACGGCTTCGATAAATCGGCGCCGGAACGCTTGTGGATCATGATCAAGAACTACGCCACCCTGGATTTCGGCGACAGCTTCTTCCGTGACGCCAAGGTCATCGACCTGATCAAGGAAAAGCTGCCGGTGTCGATCTCCCTCGGGCTGTGGAGCACGCTGATCATGTACCTGGTGTCGATCCCGCTGGGGATCGCCAAGGCGACGCGACACGGTAGCCACTTCGATGTGTGGACCAGTTCGGCGATCATCGTCGGCTACGCGATCCCGGCGTTCCTGTTCGCCATTCTGCTGATTGTGGTGTTCGCCGGCGGCAGTTATTTCGACTGGTTCCCGCTACGGGGCCTGACCTCGAACAACTTCGATGAGCTCAGCACCGGCGGCAAGATCCTCGATTACTTCTGGCACCTGGCACTGCCGGTCACCGCACTGGTGATCGGCCATTTCGCCACCATGACCCTGCTGACCAAAAACAGCTTCCTCGACGAAATCAACAAGCAATACGTGGTCACCGCCAAAGCCAAGGGCCTGACCCGTCACCGCGTGCTCTACGGCCATGTGTTTCGCAACGCCATGCTGTTGGTGATCGCCGGTTTCCCTTCAGCGCTCATCGGCATCTTCTTCACCGGCTCACTGCTGGTGGAGGTGATCTTCTCCCTCGACGGCCTCGGTTTGATGAGCTTCGAAGCAGCGATCAACCGCGACTACCCGATCGTCTTCGGCACGCTGTTCATCTTCACCCTGCTGGGGCTGGTGGTGAAGCTGATCGGCGACCTCACGTACACCTTCGTCGATCCGCGTATCGACTTCGAAAGCCGGGAGCATTGAGATGAGCCTGTCCCCTCTCAATCGCCGACGTTTCGAACTGTTCAAGGCCAATAAGCGTGGCTGGTGGTCGTTGTGGCTGTTTCTGATTCTGTTCGGCGCAAGCCTCGGCGCCGAGCTGATCGCCAACGACAAACCGCTGGTGGTGCATTACGACAGCACCTGGTATTTCCCGGCACTCAAGCGTTACCCGGAAACCGCGTTCGGCGGCGAATTCCCGCTGGAAGCCAACTACAAGAGCCCGTACATCCGCGAACTGCTCAAGGCCAAGGACGCCTGGGTTTTGTGGGCGCCGATTCCCTACAGCTACCAGAGCATCAACTACGACCTGAAAGTCCCGGCCCCCGCGCCGCCGTCCGCCGATAACCTGCTGGGCACCGATGACCAGGGCCGCGACGTGTTGGCCCGGGTGATTTACGGCTTCCGGATTTCGGTGCTGTTCGCTTTGACGCTGACCATTCTCAGCTCGATCATCGGCGTGATCGCCGGGGCCTTGCAGGGTTTTTATGGCGGCTGGGTCGATCTGGCCGGGCAGCGTTTTCTGGAGATCTGGTCCGGGTTGCCGGTGCTGTACCTGCTGATCATCCTCGCCAGCTTCGTGCAGCCGAACTTCTGGTGGCTGTTGGGGATCATGCTGCTGTTCTCGTGGATGAGCCTGGTGGATGTGGTGCGCGCCGAGTTCCTGCGCGGGCGGAATCTGGAATACGTTCGCGCGGCCCGGGCGCTGGGCATGCGCAATGGTGCGATCATGTTCCGCCACATTTTGCCCAACGCCATGGTCTCGACCATGACCTTCATGCCGTTCATCCTGACCGGCGCCATCGGCACCCTGACCGCACTGGACTTCCTTGGCTTCGGCCTGCCACCGGGCGCACCGTCCCTGGGTGAACTGGTGGCCCAGGGCAAATCCAACCTGCAAGCGCCGTGGCTCGGCATGAGTGCGTTTGCGGTGCTGGCGCTGATGTTGAGTCTGCTGGTGTTCATCGGCGAGTCCGCTCGCGATGCCTTCGACCCGAGGAAGTGAAATGAATCAGGACAATCTGATCGAAGTGCGCGACCTGGCCGTCGAATTTGTCGTCGGCGAGCACGTTCAGCGGGTGGTCGAAGGCGTCAGCTTCGACATCAAGCGCGGCGAAACCCTGGCCCTGGTGGGTGAAAGCGGCTCCGGTAAATCGGTGACCGCGCATTCGATCCTGCGGCTGCTGCCCTACCCGCTGGCCCGGCATCCGTCCGGTACCATCGAGTATTCCGGGCAAAACCTGCTGAGCCTGAAAGAGAAAACCATCCGCCACATCCGCGGCAACCGGATCGCGATGATCTTTCAAGAGCCGATGACCTCGCTCAATCCCCTGCATTCGATCGAGAAGCAGATCAACGAGGTGCTGGGCATCCACAAAGGCCTGACCGGCAAAATCGCAACCAAACGCACGCTGGAACTGCTGGAAATGGTCGGCATCCCCGAACCGCACAAGCGCCTCAAGGCTCTGCCCCACGAATTGTCCGGCGGCCAGCGTCAGCGGGTAATGATCGCGATGGCCCTGGCCAATGAGCCGGAACTGCTGATCGCCGACGAACCGACCACCGCGCTGGACGTGACCGTTCAGTTGAAAATCCTCGAACTGCTCAAGGAATTGCAGGCCCGTCTGGGCATGGCATTGTTACTGATCAGTCATGATTTGAACCTTGTGCGAAGAATTGCGCATCGCGTATGTGTCATGCAGCGCGGTTGCATCGTCGAACAGGCATCGTGCGAAGAATTGTTCCGCGCGCCGCAGCATCCGTACACTCGGGAACTGCTGGCAGCGGAGCCGAGCGGAACGCCTGCGACCAATGTTATCGGGCCGCCATTGCTGCAGGTCGAGGACCTGAAAGTCTGGTTCCCGATCAAGAAAGGCTTTCTGAAAAAGACCGTGGACCATATCAAAGCGGTAGACGGGATCAATTTCAGCCTGCCCCAGGGCCAGACTCTGGGGATTGTGGGAGAAAGCGGTTCCGGCAAATCGACGCTCGGCCTGGCGATATTGCGGCTGATCGGCAGCAAAGGCGTCATCCGTTTTGAAGGCAAGCAGCTAGACTGCCTGACGCAGCACGAAATTCGGCCGCTGCGACGGGAAATGCAGGTGGTGTTTCAGGACCCCTTCGGCAGCCTGAGCCCACGGATGTGCGTGAGCCAGATCGTCGGCGAAGGCCTGCGGATCCACAAGATGGGCACCGAGGCAGAACAGGAACAAGCGATTATTGCGGCACTCAAGGAGGTAGGTCTGGACCCGGAAACCCGGCACCGCTACCCCCATGAATTTTCCGGTGGGCAACGGCAGAGAATCGCCATTGCCCGGGCATTAGTGCTAAAACCGGCGTTGATTCTGCTGGACGAGCCGACTTCGGCCCTCGACCGGACCGTGCAACGCCAAGTGGTGGAGCTGCTACGTTCACTGCAAACCAAGTACAACCTGACGTATCTGTTTATCAGCCATGACCTGGCTGTCGTCAAAGCGCTGAGCCACCAGCTGATGGTGGTCAAGCATGGCCAAGTGGTCGAACAGGGAGACGCGCAACGTATTTTTGCCGCCCCCCAACATCCGTATACACAGCAGTTGCTGGAGGCCGCTTTTCTGGCACCAGCCACTGCGCAATAAACCTGAAAGAGAGGAGCAACACATGGGTTTTCTCGCCGGTAAGCGCGTACTGATCGTCGGTGTCGCCAGCAAGCTGTCCATCGCATCCGGCATCGCTGCCGCCATGCATCGCGAGGGCGCTGAGCTTGCCTTCACTTATCAGAACGACAAACTCAAGGGTCGTGTCGAAGAGTTCGCACAAGGCTGGGGCTCGAGCCCTGAACTGTGCTTCCCGTGCGACGTGGCCAGCGATGCAGAAATCGCCAAGGTCTTCGAAGAGTTGAGCAAGAAGTGGGACGGCCTGGACTGCATCGTGCACTCCGTCGGCTTCGCCCCGGGCGACCAACTGGACGGCGACTTCACCGAAGCCACCACCCGTGAAGGTTTCCGCATCGCTCACGACATCAGCGCCTACAGCTTCGTGGCCCTGGCCAAGGCGGGTCGCGAAATGATGAAAGGCCGCAATGGCAGCCTGCTGACCCTGTCGTACCTGGGCGCCGAGCGCACCATGCCTAACTACAACGTAATGGGCATGGCCAAGGCTTCTCTGGAAGCTGGCGTACGTTACCTGGCCGGCTCCCTGGGCCCGGACGGCACTCGCGTCAACTGCGTATCGGCCGGCCCGATCCGCACCCTCGCCGCTTCCGGCATCAAGAACTTCCGCAAAATGCTGGCCGTCAACGAAGCGCAAACTCCGTTGCGTCGTAACGTCACCATCGAAGAAGTCGGCAACGCCGGCGCCTTCCTGTGCTCGGACCTGGCGTCCGGCATCAGCGGTGAAATCATGTACGTAGACGGCGGCTTCAACACCACCGCCATGGGCAACATCGAAGAGTGATCTTCGGTTAGCCGCTAAAAACCCGCCTCTTCAGGCGGGTTTTTTTATGCCTGCCATTTCAAAATCGATGCAACCCCCCTGTGGGAGCGAGCCTGCTCGCGATAGCGGTTCGTCAGTCGATACATGCCGTGCATCTGACATTGTCATCGCGAGCAGGCTCGCTCCCACAGGGGATGGTGTTCAGTCGTCGATTTGTGTCAGACACCGGGCAAACAGCTGCTGGATCGGCTGCATCCGCTGGCTATAACGCTGCAACAGCACGATCTCCCGATAGAATGTCAGTTCGCCCAACTCTATCACCCTCACCCTGGCGCCATGTTCAAGCCACAGCCCAGCCTTGGGCAACAATGAAACGCCCAATCCGCACTCAACCATTTTCACGATAGCTTCCAGCTCATCCAGCTCCAGAGCTACCCGCACATCAATCTGCTGCTCGCGCAAAAAACGCGTCACCAGTCGCCCGCCGAATGAATTGCGGTCGTAGCGTACGTGGGGGTGGTTGACGAGTAACTGCAGCGGGTCGTCCTCCTCAAGATCTACCGGCACGATCAGCACAAACGGCTCCCGGCGAATCACTTGCACCGATAGTTCCTTGGGTAATTCAAACGGCGGCTTGATCAGAATCGCCAGGTCCACTTCCCCAGTGTCCACCTGGCTCAACAGGCTCAGGGATACCCCCGGCACCAGTTTCGCCTCCAGCAATGGCGCCTGTTGCCGAAGGCGCAACAGCGCCCGTGGCAACAACCCGGTCTGGACGGTGGCCACCGCGCCGATCTTCAATTCGCCACGAAACTCGCTGATGTCATCACTGACGGCCATGCGGTTGAAGGTTTCGAGAATTTCCTGAGCCATCGGCAACGCTCGCTGCCCCGCCGCATTGAGGAGGGCCTGACGTCCAGTGCGATCGAACAGACGTATGCCCAACGCCTGCTCCAGGTTGCGGATCTGCGCACTGACCGCCGACTGAGTCAGGCCGATGTGCATGCCTGCCGCAGCGAACGTGCCATGGCGCGTCACGGCAATGAAAGTTTTCAGTTCCCGCAGCATACGGCCCCCAACTGATCGAAATAATTTGAGCTCGCTGCAAAAACTATCGTCTTTCAATCAAAAAGCACAGGACTAAACTCGGTCTTAACTCTCAACCCGTCGAGGCACGTCCGATGCAACTGTCCCCTTTTCACTTAGCCATCCCGGTTTACGATCTGGCCGCTGCCCGGCGCTTCTATGGTGAAGTGTTCGGTCTGGAAGAAGGTCGCTCCAGCGATCACTGGGTCGATTTCAACTTTTTCGGCCATCAACTGGTGATTCATCTGGCCCCGAAAAACGCTTCTCAGGAAGCTGCCCATACCAACGCCGTGGATGGCCACGACGTACCGGTGCCGCATTTCGGTGTGGTATTGGGGATGGAGGAATGGCAGGCGCTGGCCGAACGCTTGAAAGCCCTGGGTACGCACTTCGTGATCGAGCCGGGTATCCGCTTTCAGGGATTGGTGGGCGAACAAGCCACGATGTTTCTCTTCGACCCCTGCGGCAATGCCTTGGAGTTCAAGGCGTTCAAGAACATCGACCAGTTGTTTGCCAAATGATCCGCCCGTCCCTTGACGCTACTGCCCTCAGCGAAGCGGTGGTCAATGGCGATACAACCGCTGCCGCCATCGCCGACGCCTTTCTTGAACGCATTCAGGCGCACGAGCCGGATATCCAGGCCTTCGTTTCGTTCGATGCCCGGCAGGTTCGCGCCGATGCGGCGCAAAACAATGGCCGTGGCCTGTTGGCCGGCGTACCCGTGGGCATCAAGGACATCTTCGACACCGCTGCCTATCCGACGCAATTCTATTCGCCCATCTATACCGGCCATCAACCGTCCCGGGATGCCCACGTAGTGACGCTGCTGCGCCAAGCCGGAGCACTGATGTCAGCGAAGTGCGGCTACCGGATGAGTTTGCCGGTGTGTTCGACGATCATCAGTTGATCAACGATTGCGAAGGTGCCCGCTCGCTGGCGAAGGAGTTCCAACAACACCGGACACAATTGAGCCCCTCGACACTGGCAATGTTCAATCGAGCGGCGGCGACAACATGGGAACAGGAATCCGCCGCCAAGAGCCGTTTGGCAGCCCTTGCACCGCAACTGAATGAGCTTTGCCAACCCTTCGACGCGATGCTCGGCGCCTCATGCGGGATGGTCGCGCCGGTGGGCCTGGAAAGCACCGGACCGTCGGATTTCATCAAGTTCTGGGGAGCGTTCGGCTGGCCGCAGGTGAATATCCCGCTGCCTCGCGCCGAAGCGCAACTGCCGACCGGACTGCAGATGATCGGGCGGTTCAGGCACGACGGCTCGTTATTGCGAACGGCATCCCGAATTGCAGCGGACTTGCGGGGCAGCCCTCAAAACTCAACCTGGCCTTGATGACGAACCTCATCAAGCGCCAGCATCAGGCCATCGACTGTTTTGTGATGGTCGGGATCGAATTCGATTTGCGCGACACTGAAGCGAATGTCATAGCCACGATGCACCGTGGCATTGCGCTCATCGAGCATTTCTTCGAGCCGCGTCCTGATCGCGACGATCTCCACCGCGCTGGCGCCGGTCAACAAAGCGGCAAACTCATCACTGCCCAACCGGCCGATCACATCGCTTTCACGAAAGGCGATACGCAGCACATCGGCGAAGGTTTTCAGGGCATTGTCGCCCTCGGTGCGGCCGTACAGCCGGTTAATGCGCTTGAAGTGATCGAGGTCGAAAAACAGCAGAGTCGCGGGCTTGCCCATCTGCTGACAGGCCTCCAGCCCCAACCGGGCCAGGGCCTCGAAGCCATGACGATTGGAAAGCAGCGTCAACTCATCCATGCTCGCCATCTGCACGCCCATCAGCTCTTGCTCGGCCTTGCGCGACAAGTCGCGCAGTACCTCGCGATCCTGCACTGCGCTATCGAGCGCGTTCGGCGTGTGCATGTCTGCGCCAACGCCGGGTTTGACCGGTTTGTCTGGGGCTAGCATTACTCACTCCCTTGATGGATATGAACGTTAGAGTCGTTCACACCTGGTTTGACTCCCTATAAACGCGCCGCTGGTCAGCTACCCGCCACCGGACACGGCCCTCCAGCGTCCGCCCAGCGTTTGAACTGGGTGACAAAGATGTCGTGAGGCACCGGCACCGGCGCCCGCCCCTCACCCGGATTCCAGCCCCAGAGCACCAGCTTGTCGTCACTGACATGCTTGATCAACGCCGCGAAATCACGATCGCCATTACTGGAGCGATCCTTGATCATCGCGCACAACTTGTTGGCTGGCAGACCGATCCAGGCCATTTTGTGCGCGGCCGGCGGCAGGCTCCAATGCGGCGCCCCGGGCGGAGCATGAGGGCCATAGCTGGCCGGCGGATTGCTTTCGGCATGGCACGTAGCGCACGGCAAACCGGCGGCCCCCTTACCGTCCATCCCGCGAACCACACGCATCGCATGAGGATTGCCGGCATCGAATTGCAACGGCGAATCACCGGGAATATGACAGTTCTGACAACGCGGGCTCTGGAACACCTTCTGCACCGTCTCGAACGCCTTCACCGCCTCCTTATCGTCAGCGAACAGGTCCGAGGCATAGCCACTCAGCCCGATCAGCACCACTGCGCCCAGGACCAGATGTCGTCTCATCTCACACCCCCGACAGTTGCAGCGGCAGTTCCCGCAGACGCTGCCCGGTCAGGGCAAACACCGCATTCGCCACGGCCGGCGCCACGGCCGGCACACCGACCTCGCCGATGCCGCCGGGTTTATCGCTGCTGGGGACGATATGCACCTCGACCACGGGCATCTCGTTCAAGCGCAGTACCTGATAGTCATGATAATTGGACTGCACCACCTGACCGTCCTTGAACGTCAGCTTGCTGTGCAAGGTAAATCCGAGACCGAAGGTGATGCCTGACTCCATCTGCGCGGCGATGCCCTGCGGGTTGACCGCAATGCCGCAGTCCACCGCGCACACTACCCGGTGCACCCGAATCGCCAGGTTGTCCTGCGACACCTCGGCCACCTGGGCAACGTAACTGCCAAAGGACTCATGCACCGCCACGCCCAATGCATGGCCGTCCGGCAACGGTGCTTTCCAGTTGGCTTTCTCCACCGCCAGATTCAGCACGCCCAGATGCCGCGGGTGCGCCTTGAGCAAGGCTCGTCGGTATTCCACTGGATCCTTGCCGGCCGCGTCTGCCAGTTCATCGATCAACGATTCCATGACGAATGCGGTGTGGGTGTGCCCCACCGAACGCAGCCACAACACGCTGACGCCTGTTTGCGGTGAATGCAGATCGACCTGGTGATTGGCCAGACCTTCAAGATAAGGACTGTCGGCCACGCCTTCGACGGAGGTTTTGTCGACGCCATCCTTGACCATGGTCGCCGCGAACGACGTGCCGGTCAGGATCGACTGCCCGACCAGCACATGCTTCCAGGCCATCGGCATGCCGTCGGCACCCAGCCCGATGCGCGCCTGATGCAGGAACGCCGAGCGATAGTAACCGCCGCGAATATCATCCTCTCGGGACCAGACGGTTTTCACCGGCTCGCCCGCCGCCTTGGCGACATACACGGCTTCTCTGACAAAATCCGAGGTCGGGTTGGCCCGACGGCCGAAACCGCCGCCGAGGAATTGGGTGTGGATTTCGACCTGTTCGGGTTTGAGCCCGGTGATCTTCCCCGCGATCATTTGATCAAGGGTCTGAAACTGTGTGCCAGTCCAGATTTCGCATTTATCCTTGGAGATTTTCACCGTGCAATTGAGCGGTTCCATCGGCGCGTGGGCCAGGTACGGCACGCTGTATTCGGCCTCAATCGTCTTCGCCGCTTTACCCAGCATCGCCGCCGCATCACCGGCCTGGCTGGCCGAGGTGCCGGGGGTGGCGGCGAGTTTACGGAAGCTTTCCAGCAGCTGTTGGCTGTCCAGTCCGGCGTTCGGCCCCAGGTCCCATTCGACCTTCAGCGCATCGCGCCCCAGCTTCGCCGCCCAATAATGATCGGCAATCACCGCGACCCCCGTGGGCACCTGCACTACTTTGTGCACGCCCGGCACCGCCAGCGCTTCAGCGCCTTCGAAGGATTTGACGCTGCCACCGAACACCGGTGGGCGAGCGACCATCGCCGTCATGAGCCCGTCGAATTGCACGTCCATGCCGAACTTGGCGCGCCCGGTGATTTTCTCCGGGGTGTCGAGGCGCTTGGTGGGTTTGCCGATGACCTTCCAGTCCTTGGCTTCCTTGAACTTGATCGAGGCCGGGTCCGGCGCCGGCAGCTTGCCGGCGTCATCCGCCAATTCACCGTAAGTGGCGCGCTTGTCGCCGGCGATGACCACCCCCGACTCGGTGCGGATCTGCGAAGGTGCGACGTTGAATCGCTTGGCCGCCGCCTCGATCAACATCAAGCGCGCCGCCGCTCCGGCCTGGCGATAGCGATCGAACTCCATCCAGGTCGAGGTCGAACCGCCGGTGATTTGCATCCCGCCAAACGCCGGCAGGCCATAGTCGGCGGCCGAGGCCGGTGCATGTTCGACACGGATTTTCGACCAGTCGGCGTCCAGCTCTTCGGCAATCAACATGGTCAGGCTGGTCCAGATGCCCTGGCCCATTTCCGAATGGCCGAGCAGCACGGTGATGCTGTTGTCGTTGCCGATGCGTAAAAAGGCATTGGGCGCGAAGACATTGCCTTGATTCTCGGCGCCCAGAGCAAAGCGATGGCCGCCAGGGATGACAAACGCCACCACCAGACCGCCACCCAACACGGCACTGCCCTTGAGAAAGCCACGACGCGAGACAGGGTTGATGCTGTTCATTGCTCAGACTCCTTTCAACACGTGGCCTCAACCGATCTCGGCGGCGCGTTTGACCGCGGCGCGAATTCTTGGGTAGGTGCCGCAGCGGCAAATATTGCCGGACAGCGCCTGGTCGATGTCGCTGTCCGTAGGCTTGGGGATCTTTGCCAGCAACGCTGCCGCCGACATGATCTGCCCGGACTGGCAATAACCGCACTGGACCACATCGAGCTCGGCCCAGGCTTGTTGCACCGGGTGCGAGCCGTCGCTGGACAGGCCTTCGATGGTGAGAATTTTCTGCCCGTGGGCCACTGCCGTGGCGGGGGTGATGCAGGAGCGCAGCGGCGCGCCGTCGACGTGTACGGTGCAGGCGCCACACTGGGCCATGCCGCAACCGAACTTGGTGCCCGTCAGGTGCGCAACATCGCGCAGCACCCAGAGCAACGGCATGTCCGCCGGGACATCCAGCTCCTGGTCCTTGCCATTGATGTTAAGGGTCAGCATGGCGGGTTTCCTCAGACTCACGGTGTTCTGAAGGCGCGCCTCTGCCGCGACGCCATTATTTTTCTGTAGGAGCGAGCGGTGCGGCGATCCGACTTGCCCGCGAAGAACGATAACGCGGGGTGACAGAAATGACGCCCTCGCGAGCAGCTTCGCTCCTACAAGGTCAGCGGGATTACGCGCGCCTTGGGTTATCCCTACAGCTAAGCGCAATTTGACCCACAAGCCATGTTCATCGACCACCGGTCGCACGAAGGCCATCGCCGGTACAAGACAAGACACTAGACCCTCGGTTTGAGCAGGATCCCGGTGTAGCGCGTCAGGAACAGGCCGAAAGCAACACACCAAAGCAGCGCCGACAGCCCCAGCCCAACCCCGGAAAACGGCACGACAAACACTCGGCACACGCCGGCAATCACCAGCAAGGCAAACCCCAGAACCACCGTTTTCGGGGGCTGCAACAATCGCCCGGTATGACCGAGGCTGACACGAGCAATCATTGCCAGAATCAACCCGCCGATCCCGCCAACCGCCAGGGAATGCGTGGCCAGGCTCTGTTGCGGCATCACGCCGACGTGCCACAGCGCCATGGCCGGTGCTGCGATCGCCAGCCAGGCATAGGCCAGATACAACGACCAGAGCAGCGGTACTCGCCAAATTCCCCGATCATGCCAGCGCCACAGACGGGCCAGGTGCAAACCTCCCAACAGCAGATACAACGCCGCCAGCCAAAGACGGGGGACATCATTCAAACCGACGGCGGAAGACACCGCCGCCAGCAATCCGCTCAGCAGCAATATTCTGGTGGGCAATGGATGAGTCGGTGGCGCAGTGGAACGGTTCAAGCCACGCTGGATGAAGAACGGAATCACTCGCCCGCCGATCACACTCATCAACGCCGCCACCAGCCACAATGCCGCCAGCACACCACGCCGTTGCAACCCGATGTCATCGGTTGCGATCCCCCACAACGTCATCGCCTGGCAACCCGCCATCAGGACAATCACCAATAGAATCGGATAATTGTCACGTTTGCCGGCCGCGACCAAATCCCGTCCAAGCACCCACGCCAGCAGCGGCAGGAAAGGAATCTGCAAGACCAGCAAGAAGGTAGGAGGCATCGGCATCAACCAGGCCAGCCGCGCCAACAGCCACACCAGCAGCAGACCGATCAAGGGCCCACCGCGCAGCCCCGGACGCCCTGTCCAGTTCGGCACCGCTGTCAGCAGGAATCCGGCGATGATTGCGCAGGCAAATCCGAAAGGCATTTCATATCGGTGCCAGGCCAGCATCCCGCCAATCGGTTGCGCGCCAGGCAATCGGCCGTACAGCCAGAGCGCCCAGATGGCCAGCGCCACCGTAGAAAAACCGGCTCCAGCCAAAAAGAACGGTCGAAATCCGAGACTGAAAACCGGAGCGGCGACGAGTTTGCGCATCTCAGGCCACCACGCTGAAGAAATCGAACATTGTTCCGTACTCCAGAAGAGATCAGTTATACGGTGAAACATCACGTCTCGTGCCAACTTATTTGTTCAATTAAATCAATATGCTGCGACAAGTGAAGTCAATACGACTGCACCCGAAAGCAGTCATAACGACTCAATAGAGTCATAACGACTACATCGATAAACACAGCAGTCGGGCCAGTTGTCGATCTACGGCGCCACCCGTCGACGACGGACTGACTACGCTGATAATCCAGCGTGCTCAACCTGCCGAGGACAACCGCCATGCAACGCTTTCCAAAACTCACCCCCTGCCTGTGGTTCGACGATCAGGCCGAAGCGGCGGCGAAGTTTTATTGCTCGATCTTCGATCACTCGAAAATCACCGCCATCACCCATTACGGCAAGGCCGGCCAGGAAATCCATGGCCGCGCGGAAGGTTCGGTGATGACCGTCAGTTTCGAGCTCGATGGCCAGACCTTCACCGGACTCAATGGCGGGCCGGTGTTCACCTTCAACGAAGCGGTGTCGTTCCAGGTCAATTGCCATAACCAGGAGGAAGTCGACCACTTCTGGGGCAACCTGTCTGCCGGAGGCCCTGTGCAGGCGCAGCAATGCGGCTGGCTGAAGGACAAATTCGGCGTGTCGTGGCAAATTGTGCCGGTGGCGCTGATGCACATGATGCAAGACGCCGACACGGCAAAATCCCAGCGTGCCATGCAAGCGATGTTGCAGATGAAAAAGCTCGACATCGCCGAACTGGAACGAGCCTTTGCCGGCCAGAGCTAATACACTCGGTTGCTGGCCTGTCGAGGACACCGAGATGAAGCACACCGTCGCCAAAGTTGCAGACAAAGCCCCGCGCTTCTGGCGTGAAGACGCTCTGCCCTTCATCGAAGCCCGTTCCATCGCCGACGGTCGCGAGGTCTGCTACGCCCGGCATTCCCACGAACACTTTTCCATTGGTGCGATCACCGCCGGGCGCAGCACCTACCTCCACGAACAATCGGAGTTTCAGGTCAGCGCCGGCACCGTGGTGTTGATGAACCCCGGCGATGTACATGCCTGCAATCCGATCGACGACCAGCCCTGGTCGTACCTGATGTTGTATGTCGAAACACCCTGGCTGACCGATTTGCAGCATCAGCTCGGCTTCAGCCAGGACTCGGCGTTTCGCCGGTTTTCCGTCACCCACAATCGCGACGTCGAGCTGTTCGCCGGCCTGAAGCACTTGTACGAGGTGTTGGTCGATCCACAGCACGACGTGCTGCGTAAACACAGTGCGGCGGTAGAGTTTTTCACCGAGGTGCAACAGCGGCTCAACCCCATCGATCAACCGCTGCGCGAACCCAATTTCAAGCTGGAACGGGCCGCCGACTATATCCGCGACAACTGCACGCACCTGCTCAAGCTCGAGGACATTTGCGAGGCGGCGCAACTGTCGCCGTCCTACCTGATCCGCGCCTTCAAGCAGCATTACGGTATGACGCCTCATGCGTTCCTGATCAACCGACGCATCCAGTTCGCCCGGGACCGACTGCGCAGCGGCAGGTTGATCGCCGATGTGGCGCTGGAAGCAGGGTTTGCCGACCAGGCGCATTTTCAGCGCGCATTCAAACAGCATCTGGCGGCGACACCGGGGCAGTATCGCGGCTAACTCATCCTCCCTCGCCACAAGCCTTGATGGGTGGAACTGCCACAAAAATCCCTGTGGGAGCGGGCTTGCCCGCGATAGCGGTAGTCCATTCGACATCATTGTTGGCTGACCAGACGCCATCGCGGGCAAGCCCGCTCCCACAGGGAAAGCATTGGCAATAAGAGTTGTGCCGGGAACCAACATCGCAAACTTACGGCAACAGCAAATACACCGCACTTACCGCCAGCAACAACGCCATGCCCCGGTTGAACAACCGCATCCCCGCCGGATTGCTCAGGTAGCCACGTAAAAACGTCCCGGCATACGCCCAGCAACCCACCGACAGATAGCAGATCACCAGATACACCGCCGCAAACTGCCATACCAGCCGCGCTTCGCCATCGGCGACAAACGCGCCCATTCCCGCCACGCAGGCCAGCCAGGCTTTCGGGTTGAGCCATTGCATCACCGCGCCATACAGCATCGACGGTGCCCGCCCCGACTCTTTGGCATCGAGATGACCGTTGTCCGTGGCCAATTTGAAGGCCATGAATAGCAGAAACGCCACCCCGGCCAGTTGCACCACTCGGGTCATGAACGGCCACAACTTCAGCACCTCATGTAACCCCAACCCCATCAACACCAACAACAGCACGAACCCCAGCGTCGCCCCGGCCACATGCCGTTGACTGGCGCGAAAGCCGAACTGCGCCCCGGAACTCAACGCCACAATATTCACCGGCCCCGGTGTAATCGAAGCCGCCAGGGCAAACGCCGCCATGGAAAGAATCAGACTCATTGCATACCTTCTTCAATTCTGTTGAACCAGGCCTCAAGGTAATGAGACGCCTGAACGCCGTATTGAAGAAAACACCCCTCTCCTGTCATTCGCAGTGGGTACCCCAAACCTCGCGGCCTGATAATCGCTGCGAAAGTTGTAAATCTTGAGGGCTCCTGTGCGAGTGGTGTCTATAATTTTCCAGATATCGGCCCCATTGGTCAGTGAATACAAATGCCCGCAGATGACGATTCGCTGCCCGGTTCTGAAATTCTCTTCGACGAAGCTGAATGTGGCTTGCTGCTTACCGCAGAAAATGGCCAGATCGCACAGGTCAACCTCACCTTCTGCCGCTGGATTGGCTACCGCAGGCAGGAGCTGCTCGGTCGTCACATCCAAGACCTGATGAGCCCTGAAGGGAGGACGTTTCATCGGACGTACTGGGCGCCCCTTATGCAAATCCAGGGCGTGATCGCTGATGTCAAATTCGATCTCGTTCACTACAACGGACATTCAATTGCGATGATGCTCAGCGCCATCCGTTGTGAGAGTTCTGCTGGCATATTTCATGAAATGACGCTGTTCAAAGCCGTAGATCGGCAAAGGTACGAGCGCGAGCTGCTCAATGCCCGAATGCTCGCCGAAAGACATTTGGCAAAACACCTCAAGGATCAACGGGTAATGGATATTACCCAAGACAAGCTGCGCATCACTTACGCCGCGGCGGAAGACAGGGCCCTGTTCGCCGAGCAGCTTATCGGGATTGTCAGTCACGACCTGCGCAACCCCTTGTCGGCGATAAAAATGGCCACGGAACTGCTGGGCCGCAGGGAGATGGACACTAAACAGGCACAAATACTTGGCCACATCACCCACTCGGCAGAGCGCGCACAGCGTCTGGTGGCTGACCTGTTGGATTTCACCTTGACGCAGGTCGGGCGAGGTATCGCGGTCCTGCCCAAACCCGTCGATCTACACGAACTGGTGGCCGACTGCCTGGACGAATTGAGCCTGGCGTTCCCCGGGCATGAGTTGACCCACCTGCGTGATGGGCAAGGTGACTTTACCGCCGACAGTGATCGGCTCTATCAGCTCATCGGCAACCTGGTCGCCAATGCAGTCGCCTACGGTGCTGCCGATAGCGGAGTCACCGTCTCTTCGTGCATCGAAGATCGAGCAGTCATTATTACAGTGCACAACATTGGCACCCCCATACCGCCGGAGTTGCTCAAGGACCTGTTCGAACCGATGATCCGTGGCAGTCATGACAATGCTGAACTTAGAAGCGTCGGGCTGGGCCTGTTCATTGTTCGTGAGATCGCAAGGGCGCACGATGGCGACGTGGCTGTAACGTCTTCTCTAACGAGCGGAACGACATTCACTGCCACCTTTCCTCGCACCGTAAAAACCAACGAAGATCCCCTATAGGCGCTGCCGAAGGCTGCGATCTTTTAAACCGCCGAAGATCAACAGATCGCAGCTTTCGGCAGCGCCTACGGTCGTTGCAAGACTGTCGCGATGCGCCTTGTGGCGGGCCTATACTTTAAGAGTCGGCACATTCGATGCGACTCGATGTATGGGGTGGCGCGTCGAGTGATCGTTCACGCAGGCCACGGCCTGCCTTCGTCGTAGGGAGGAGAAGATCATGGCGCGTAAATACATCGACTGCCGCGAGTTTCCAAGCGATTCCAAATGCTCGGTCGCCCTGTCCGCAGACTCTGAAAACGAACTGCTCGAGGCCGCTGCACAGCATGCGGTCAGTGTTCACAAGCACACCGACTCACCGCAACTGCGTGCTCAACTGAAAACGATGTTTCACGACGGTACACCCCCTGTTGAAGCACCACGTCCCGCGTAGGCGCTGCCGAAGGCTGCGATCCTTTGATGTTGATCTTCAGCGGTATGGGTGAACATAAAAAGGGACAGACCACGACTTAAGGCAAATGCCGAACAATCGTGGTGTGTCCCGTGCGTCCCCCACTCTGGGCCAAAAGAGGCCGGTGGTCGTTGCATTTCCCGTGTCGCCGGCCTTTGGCTAAGCTGAATACATCGGGACGAACTGAAACCTGAGGGATAGCGGCCATCAGCGGATCTGGATTGGCATCAAGACGGTAACCCCCAAAGGAGACGACCATGTATGCGGTTATAAGAACCTACCTGGGTGCTGGAGCAAAGCAGCTTTTCGAGCTTTTGGAAGAGCGCAACGCCGACGTCGAAGCGACCCTGCGCACAGTGCCTGGCCTCGTAAGCTACACACTGCTGAATACGGGGGATGGCGGTACGTCGGTGACTGTTTGCACGGACAAGGCCGGCAGCGATGCGAGCTTGAAAGTCGCGCGCGACTGGATTCAGAAAAACGCCTCGAATATCCACGCGAACCCGCCGATCGTGACGGAAGGCCCGGTTATTGTGCAGATCAAATAGTGCGCCCTTGCGATTGATCTCACCGTTTTTATGCCTGACACAACCTCAATGACGAAGGAAATTCCCTGTAGGGGCTGCCCTTGGTTGTGCCAGTCAGGAACCTGTGGGAGCGGGCTGACTGACTGGCATTGGCATTAACCAACCTGGCACAAGTGTACGGCGATTTGCATCCACTGCTGTATGGGCCAAGCCACTCGTCACTCATGATAAAAATAGGGCTCTGGTTACTGGAGCCCCGTTCATGGACCTCGCCACCCTCACCCTGTTTCTCCCGGCCTGCTTCGCTCTGAACATGGCCCCCGGCCCGAACAATCTGCTGTCGGTCAGCAACGCCACCCGTTACGGTTATCGTCGCGCCGGTGTGGCCGGTGTCGGTCGCTTGCTGGCGTTTGCCGGAATGATCGGCCTGGCCGCCGCCGGGTTGTCGGTAGTGCTGCAAACCTCGGAATGGCTGTTCTATGCGATCAAGATCGTCGGCGCCGCTTACTTGTTGTACCTGGCTTGGCAACTGTGGCGCGCCAATCCCGAGGCCGAGCAGCACATCACCGGCAAGTCTTTGGGAGTCCTGGCCCTGGCGCGGCAGGAGTTTCTGGTGGCGGCGGGTAATCCCAAGGCTATTTTGCTGTTCACCGCATTCCTGCCGCAGTTCGTCGACCCGACTCGACCGATTGCCGCGCAATTCGCCGTGCTCGGTGCGTTATTCCTGCTGCTGGAATGGATCGCCATCAGCGCCTATTCCTGCATGGGCCTGCACATGCGCCGCTGGTTCGCCGAACCACGGGGCAAGCGGATTTTCAATCGCTGCTGCGCGGGGTTGTTGTCGGCGGCGGCATCAGTGTTATTGATGGCACGACGGGCCTGATCTTTCGGACCTGCACAATCGATGTAGGGTTCTCTATCGATTTCCAGTACGAATTCTCTGTCGATTTTCCGGTGGAGGCGCCAAGCGACGCGGCTTATGCTCAACCCATGAACCTACAAAACGCTGTGCTCCCGCCCCACGCCGAGATGGTTCGCGCCATGCTCGAACGCGACACCGCCTACGAGGGGGTGTTCTTTACCGCGGTCAAAACCACCGGCATCTTCTGCCGCCCCAGTTGCACGGCGCGCAAACCGAAGCCGGAAAACGTCGAGTTCTTCGCCCATGCCGATGAGGCGATGTCGGCGGGTTATCGGGCCTGCCTGCGGTGCAAGCCGCTGGACGCCGCGGCCATCGCGCCGGACTGGGTGCAGCGACTGCTCACATCCGTCGACGCGGATCCCGACCTGCGCTGGACCGATGCCCAGTTGCTCGCCGAAGGCATCGAGCCGCTGAAACTGCGTCGCTGGTTCAAGCAGCATTTCGGCATGACCTTTCACGCCTGGCTGCGCAGCCGACGCCTTGGCATCGCCCTCGGTGGCATCAAACAGGGCGAATCCATCGACAATGCGGCGTTCGGCTCCGGCTACGAATCCCTGAGCGGCTTTCGCGATGCGTTTCAAAAGTCGTTCCACATCACGCCCGGCCGCGCCGCCCACAGCGAGCCACTGCTGTTCACCCGGCTGACCACACCGCTGGGGCCGATGATCGCCATGGCCGAGCAGCGTGGGCTGGTGCTGCTGGAGTTTCTCGATCGACCGGCATTGACCAGGGAAATCGAAGAACTGCAGAACCGTTACGGCTACGCTGTGGCACCCGGTCACAACGGGCATTTGCAGCAGATCGAAGAAGAACTCGCGCAATATTTCGCCGGCAAACGGAGCGAATTCAACGTGCCACTGCACCTGCCCGGCAGCGCTTTCGCCAAACAGGTATGGGCCGAACTGATGAAAATCCCCTACGGCCAAACCAGCACTTATGGTGCCATCGCAGCACATCTGGGCAAACCCGGCGCCAGTCGCGTCGTGGGCATGGCCAACGGACAAAACCGTCTGGCGATTGTGCTGCCCTGTCATCGGGTGATCGGCGCAGACGGCTCGTTGACCGGCTATGGTGGTGGACAACCGCGCAAGGCCTTTCTGCTCAGACTGGAAAGCGCCGCGGTGCAAATCACCCAACAACTCGCATTCTGATCACTCCACCGTTTATTCAATAACGAGTCATAAGGAAGGACATTCGATGGACACACTCGACACTCAATTCCATCAACTGCACCAGAGCGGCCTGCTGATTCTGACCAACGTCGCCGACGCCACCGGAGCGCGACTGGTGGAACAACTGGGCAGCAAAGCCGTCGCCACCAGCAGTGCGGCGGTGGCCTGGGCTCACGGTTATCCGGATGGCAACACCTTGCCGCTGGAACGGCTGGTTTCCACTGTCGAGTCCATCGCCCGGGTCATCAGCGTGCCGTTGAGCGTGGACATCGAGGCGGGTTACTCCGATGACCTGGGGCGAGTGGCGGAGGTGATCGACGCCGTCATCACCGCCGGTGCCGTGGGGATCAATATCGAGGACGGTGCTGCCCCGCCCGAGCTGCTGGCCCGCAAAATCGAAATCGCGCGCCAGGTCGCCAATCGCCGGGACGTGAAGCTGTTCATCAACGCCCGCACTGACGTGTACCTCAAGGGCCTGGTGCCGGCCGAAGATCGCGTGGCAGAGACGCTCAAGCGGGCCGCGTTGTATCAGGCGGCCGGTGCCGACGGGTTGTTCGCCGCTGGCGTCACGGCGGCGTACGAGATCGACGCTCTGTGCCAGGGCACCACGCTGCCGGTGAACGTGCTTGGCTTCCCGGGCCTGCCTTCGCCTGAAGAACTGCAAGCTCTCGGCGTGCGCCGTTTGAGCGCAGGCTCAAGCATCGCCGAATTCCTCTACGGCGCCATGGCAGGCCTGGCCAAAAGCTTTCTGCAAACCGGCACGCTCGACAGCAGCCACCTCAAGGCGTTCACCTATGGTCAAGTGAACGCCCTGCTGGCCCCGACCGGGAAAGTTTGACCGCAAGCAATGGAGTGCGACGCCGCGGGGGGGCGACTAATCTTCCCGCAGTCACCCGCCCCTCAGGATGCTCCATGCCCGACACCTATCAACTGGCCAGCGAATTCCTCTCGGCCCTCGATGCCGACTGGCAACGCCACATCAGCACCATCGGCCCCTGCCTGCATCAGCCCCATGCGGCTCGGGATCCTTATGAGTCGCTGGTGCGGGCGATTGCCTATCAGCAACTGCATGCAAAGGCCGGTGATGCGATTGTCGGCCGGCTGCTGGCGTTGTTTCCCCAGAGTACCTTCCCAAGACCCGAGCAAATTCTGGCGACCGACTTCGAACAGATGCGTGGTTGCGGCTTTTCCGCCAGCAAGATCGCGACCATTCAAGGCATCGCTCAGGCGGCTCTGGACGGGGTGGTGCCGGATTACGCCACGGCGCTGGCCATGGACGATGAAGCGTTGATCGAGCGCTTGATGACCTTGCGCGGGGTAGGTCGCTGGACGGTGGAAATGCTGCTGATTTACAGCCTGGAGCGGCCGGACATTTTACCCGCCGACGACTTTGGGGTGCGTGAGGGTTATCGGCGGTTGAAAGGGCTGGAGGTACAGCCGACGCGTAAGCAGATGATTGAAATCGGGCTGGCGTGGCGCCCTTATCGGACCGTGGCGGCGTGGTACTTGTGGCGGGTGCCCAGCCGGTAGACCGCGTTATCGTTTTTCGCGAGCAGGCTCGCTCCCACAGGGAATTTTCTGTGCACACATTATGTGTGAACACTGAAGATCAAATGTGGGAGCGAGCCTGCTCGCGAAGGCGCCAGACCAGCCACCATACATTCAACTGTCCAGAAACGCTTACCATCCCAAGCCCCATCGGAGGTCCCCATGCAGCTCGAAGGCTCCTGCCATTGCGGCGCGGTGTCGTTCAGCCTGACCAGCGCCCACCCCTACCCTTATCAGCGTTGCTACTGCTCGATCTGTCGCAAGACCCAGGGCGGTGGCGGTTATGCGATCAACCTGGGGGGAGATGCCCTGAGCCTCAAAGTGCGCGGTCGCAAGCACATCGCGATTTACCATGCGCGGCTCAAGGACGAAGGCGATAAACGCGCCCGCCACAGCACCGCCGAGCGGCATTTCTGCTCCCTTTGCGGTTCGGGGTTATGGCTGTTCAGCCCTGAATGGCCGGAGCTGATTCACCCGTTTGCCTCGGCCATCGACACTCCCTTGCCGGTGCCGCCGGAGCACACCCATCTGATGCTCGGCTCCAAGGCGCCGTGGGTGGAAGTCGAGGCGCATCCGGGCGACCAGCAATTCGACGTCTATCCGGAAGAGTCCATCGCCCAATGGCATGAGCGCCTGGGGTTGAGTCGTTAGGCCGTTTTGCAGGTGGCGTACACCCAATCTCACGCCGCTACCGGCACACCGCTGTGAAAGCGAAACTCCACATCCGGCGACTCGATCAACGCCTGCTCGGCGTCACGAACCTTGTCGATCACCTGGGCGATGTCCTTGGCGTCACCGTACTGATAGGCCAGTTTCAGGTAACCCTGGAAATGCCGCGCTTCGCTTTTCAGCAGACCGAAATAGAACTTGCCCAGCTCTTCATCCAGATGCGGCACCAGCGCCTCGAAACGCTCGCAGCTACGGGCCTCGATGAAGGCGCCGACCACCAGCGTGTCCACCAGTTTCACCGGTTCGTGGCTGCGCACCACTTTGCGCAGGCCCGAGGCGTAACGCCCGGCGGACAACTGACGCAGCTCGATCTTGCGCTTTTTCATCAGGCGCATGACCTGTTCATGGTGCACCAACTCTTCCCGGGCCAGACGCGACATCAGGTTGATCAGGTCGACGTGGGAGTGGTACTTGGCAATCAGGCTCAACGCCGTGCTGGCCGCCTTGAATTCGCAGTTTTTGTGGTCGATCAGCAGGGTTTCCTGATCCGCCAGCGCAGCCTGGACCCAGCCATCGGGCGTGCGGCAGCCGAGGAACTCGTGAATTTCGGGAAGGATCATGGGGCTCACGGATAAAAGGTTCAAAACGAAGGGCGCCGATTATACCGGCCTGCCGACAGACCACCAGCCGCGACCGTTGATGTGCATCAAGTCGCGAATGCCCGACCAGCAACTATAGTTGTCCAACGCAGTGATTTTACCTTCCTGGAGATCCCGATCATGCAAGCCATTCGCAGCATCCTGGTGGTCATTGAACCCGAACACTCGGAAAGCCTGGCGCTCAAACGGGCCAAATTGATCGCTGGCGTGACCCAGGCTCATCTGCACCTGCTGGTCTGCGATAAAAAGCACGACCATAGCGCGATGCTCAGCGTGCTCAAGGCCGCCCTGCTGGAAGACGGTTACAACGTCACCACCGAACAAGCCTGGAACGAAAGCCTGCACGACACCATTATCGATGTGCAGCAGGCCGAAGGTTGCGGGCTGGTGGTCAAGCAACATTTCCCCGACAGCCCGCTGAAAAAGGCCCTGCTGACCCCGGCGGACTGGAAACTGCTGCGCTACTGCCCGACTCCGGTGCTGCTGGTGAAAAACGCCAGACCCTGGACCGGCGGCGTGATCCTGACGGCCATCGATGTCGGCAACCTCGACGGCGAACACCGCACCTTGCACGCCAGCATCATCGACCATGGCTACGACATTTCCAGCCTGGCCAAGGCCCATTTGCACGTGATCAGCGCTCACCCATCGCCGATGCTGTCGTCGGCCGACCCGACGTTTCAGCTCAGCGAAACCATTGAGGCCCGCTATCGCGAGCAATGCAAAGCCTTTCAGGCCGAGTTCGACATTGATGACGACCACCTGCATATCGCGGAAGGTCCGGCGGATGTGTTGATTCCGTACATGGCCCATAAGCTGGGGGCCTCCGTGACGGTGATCGGCACCGTGGCCCGGACCGGGCTGTCGGGGGCGTTGATCGGTAATACGGCGGAAGTGGTGCTCGATGCGCTGGAAAGCGATGTGCTGGTGCTCAAGCCGGATACGGTCATGGATCATCTGGAAGAGATCGTGACCCAGCATTAAGCAAGATCAAAAGATCGCAGCCTTCGGCAGCGCCTACATGGATCGCATTCCCCTATAGGAGCTGCCGAAGGCTGCGATCTTTTGACTTTAAAAATCAGCCGCCGAAAGCATCCTTGAGAAACCCCGGCGCAATGTAGCGCTGGTAATGCGCTTCAGACAGCAGGAAAAATTCCCGATCAATGGCATCGCGCAGTTCCGGCAGGTTCCAGTCGCGGAACTCCGGCAGCAGCACCATCCCGTAGGCTTCCAGATTGTTGATGACCCGCGCGCCCCGGGCAATCAGTTGATAAGCCCAGCAATATTCCGACTGATGCGGCACAAAACGAATCTTGCGCTGCTCCAGCTGCAGGCGCAGCAACGCGGGATCGAAAATTTCCACCTTGCTGGCCATCACCTGCGACAACAGTTGCTCAAGACGCAGCCACACCGCGCGCTTTTCTTCCTCGTTGTAACCGTTCCAGTGAATCACTTCGTGGTGAAAACGCTTGCAGCCACGGCACACCAGATCACCGTAAACAGTTGAGCAGAGGCCGACGCAGGGGGTCTTGATGGTCTGATTGGGCATAGGTAGGCAAAACACGGGAAAGCAGAACAGGCCAGCATGTTAGCCCTTTGTCTAACATTCATCACCCCTCAAAGTTTTGGGGCGAACTTACCTTTAAATTTTTTTTGCCGTAGAATCAGCCAGCCTTTTAAGGCGCCAATGTCCGTTAGAAGCTGTTTTCAAAGCGTCACGAGCACAGTCGTTCCTTCAGAGCGGTGTTGGCGAAGGGTTTTTCCAGCGGGGAAAAGCCCAACGCCAACCCTCATCAGCTCCCCGTTCTGCAGGCGTAAAACTTTGAAAGCAGCTTCTGTAAGGAATTGCCGGTAATTCTGGCTAAGTGGCCCAAAACGCCACGCAGCGCATGAGTACGGCAATTTCGGGATGAGCGTCCCGGACACCCATTTGGGACCACTGATGAGGGTAATAACTGTGCTTGAAGCCTACCGCAAACATATCGAAGAGCGTGCAGCACTGGGTATCGTTCCCCAGCCGCTTAACGCCGAACAAACTGCAGGCCTGGTCGAGCTGCTGAAGAATCCCCCGGCGGGCGAAGAAGCCTTCCTCGTTGACCTGATCACCAATCGCATTCCGCCAGGCGTGGACGAAGCAGCCTATGTAAAGGCCGGCTTCCTGTCTGCCCTCGCCAAAGGCGAAGCAAAATCCCCTCTGATCGACAAGAAACGCGCTGTTGAACTGCTCGGCACCATGCAGGGCGGCTACAACATCGTGACCCTGGTTGACCTGCTCGACAGCGCCGAACTGGCCCCTGTCGCTGCCGCTCAACTCAAGCACACCCTGCTGATGTTCGATGCCTTCCACGACGTGGCTGAAAAAGCCAAGAACGGCAACGTTCACGCCAAAGGCGTTCTGCAATCCTGGGCCGACGGCGAGTGGTTCAAGAACCGTCCTGTGCTGGCCGACAAGATCAGCCTGCGCGTGTTCAAGGTGACTGGCGAAACCAACACCGACGACCTGTCCCCTGCCCCTGATGCCTGGTCCCGCCCGGACATCCCGCTGCACGCCCTGGCCATGCTGAAAATGGCGCGCGACGGCATCGTGCCGGACGTACAAGGCGTCACCGGTCCGATGAAGCAAATCGAAGAAATGCGCGGTCAAGGCTTCCCGATCGCCTACGTCGGCGACGTCGTGGGTACCGGCTCTTCGCGTAAATCGGCCACCAACTCCGTACTGTGGTTCTTCGGCGACGACGTTCCTCACGTGCCGAACAAGCGTGCCGGCGGTTTCTGCTTCGGCAGCAAGATCGCTCCGATCTTCTACAACACCATGGAAGATGCTGGCGCACTGCCAATCGAATTCGACGTCACCAACATGAACATGGGCGACGTGATCGACCTGTACCCGCATGCTGGCAAAGTCTGCAAACACGGCACCGACGAAGTCCTGACCACCTTCGAAATGAAGACCCCGGTGCTGTTGGACGAAGTTCGTGCTGGCGGTCGTATCCCGCTGATCATCGGTCGCGGCCTGACCGACAAGGCCCGTGCCGAGCTGGGCCTGGGCCCTACCGATCTGTTCAAACTGCCTGAAGCACCTGTCGACACCGGCAAGGGCTACACCCTGGCACAGAAAATGGTCGGCAAGGCCTGCGGTCTGCCTGAAGGCAAAGGCGTTCGTCCTGGCACCTACTGCGAACCGAAGATGACCACCGTCGGCTCTCAGGACACCACCGGTCCCATGACCCGTGACGAACTGAAAGACCTGGCGTGCCTGGGCTTCTCGACCGATCTGGTGATGCAGTCCTTCTGCCACACCGCGGCTTATCCAAAGCCGATCGACGTGACCACCCACCACACCCTGCCTGACTTCATCATGACCCGCGGCGGCGTTTCCCTGCGTCCGGGCGACGGCATCATCCACAGCTGGCTGAACCGCATGCTGCTGCCGGACACCGTCGGTACCGGTGGTGACTCCCACACCCGTTTCCCGATGGGCATTTCGTTCCCGGCCGGTTCCGGTCTGGTTGCGTTCGCCGCCGCCACCGGCGTTATGCCGCTGGACATGCCGGAATCGATCCTGGTGCGCTTCAAAGGCAAAATGCAACCGGGCGTCACCCTGCGCGACCTGGTTCACGCCATTCCTTACTTCGCGATTCAGGCTGGCCTGTTGACCGTGGAGAAGAAAGGCAAGAAGAACGCCTTCTCCGGCCGCATTCTGGAAATCGAAGGCCTGGACAACCTGAGCATCGAGCAAGCTTTCGAGCTGTCCGACGCTTCGGCCGAACGTTCGGCTGCCGGTTGCACCATCAAGCTGTCGAAAGAGTCGATCACCGAGTACCTGAGCTCCAACATCACCCTGCTGCGCTGGATGATCGGCGAAGGCTACGGCGATGCCCGTACCCTGGAACGTCGTGCTCAAGCGATGGAAGCCTGGATCGCCAACCCTGAGTTGATGGTTGCCGATGCTGACGCCGAATACGCTGAAGTCATCGAAATCGACCTGGCCGACATCAAAGAGCCTGTGCTCTGCGCACCGAACGACCCGGACGACGCCCGTCTGCTGTCCAGCGTTGCTGGCGAGAAGATCGACGAAGTGTTCATCGGTTCGTGCATGACCAACATTGGTCACTTCCGCGCTGCCGGTAAGCTGCTGGATCAGGTCAAGGGTCAGCTTCCAACCCGTCTGTGGCTGTCGCCGCCGACCAAAATGGACGCTCACCAGCTGACCGAAGAAGGCTACTACGGCATCTACGGCAAAGCCGGCGCACGTATGGAAATGCCAGGCTGCTCGCTGTGCATGGGTAACCAGGCACGCGTAGAGCCGAACTCCACCGTGGTGTCGACGTCGACCCGTAACTTCCCGAACCGTCTGGGCGATGGCGCGAACGTTTACCTGGCTTCGGCCGAGTTGGCGTCTGTTGCTTCGATCCTGGGTCGCCTGCCGACCGTCGAGGAATACATGGAGTACGCTGGCAAGATCGACAGCATGGCGGCCGATGTTTACCGCTACCTGTCCTTCGACCAGATCGCCGAGTTCCGTGAAGCTGCCGCGAACGCCAACATCCCGGTCGTTCAAGCCTAACGCTGCAAAGCCATAAAAAACGCCGCCCATCGTGAGATGAGCGGCGTTTTTTTATGCCTGACGGCAAACGCCCAGCTACGCTTTGCCTGATAACGGCACCAGGACGGCGTGCCACGAGGCCTCACAGGCCTCAACTCAAGGAGGAGTCATGCGGGTCATCCTGATTGCCATCGGTTCGGCCGAAGACATTTTCCCCTTCATCGGCCTGGCCAATGCGCTGCACCTGCGCGGCCATCGCGCGACCCTGTGCAGCCTGCCGGCATTCAAGGCCACGATCGAACAGTACGGGCTGGAATTCGAGCCGTTATCCCGGGAAACCACCGGCGACACGCCCCGCCTCCAACGCTCGAAAAGCGCTTTGGCGGTGCAGTGGAATACGTTCTCCAGCCTGCTCGAGCCGACCTTTGACTACATCGCAGCGCGGCGCCACGAGGACATCGTGGTGGTGGGCTCGTTTTGGGCGCTGGGCGCACGTGTTGCCCAGGAAAAATTCGGCATTGCCTACCTTTCGGTACAGATTTCACCGTTCTTGCGCGAGATCCACCGGCTGGCGCTGGACCAGCTCTGCGCCCCACGGCTCAACGCCCTACGAGCCAGAAAGGGCCTGGACGGGACGGTCCAGCACGTGATCAGTCAATGGATGCATTCGCCGGAGGGCGTGATCAGCCTCTGTCCCGAGTGGTTCGCACCGAGGCTGGTCGACGCGCCGGCAACGCTGTGCAAGGCCTGCGAAAAGGCCGTTGCGGCCATCGAGCACTGTCATCAGCGAAGCAAAAGTCGCCTGAACAGGCATTCGAAGGGGACGATCAACCGGGGCAGCCCCGATTGATCGCCCGCTGTTTCAGGCGGTGAGCGAGTAGATCAACGCCGAAATGGCCACCAGGCCCACCAGCGTCACGAAGACGTTGGAGGCTTGGCCACGGTAACGAGCCATGGCCGGCACCTTGCGGATCGCATACATCGGCATCAGGAACAGGATCGCCGCGATGATCGGGCCACCGAGGGTTTCGATCATGCCGAGAATGCTCGGGTTCAGGGTCGCGACGATCCAGCAGACCACCAGCATGAACGCGGCGGTCAGACGGTCCAGGGTCTTCGGCGCCGGGCGTTTGCCGCTCTTGACGATCAGGCCCTTCAAGCCTTCGCTGGCGCCGATGTAGTGGCCCAGGAACGACTTGGAAATGGCCACGAAGGCAATCAACGGCGCCGCGAAGGCGATGGTCGGGTTGCTGAAATGGTTGGCCAGGTACGACAGGATCGACAGGTTCTGCGCCTTGGCCTCCGCCAGTTGCGCCGGCGAAAGAGTCAGCACGCAGCTGAAGACGAAGAACAGCACCATCACCACCATCAACACGTGGGCACGGGACAGGATCTGCGAGCTGCGCTCCTGGGCATGCACGCCGTAGCGACGCTTCTGGTCCACCGCGAACGCCGAAATGATCGGCGAGTGGTTGAACGAGAACACCATCACCGGAATCGCCAGCCACAAGGTGTGCAGCAGCGCCGACGACTCAGGCAGCGTGGACGCGGTGCTGAGGATGCCGCCATTCCAGTGAGGAATCAGGAACACCGCCAGGAACAGCAACGCGACGATGAACGGATACACCATCAGGCTCATGGCCTTGACGATCACTTGTTCACCGCAGCGCACCACCGCCAGCAGGCCGAGAATCAGCACGAACGACAGCACGGCGCGCGGTGGCGGCATGATGTGCAGTTGATGCTCGAGGAAACTGCCCACAGTGTTGGTCAGCGCCACGCTGTAGATCAGCAGGATCGGGAAGATCGCGAAGAAGTACAGCAACGTGATCAGCGCACCGGCCTTGATGCCGAAGTGTTCTTCCACCACTTCGGTGATGTCCGCGCCTTCACGGCCGGACAACACAAAGCGGGTCAGGCCACGGTGTGCGTAAAAGGTCATGGGGAACGCCAATACCGCCAGGATCAGCAACGGCCAGAAGCCGCCCAGCCCCGCGTTGATCGGCAAAAACAGGGTACCGGCCCCGATGGCCGTACCAAACAAGCCCAACATCCATGTGGTGTCATGGCGATTCCAGCTTGCAAGGCTCGCTGGTGTCGCCGTTACATAGCGTTCGCCGACGCTATTGGCCTGATCATTCATCCTGCTGGATCTCCGTTTTCCGGTCACTTGTCACCCGGTCAGGACGAGTCGGAAAAATCCGACAGGCAGCGCCCTGACCGAAACAGGGGCGCGATTGTCCGGGATTAATCAGCAGAAGCAAAGGCTTAGCTGAGCAACGGTTGTGCGGATCAGATGGGGTCGGCGCGGCGCGCTCTATGTAGTGTAAGCGCGCGCCGGATTTGGCATCGCTTGACGGGATGATTGGCACACCCTGCAAAGCCTCAATACATCACTTTTCGCATGATAATTGGCATCGCCATCAGATCACTCCGCCGAGGCTGGCGGAATCGGCCAATCCACTTGCAGCGGATAGCCCGGTTGCTTCTCTATACGACTCAAAGCGACGCTGTAGAGCTTCAAACTCAACAGGACAGCTTCTTCCTCTGCTGTGGCATCACCCAAGTCATGTGCGTATTGAAGCGGGGCAATCTTTACCCCTGCATCACGTAGTAAGAAATCCCGCTCAATACGCACTTCTGACGCTGCGGCTGCGAGCTGAGCCGCAGAGTCGAGTTGCCAGGCACCATCAAACCAGACGTAGTGGAGCCCTGGGCAAGGGGCATCAGTGTAGCCGTCAGGAAGCTCCCCCAGTCTGGTCCACTCCTCCGATCTACCTGAGTCGGTTCGGTAAACCATTCCCCGTCGATCTTCTACTTCTTGCGGCTTGTCTTCCACCAAAGCCCATGCATGCCCCGTTATGGGCACTGGTAGTATTTCGGACAGTTCCACAGCATTGCTTGGTCGCTGAGCACCCAAGCCAGGAATAGGAGGAAGCTCTATAGGCCCATTCAATGCGCCTGCTTGATCGATCAGATAAGTAAACATAAGACCTCAGATGATTTTGATTCGGCCAGGGTAGGCAATACTTCGTGGGCGAGTTTCAATACCGCCGTAGAGTTCTGAGCCTGGGAGTCCAGCGACGTCGGACCTGTTACCTCGGGCAATCTTCCCGGTGCCAAAAGCGGTAGGGTTGCTGGGCGAGTCAATGTTGTGACCGTGAGCCCTGAGCAAGTCGACAGCCCATGAGCCCGCGACCCGACCGGAATCGACACCACGGCCGTCATCAAGTACCCGAATGAATTCAGCCCGTCCTTCTGGCGCCCGGAATGTTGCGATGCCATCTCCGCTTGTCCAACCACCTTCCATCCCAACTCGGGCAGCTTCAGTGGTCAGCATCCCGGATTGCTGCCCGTGGTCCCAAAGCCAAGGCCATTCGGATCGCAAGTATTCGCGACTATTGAGCGGGCCATACCCGCCGGGGCTGAACGAAGTCGTAGTTTCAAATACTGGCCTACCAAGCGAGGTGCCATCGAATCGACCTACGGGCCACCATCCCCCATTACCATCGCTACGCAGATGCCACCAATCACCAGAGCCCATCAAAACCAAAAATGGATAACCTGCGGCGTTTAGATGCGTGTGGAACTTGATTTTGTCGGTTCCAGCTGCCTGCACGACTAGTCGGTTGGTGCTGTTATCTGTTCTTCTAACAATCACATCGACGACGCCCAACGCGGCTACCGAAGTCGGCAGCGTGATAGTGCGAGCAGCGGCATTTGCGTCAATCAACACCAACCCCATCTGTGCCGCAGTCAATGCGGTGTTAGCGGAAATGGATGTGATGCGGCTCATTGCGAGCAGTGCTGGCGGTCTGTGCTTGAGTACATCCCAATCAGCAGTATCCCCGGACAGCTTCTGAAGGGCCTGAAAAAGCTGCGAGTCGTTCGCAGGATCAAGTTCAACGCCTAGCCCTACGATGGCATTGATCAACTCTCGCTGAACGGTATTAAGCCATGCAGCCTTGACTAGGGTTGGCCCTACACCGGCTGCTGGATTACCTTCCCGGTACTCGCCATCTGCGTTTGCGGTGGGTGTGATATCTCCGATTTTTTGCATCAGTTGTCTCCGTAACCAAACAGCAAAATGGATTCGGCAGGCATCATTTGACGAAGCCGACACTCAAGGGCTTTATTCCCCCAAGTGGCCAGAGGGTCACCAGCCCCCATGATTCCCGCCTTGGCGTAGTTGACTGTTACGGCCGGAGCATTTACGCGCCAAGTGAAGGCCCAGTCACCGCCATAGAGAGGGTCACCGGCATGCAGAAGCCCCGCATAAGCCGGTCTAAAAGTAGTGATGGTGATGTCATAGCCCAAGCTCTTGGCCAGGTTTATAAAGAAGGGCTTGCTCTGGCCGCCGCGCCCTTGATATTTGCTGACGACGGCCTGCACCCGTTGACCGACCGACTGGGATACACCGAGCAGACATGGATCAGGCAAGGCAAGTACTCGCTCCCAATCCGCAAGACCTTCTCCGGTGTCCGGGAAAATGGCGTTGTAGACCGCGTCCGCCTTGGTATCGGTAAGGGTCAGAGCGTTGGCTTCCGCCTCAATCGTGGCTGAGAGAGTTGGAGCGGTGCCGTCGTAAGAAACAGGCGGCAGCAACAACTGGAGCTGGTCGGAAAGACTGGTCATTCCATTAGCCCCAGAGTGATGGTTCCGGGGCGAATCCAGCCAATCAGCGCCAGATCTTCGGACGCATTGACGTTGTTAACTGGCGTTGTCACAGAGCGGTCAATGACGCCTGCCAGGTTGTTGATCATCGCTTCGATTTGCGAGCGCTTGAGCATATCGCGGGGCTTCAAGGCGCCAAGCAACATGTCATAGGCTTTCTGTGCAGCGACCTGCACGTCGGCAAGAAGGTAACCCGATGCAAGTTCGACCAGGGCGGTGGAGTTGACGACGCGAATGGTCGGCACGTACACCCAGACGTCTGCGATGATTGAGCACTGGTTCGATACGTATTCCGAGCAGTTGGCAACCACCTCGACCGAAGGAAGGCCATCGTCCGAAGTAATGACAAGGTCGACCGTGCCTGCGCCGCGACGCTTTGGCAGTACCAGGACGTCCGTGACACCATCGACCTCTTTCGCCCACCGGGCATAGTCATAATCCGCGCCGCCTGCGGGCGGTTTCTGGAGGTCTTCTAGCAGCCTGGCCAGAAGCGATTCGACCGCCTCCTGATCTAAGCCCCCGGTGGTGGCCTCGACGAATGTCGCGGTGGAATCCATGCCAAGAGGCGGGCTGGTAATGACCAGGTCGCCGGTCAGATCATTCAAGGCACTGCCAAGTGTCTGCGCTTCGACCACGACCGTGGCGGTGCCGTCAGTGCCAAGTATCGCGCTGGATTGTGCTACGAACGATGCCCCGGTAACGACATGTGTCATGGTCGCGCCCACCAGCAGCTCGACGCCCGCTACGCCTTTTAGCGCGACTGGGCCAGTTGCTGCTACGGGGTCTTTGAGCGTTAAACCACGGTTTGCGGCTGCGTGGACAACTTCGTCATCGTCAGCGGTGTCCGGGAAGATTTGGCGGTACACCCAAGCCAGTTTTTGGTACAGCCCCTCAATGGCAGCGGCTACCGCTGCTGAGCGTATGTAGTGGTCACTGTCGGTGCCGATATCAGCCTCGGCCTGGAGGTTGCGAATGTCCCGCAGGATGTTGGCGAGAATGGTTTCCAGCGCCGGGGAGGTATAAGCCATGTCAAATGACCCTTACAGGTTGGCGGAACACCTGCGGATTGCCGGTGGCGTCGATGATTTCGATGTGCAGATCGAGCCAGCCGTTGTGGGGCTGCTCGGCGGTGATGGTGATCTTCTTGGCGCGACCGTCATCGAGCAGGCGCTGGAGTGCTTGCTCGGCGTACTGCTGGGCAAGTTTGCCAACCCGAGGGCGGTCTTTTTCGCGGCGAAGTTCGTGCAGGCGGGAGCCCAATGTGGGATCAGCCCACCAGGTTCCGAGGGGAGTCATGAGGCGGATGTAGACGGCGTTTGCCAGCGTAAAAATACGCTGGCCCGTCAAGTCGCCTGTAGTTGGGTTTATGCCTGCGTCCATAGTCAGGCATGGTGCAGCGCTATGTGCCTGGAGTGTATTTCAGGGAGGTTTAAGGTTTTGCCTTACCTACCCCATGCCTCGCTTTCAGGTGAGGCCTTGCAAACCAAATCAGTCATCGTTCAATGCAGTCAATTCGATGCTTGCTGGCTTGATGTACTGTTTGCCGTTGCCAGATTTCGAGATGGTGCCAAACACCAACATGTGCGAACCGTCCAGCTCGCCGACAGCGATCTTGTGGCGACTCAAGAAAGGTTTTACTGACTCAGGATCAATCACAATGCTAACAACCTCCCGGTCGCCGGTGTTTATCCATAAAGAATCGTCGTAACCGGTGCCAGTGTCATAGATAACGCCCCAAAATCCATACAGCGTCTGTGACCGGCATTTACTGACATCAGAAAAGTTAACGAACAAATCACGCGCTGGCCAGGCACCCCGCCCTGGCAGCTCTACATAAATATCTGAGGTGCGGAAGGCTGCGGAGTAAATCAGATTTTTGAGCAGCGGGCGTAATCGACGATGCGAAACGGCGTTTTGACGAGCGCCTGTCCCGGTAAATCTTCCACCGCTACTTCCTGCCCCACCCTTGCCGCCAGGCTCGCCATTAACAATTTGTCCGCCACCTTGAGCCTCGTCGATGACAATACGGGTTCCCGGATTGTGCAAAATATCCTGCTCACCACCACTCCCGACACCACGAACAGACTCTGGTGTTGCCAGAGGGCAGTTAGCGTGCGGTCTCGCGCCAAAACATGGACCTTGACCACTCTTAGCTTCCTTACGGAAATAGGCAGTCGTTTTACACCTGACACAAACAAGATACCGGCGGTACTGGGCTCGCTGCATATCGGGAAGTGCAGCAAATTGGGGGCCTGTATATTCAGTGCTGTTTAAAGTGCAGAAAGCGGTATCCATATGGGAAATCTCTTAATTTGGATCCAAATTAATACCAGAAACTCATTGCGCTGGCGATGGCTTGGGGCCACCACCATGGTCGTGTTGATTGTAGAGATCACGATCTGCCTCCATGGTCCGCGTATGGTCGGCAATCTCGCCGTTAGCCTTGATACTGCCGTCGACGCGCTGATCGCCGCTCATCTCAACCAACGGCGTCTCAAACCGCACCTTCACCCCGGCCTTGACCACCAGCGTATCGGTCACGATCTCAACCACCCGGCCGCGCTTCAAATGCACGTAATCGCCCTCGTCGGTGTAGATCGACACTTCGCCGTCCTGGAGCGCGATTCGGTAGCGGCCGTCTTCGCTGGCGGCGACGATGGCGTGTTTGCTATTACCGCCCACGGGAATGACCAAGTATTCGGCGCCAGGCTGTGGCGCTGAGCTGAACCCGTAGTGCTGGAATAGCTCCGCCGACACTGACTCCCCTGAAAGCCCCTCGACCTCAACTCCGATCAGCTTGCCGTGAGTGTTGCGGGCCGCAACAGCACGAAAAGGCAGGCGAACATTCGCCAGCACCCTGCCGACTTGCTCACGTATCAAGCGCCCCATGTTGCTCATCAGAGCCCCTTAATCATTTCGATAAAGGCCGCGTCTTTATTGACCTTGCCTTTATGTTTCTTCTGCTTGTTACCGTCCAAAATCCACATCTTGTCTTCGCGTAAACGCAACTCGGTGATAGCGCCCTCGCCACGGGACAGGCGCAATGTGCGGGCCATCAGGAAGAACGTGCCGTCCAGTTCGTGGGGCTGACTGCGGACGATGACGCGCTGTCCAGGACTCCAGACCTGACCGTTATCGGCTCGGTGGCCCTGGACGATGGCGCGGATTTCGAAACCTTCCAGTCGACTATCGGCCAGCAGCTTGCGGGCGCGGGTGGTGGCCATGTCCTGGTTCTCGCTGGCGCTATCAATGATCACCTTCGGCCGGAAGATTCCGCGACGGGCCAGGGTCTCGTCCTGGATGACCGAACGCAGGTGCGAGCGCTTGGTGTCGAGGCCGTCGTTATCATACTGGCCGTGCTGGCCGAGGACGGTGATCTGGCTGTAACGATTGGCGATGGAGCGACGCACGCTCAGGCGTTGCACGTTGTTGCCTACACCGTCCTCGCGCAGGACCAACGTGCCCACGGGCGGTGCGTTGTAGTCCGGCCCGCCGATGATCAGACGGCCGTCCGGCTCGACCCATGGCCACAAGCCGTTGGCCTCGGCCACCTGGAGCAACGCTTCCCAGGCGGTCTGGCCGGGTTCGATCTGGATGCGGCGACGGGTCTTGGCCTGGTCGGCAGGGATTTCGACCTGAAAGATGCCCAGCGGCTTTACCACCTGGTCTAGGATTTGCGCCAGTGAGGCTTCGCGCATCGACACGAATGGGGCCGAACAGTCGACCAGGAGCGCCGCACGGTCTCGTCCGTTGATCCGCATCGAAATTCCCTGGCGCGAGATATCGTGTTCAAACTCGTCGATTTGGCCGGTTAGCACGCGGTCACTGCCCAGGGTCAGCGAGCAAGGCGCCCCCTCTTGCAGCACGGCAGGCAGTTGCGTGGAGTGCTTGGTGTATAGCTCCAGTTCAAACGCATCGGCGGGTGTCAGCAGGTCGGACTCTATCGACCAGCCGTCCCAGGCCTCATGGGCCAGGCCACCGATGGACAGACGGATCGGTGCCGTCTGGATGTCATTCTGCATAAGCACGCAATACCTTACCGGCCGGGATGTTGTGGGGTGTTTTCAGGTCTGGATTGAGCCGGATCAGTTCGAGGGCGCGGGAGTGATCGCCATACCAGCGGTGCGCCAACAGGCGAAGACTGGCCGGGGTTTCAACCCTGCGCTCGATCATGGGAGGGCTTTGCAAAATGACCTGACGGGCGCGGGCCTGGATCAACGCGGCGGTGTTGCGCAGTGCTTCGATGATCGGCCGGGATGTCTCCACGTCGTAGAGTCGGCGCTGGAGCAGGATGGCTGACTGCACCAGCGAGCGCACCAGGTTAACCAGGCCTTCCAGCTCCAATGGGCTCAGCGTCGGTTTCTGGCCTTCGTCTTCGATGACGATGGCCACCGCTTGGGCGTGTGCCGCCGCCAGCTCGGTGATGACCAACACCACCAGGGCAAACCCACTCGCCGCCACCGGATCTTCAGGCATGCCGTCCGGCAACAGGTCGGCGTTCGGTGCCACGCCTTGGCGGGCACTGATCAAAAACGTATTGCCTGCCCGAGCTGCTTCGGTGGTCAGACTGGCGCTGCCGGGGACCGTGGCCGGGACGCCGGACATGGACAGCAAGGCGGTCGGCTTTTCGGGCGTGCTGCCTTGAATGGCGCTGCGGATCTGCGTCGGGGTGCGAAACAGGTCGGTCAGTGGATCGAAGGCCGCAGAAGGATGTTTGGCCATGGACGCCACGCCGGAGACTACGCCGAGGATCTGCGAGCGCAGCTGCTGCACGCGCAGGAAAATGCCAGGCAAGCCCAGGGCTTTTTCGATCAGGCCGACCCAGCCACCACCAATCCACGCTTGAATCTCGCTGACCAGGGAGTCGATGCGGCCGAACAGATCGAACACGCCGTCCTGCCAGGTGTATTCGTCCTCCACGTCGGTCACGCCGACATCAACGAACTCAAACTGACGGGCAAAGAATGGCAGCTCCGGGGTGTCTTCCAGAAACAGCAGGCTGACCGTCGCTGAGTCGGGATTGTCAGCGTTGTGCTTGGCCTCCCAAGTCTGAGTGACGACGCTGAGGCTGCCATAAATCGGGTGGATCAGTTCACCTGACCCCGGCGTATCCACCGCCAGGAGGATGTTTTGCAACTCCAGCTCGTAGTTGACGCCGAACACGACGACTTGCATCTGGAACCGACGGGCACCACGTCCCAGATCGACGACGCTGTCGCCGTCCTTAAAGGGTGTGCCATGTTCAGCCGTTGCTCGTTGGGCCTGTAGGCTTTCCTCGACGACCTGGAGTGGTACACCTCGGAAGGAGGCATCCAGCAGGGTTTCCGCCCAGCTCATTGGCCACGCCTCACTTGCAGGTCTGTGCGGCGCTCGACCTCAGCCTGGATCATGCGCGAGTCCATGCGCAACTCAATGACCAAAGGTTGATCCAGCAGTCGTTGCAGGCGCGCACTGGCGGCTTGAGTCTCAGCTCCGGCCCCCACGGCGCGGTTGGCAACACCCGCTGCCCAGGCATTGGCGCCTTCTACGGAGTTGCCCGAGGCGGTCAAACCGGTTTGTTGATGCGCCAGGCGCTGGGCCTGAGTCGATAGCCAATCTTGCGGTTTGTCAGGGTTCTGACCGGCCAAGGCAATGCGGTTGCTATAGAACGCTGACTGATAGGTGCGCTGGCCATCGTCCAAAAGCTTGTTCCTGGGAACCATGGCTAGACGGTCTTCGTCCGTGTTTTGACCGGTAGACCCACTGATCTGACTGGCACTTGCAGCCAGAGCAACAGGTGCCAGCCATGGCGTGACAAAGCCACCTGGCTTGCCTTTGCCGGAAGAAGACGAACCGGGAAGATCGGGCACACCGGGACCGCCAAGGTTCATTCCGCCACCTGGCCAGTTGGTAACGAACACCGATGTGATGCCGGTCGCTTCTTCCAGCACCTTGCCCACGGCGATGTTTCTCAAGGTCTCGGGGCCGCCCATGAACTTGTTGAGTAACGCCCCTGCACCAGCTTTGGCACCGCGTCCGGCGTAGTAACCGCCAACGCCCAGCGCTGCACCACCGGCCAGCATCTGCTCGCCGGACAGGTTTAAGTCATCGAGCAAGTAGGTGCCGAGGTCAGCAAACCCCTTGTTCAGCGGCGTCGCCATACGATCTATGGCCTGACCGAGAGTGGCTTTCATTCGGGCAGCGGTCCCGCTGGCACTCTGGGTATTTTCTTTTAAGTCCTGACCGATAACCGGACCCGCGCCAGCAATCTCTTTGGACTGCTCTGCAAAAGTGCTGAGTCGGCCACCGCTCAACATGATGCGCATTCCTCGGACCGTGTCTTGGTCCATTCCTTTGAACACGGTGCCCATAAACTTGGCGCGTTTTTCGTCCGTATCCATTTTGTCGTACTTACGCTTCAGATCACCGAATACGTCCTGCGGATTGCGCGAACTACCGTCTTTATTGAAGAATTTAACGCCGCTAGTTTTTTGAACCTGGTCGCGATACTGCTTGGTGCTGAACACCCGCAAAGTAGATTCGGCCAATGTTCCCAATCGGTCAGGCTGCATCTCAACGGTGGACAGTGTTTCGGTAAAAGCCAAGGCCTGGGCCATCGACATGCCTGCGGCGGAAGCAGCGCCGCCGATCTTCGGGAAGAGGTCCGCAAGGTTTTCAAGTTCAGCGTTACCCAGGCGTCCCGCAACGGTCATCTTTTGCAGCAAGTCCAGCGCGGCGCCTTCTTTGTTCAGGTCAATGTTGAAGGCACTCGCGCCTGCAACAACAGCCTTGCCCAAAATTGCCGAGTCCGCACCGGTCACAGCTGTCGCTTGCCCAATGGCATCGGCCGTTTTCTTAGCAGGTTCATACTTCACACCGGACGCGATCAGGGTGTTGAAGCCACTGTCTACAGCCTCGCGACCGATCCCGTAATCTTTGGCGATTCTGAAACCTTCCTCCTTCCATTCGTCCTTTTGCCCAGGTGTCATACCCGCCGTCTGTTTGGTACGAATCAACTGGCGATCTAGTCGGGCGCTGCCGGTCAAACCGGATACGACACCAAGCCCAACACCCAAACCAGCCAATTGCCCCTGAGCACTACCGCCCAAACCTTTGAGCCGGTCAAACTCCTGACGCACGCCCATGGCAATGGTCTTCAAGGCGCGCAGATGGCGCCCGCTGTTCTGGGCCATGCGGCGGAAGGACGATTCGGTTCTTTCCACGCTCTGGCGCAATGGCTGTACACCTTGCCGATCAGCGTTGATCAGTTCGGTCTTGGCATCCCGCGCTGCTTTGCGAGCGGCGGTGGCCATCGCCTTCAACTCGGCAGAGGTCTTGGTGACCTCGATCCGCGTGTCGGAGCCAGCCTTCGCCGTTTCGCGCATGGCGTTGCGGATGACTTTGTAACTGACCGCTCCAGCCTGGCCGACCTTGGTAATGGCGGTGCCAGCCTTCCAGCTCTCATCGGCCAGAGACTTGGCGCCTTCCTTGCCGGCTTTACGCAGGTCGCGATTGATCTGCTCGATCTCGCGTCGGCTGTTACCCGAATGGGCCTGAATACGAAGCGCGACGCGCAGGTCGGAACTCATCAGATACTCCTGGTAGTGATGCAGGCAATGGGCGGTTTACTTCGGCTTCGGCAATGGCTTGCGAATCCGATTGCTGACATAGCGCGTGGTTTTGGGCTTGCCGATGATCAGATCGATGCGAGCATCGATCTCGGCACGGGTCATCCGACGCAGTTCGTCTAGTCGGTAACCGTGTCGGATGAAGGCGTGTTCGATACGTCGCCAGTCGGCGTTGCCGCGCTCGGCGGCGCGAGCTTTTTTTCCAGCGCCGCGTCGGCGTCCGCGATGACGGCCAAGTCGGTTTCGGCCAGATTCTCGCGCAGCAGCTCGATGGTCAGCGCCTCGGGCGGGATGTCCCCCAAGGACAGCAACTGGCGGCGATACACTTCCAATGTGACCAACTGAAATGGTCCATCGGGGTGCAGCTCTTGAGCGGCTACCAAGTCGCCCGCCATACCAACGCGAAGGGTAAAGTTCTTGTGACGCAGGCCGGAGTAATACACGCCGATGCGCAACTCGCCGGTGATGGTCAGGCCGTCCCACTGTTTGTTCGTTTGCTCGATCATTGCGTCATTCCTTGTAGTTGTTCAGGGCTGCGATGGTCAGATCCCGGACGGCTTCACCTTCAAGCTGATACTTGGTGCCCATCTCCAACAGCGAGCAGCCCGTCCAGGTTTCACGCTGGCCACCACCGTCTTGGGGATAAACGGTGATCTTCGCGTCAATCAGAGCCCGCCAGTCCGGTTCGCCGGTTTTGGGAATTGCCACCGAAACTTTCAGGTCGTGTTCTTCAATACCTTTGGCCGTGCCGGTAGCTCGACCAGTGCGGTTCATGGTCTTGACGACCTTGCGTCCGGTTTTGAGGCTCGGCTCAAGGCTGATCACCTCATAATCCGTGCCGTTGATCTCCAGGACGATTTGTCCCACATAGCTGTCAGTCATCTAAAGTCACCTCTTACAGGAGCAGGTCGATGCGACCGGCGAATACGTGAAGGCCGTTAACTACGTCGGCTGGAATGGAAGAGTTGAGGCGGTTCACGTCCTGAAGCGAGCGCTCGACCACCAAGCCATCTGCGTTGGCTTCGACCTCTTCGATGATCTCCAGCTCTTCAAGCTTATTGAGCACATCGAGCAGCTCACCACGGACTGCCGCAGGAGTTTTGGAAGAAAGCTTGGAGCGAGGGAAGCGCAGACGGATGCGAGTTCGGCACGCAACGCGCACGTAATAAAGTGTGCGAATGGTGGTCAGGTCGAGCAACGACACATCCGTCGCCCCAGCCGCCGACTTGGTGTAGGTGGTGACTGCGCGGACGATCTGAATCACGTCGCCTGCTGCTACTTCCAACGGCGTAACGCCGTTTCTGAGCGCGGTTTCCTGCTCGGTACGGCCGAGACGCTTGGTGATCTCCGGCACCTGGATTCCAGTAAGCTCCAAAGTGTTGAAGGGACGGGCCGGATCTTCTTGGGAGGCAATCACTGCCGCATAGGCCGCAGCCACTTGTCGAGCGGTCGAGGCAGTACCCGGCAGAACGGCCAGAGTGATAGCACCCGCATTCAACGACGCCGCCAAGGTGGTAGCGGCTGACAAGGTGCTGGTGAGTGCTGCTACACCGATGATGCTCTGTTGTTCGATTGAATCCGTGTAGGTCTTGATGTGCGTACGCAGCGCCGTCAGTGCGGTTTGGCTAAACCAGGCTGGCACCAAAATGGTGTAGCCGCCCAAGGCGGTGGCATCCAGTGCAGCGGTGATGTCGGGCTCCGCTTCACCTTGCATCACCACGCCAACCGCCGAAATAGCGACATAGCGATAGGCTTTAATCGCAGCGGCAGCCATCTCTTCAGCCACTGGGCCAAACAGCTTCCCGGCTTCTGTCGCGCTGTAGAACTGGGTAGGCACGTTGGCACTGACGGTAGCGTCTTCCCCCAGCGGGACAATCAGACAGATACTCTGATCGTTGGTCGGCAGCGTTCGTACCGCCAAGCTGGTGTTGAACTCGAAATAGGCCCCTGGCTTACGGATAGAAGCCGGGATGGTGTCAAATTCGATAGTCATTTATCGGCCCCTTTTGCAGACTTTTTGGCACCGCTATCCGGCTGCTCAGCAGACGGCGATTCGACGAGAAGAACCTCGGCGGACTCCGGTTCGGCAGGCAACAGCTCGCCCGAAGCGATACGACGGCGATAATAGGAAGTGCTCGGCACGTCGACCACGTCGGCTCCGATGTGCTTATCAACCTCTAACTCCATGGGCACCCGTAGACCGGGCGCGGCTACAACGCGCATTACACGTCCCTCAAATTGATTGTGTCGTTGGCCACCGGCTCTGGGTTGTCCGATGGGCTGTGGTACTGCATGTCGATACCGACCAAATCCGGTAGATCCAGCTCCGGCTTTTGCCAGTCCAATTCGATGACGAATGACTGTCCCAGGACAGACAGGTGGTCACTCGCCAACTTGCCGTTGACCAGGTTGGAAAGCTCGGTCGGTCTGATGGAGGCGCGATCTTCCCAGGGCTGCCAGTCCACCAGTTGGTGCATGCAAGCCTCCCACAGGTCGTAGCTGCCGATGTCCTTCGGGCCGCTACCGCGCCGGGTTTCTCGTTCACCACGAGGGTGACGTGTGGCAATGACCAGGCGAAAGGTGATCGGCACCGTGTAACGGCCCTGACTGCGACGCTGGAACGTCACTTTGGGCACCATCACCAGAATGGCCGGGCAGCGTTTGATCAACCCGGACACAAGGTCCGGGTCGCTCAGTTCACCGCCGTAGCTTTCCACGGCCAGGCGCGGGATCTTGTCCGCCAGTTCCTTGAGGCGCGCCTCGATCAAATCTTCCAGTTCGCCCAGCATCACAAGTCCCTCAAAGTGCGGCGGTCCATCAATCGAGGCTGACTGGTAAGCTGCATGCCTGACCGGCCAGCCTCGGCCGCGCCGCGCTCCTTGTCTTCCTTGGCGAGGGTTTCCAAGCGCTTGAGCACATCCTTGTAGAGCACACGTACCGTCGATTCTTCCTTACCGGCATCGTCGTACAGGTGATAACGGGCGATCTCGGCCAGGTCATCCGTCACCCATTCCGGGGCATCCTCTCCGGCCGGGCGGAAACGCAAGTAGAACGAAACCTCACTGCGCGCCCTGGTCACGGCGTCGGCGATCCTGGCCAACGTCGCAACAGCAGTCGCCACCTCTTCTGGCTGCCAATCATCCATGGGCTCGCCTGCCGCAGCGGCTACCAGCAGAGCAGGATCAATGGTGCGCTCGGTGTCCGGCACCGCGACCTCGGTAATATCACGGGCACCAAAGCGGACCAGGAGCTGGCTGGCGGACGGCAGTGAGAGGTTCATTTACCTTCGTCCTCGGCCTTAGTTGCTTTGGGTTTGCTGGGTTTTGCGGGAGGTTTCGCGGCCTGCGCTTTGGCCGTTTCACGTGCCAGCTCTTCCTGGTGGGCCTCTTCCCATAGAGCGTCATAGGAATCAATGCCGTCCTCTTTCGGTTGCTCTTTGTCCGGCGCGATCACAGGTGCGCTTGGAGCAAGTCCCGAACCATCAGATCCTGGCTCACTGTTGCCCACGAGCGGGGCGACGGGCAGAACCACTGCATCACCCAGAGTTGGAGTGCTTGCTTCAGGCGCTTGCGACTGGGCGTTTTGTGCGGTGTCGGACGCTTTCGATAGATCGACTTCCTGGAGGTTTTCATCGCGACTGTCCTGTACCTGGTCGAATTCATCCTCCTCATAGGCGAGGATCAACTGAGGCTCTTTTGCCAGAGCCCGCAACTGCGCTTCCGAGAAGAAATCATCCGGGTAGCGTGACGCCGTACTGGGGTGGGCGATGCCACAACGGCGGAAACCGTCATGTTTCGAGGTGATCACAATGGTCATGACGCCCCCTTAACTCAGCCAGGCCGGTGCGAGTACTTCGGCTGTGCCTGCCCATTCGTTGCCGTTGTCCGCATCCTTGACCAGGATCTTGCGGGCAGCGCCTTCCAGTTGAGAGGGCACGACCAGGAGGCCGGGGTTAATACCCAGAGGGCGACCGCCGTCAGCTTGGAAGTCCTTCATGGCAGCACGGGCCAGGCCGTAGTTCTCGGCAGTAAGTGGTGCTTTCGAGCAGTAGGCGAACTGCCAGAAGCCGAAGCCGACGTTCACACGGGCATCAACGCCATAGCGGAATTCGTCGCGCATGAAGACGCTTTCATCGTCCATGCTGGTCATCGCTTTCAGATCGTAATTGCGACGGTTCTGGAAAATGATGGGCTTGAGGGCGCGACTGACATCGAGCAGATACCACGCAGGGCCTACACCGTCCTGATAGTTGCTGACGGACACCGCCGCGCCAGTTGCGTCGGTCGACGGGTAAACCGGATGGTCCGTGTCGAAGAAGTACTGGCCGTCGTAACAAGTCGTGGTTAAGCCTGCTTTCAGTAACGCGAACACCAGCTCGTCCGGGTGCGCACTCGAAGCACGCCCCATTTCGGCAAACAGCGGTTTGTAAACGCCGATCTCGTCGTCTTCGATGGCATCGCGTGGGACACCCACCGACGACTCAAACTTCTTGTTGGTGATGGAGTAACCATGCGCCGCCATGTTCTTGAGAACACGGTCGCCGATCCACTCACGGAACGTCGGAAACTGCCCCAGCCAGCCATAGGTGTTGCTGGCGGACGACGACGGAACAGGCGTTGCGATACGCTTCCAGTCGGTCGGTGTCGTGGCCTGGGCGTTTTGGAACTCGGCCTTGTACGCAGTAAACAGCGCGTTCAAGACACTGGCGTTAATGATCATGAATCACTTCCTTTATATAGAGGGGAGTTACGCCTTGCCCTTGATGAATTCCGCTTCGCTCAAGCCCATCAGCTTGGCGACCTGTTGCTCTTCAGAGTTGAGCGCGGTGACGGTGTTGTCGGGCTTGCGCTCGCTCAGGTTGGAGGGATTGGCAACGACTGGTGCCGCATCGACGAAAGCCTTGAAGCGCGTCAGGCCGGCTTCGTCCTGGCACATGGCGCGGTGATATTCCACTGTTGCCGGCGTGATCTTCCCGGCCTGAGTGGCCGAGGTGATCACCGCATCGACAGCCTTGGTGTGCTCAGCCTTTTTGAACTCATTCAGGGCTTGTTCCGCGTTGGTTGCGCGGGCTTCCAGCGCGTTGTAGTCCGCACGTGGGACGAAGCGGTCCAGGTTGGCCGACTCGTTGTTGAGTGCTTGGGCGGTGGATTTGAGTTTTTCGGTGGTGGCCGTCAGGAATTGTTCTTCGGTTGCCGTGTCAGGCAGCCCCACAAGTTTTAAAAGCTCTGGCGAGGGTTTCACAGGGACGTTCTCCATTTGCTCTTGGTTGAGCGCTGTCATGAGGAAGTTGGGAATGTTGGTCAGGGCTGCGCTGACCAGGCGCACGATGCGTGTGGTCTCGATGTCGTAATCGAATACGGGGGAAAGGAAGCGGTACTCCTTGTTTTCAACCTGGAGTTCGCCGCGAGGCGTCCACTCGACCTGGCCCCACAAAGCGCCGTTACGAGTGTCCAGTTGTTTGATCCAGGCACCGGCCGGTGCGTCTTCACCATATGGGGCGCGGCGCTGGGTGGAATGCTCCCAGTCGATAGGCAGTTCGATTGCCCGACTGGCGAAGCTGGATTGCACCGACTGATAGGCGAAGTCGTCGAACAGCCAGGCGCGGCCATCACGGCCAACGACGTTTGGACCGGCAGGAATAAGTTCTACCCACTCGGGCGCTTTCCCATCGGAAAGCTCGACGGAGCTGTAGATTTCTGAATTAAGGGCGAGTTGTGTTTTCATGACCCCAGTGTGTGCGGGTCATGAAGGAAAAGTAATTTCAGGGAGGTTTAAGGTTTTCTATGGAAGACTTACGAGCAGATCTGAAACAGAAGCATCCAAAACACTCCATGATGTTCTACATGTAGCGCCATCAAAACTAGTCTTTGTCATAACCGCTTGCCAAGGATGCACAACATTTCGGGCGTCTCTTAGGGCATGGCTGAACTTTCCGCGATCTGTTTTGAGCCAGCCAATTTCCGTAGCCACATCTATCAAACTGTTCAAAGTCCAATCCTGTAGCGGTAATGGCTTTCCAGTCCGGTCTTTAGGGCTTCGGGATGATTGATAAGCTGTTGAAACACTAAGCTGAGCTCTCGCCAATAACAAACCTTCAAGAATCCCGCCCATCATTATGATGGCTGAAGTGAATGCATCGACATGTATGCACTTCTGAGTTTCACGCCATCGGTTTTCAATCTCCTCTTTTAAACCAGGAATCACCATCGTCAATTTCGAAAAGTCAGGTGGCGGATGGATGAGTTTCTTGGGTTTGGCAAACGCGCCAGTTTCTGCAAATTTGATAGCGCTCTTCGTATAGTTCGCTAAAGCCTCAAGCCTAATTCTTCTGCTGTTGGCTTGAAAATCCAGATCGTTCTCCATGCTTTCAAGAAATGACGGGGGGAGTCCGTCTACGCCTGAAAGAATCATTTTCACTTCGCGAACCTTGGCATCGACCTCCCGCAAGCCAGAAAAATCATCTGTCCGAACCCCTGTCCCAGACGGGTATTGGATATCTCTTAATACCCCCTCCAGCAGTTGCTTAGCTTGTACTGCTTGCATCCTCGTCTCCAAATGATCTGCGCAGATACCGCGTGCCGTCTCTGCCAATAGTAGCGGCTCGCTATGAATTCACCATGGAAGCCGATCTAACGCCTGTCTAACGGTGCTTTACTATCGCGCTGGGGCGATGCAGTGAGGTTGATGTATATCGTTCGTTCAGCGGGCTTTTGGGCGGTCAACCCGATAAAGGCATCAGAAGGTAATCTTGAATGATGGCCAGGAGCTCTACATCGTCCTCTGCCGACAGCCCCAGATAAGGCCTGGCCTTGATCTCGGTGTCATGCGCACCACGGGTAACCCACTGGGCAAAGTTGGATTTGCTCTTCTTCACAAAGCGATTGCCGACTGAACCTTCTTTACCCTGACGGAAGTAAACCTGCTGCGACCTGGCCGCATGCTCGACCTTGCCGCCGTCCTGGTGGATGGCTCCGTATGGGCGGTCTGTGCCGAAGGCCAGTTCATTGCCGCTAACACTGTGGCGCATGGTGTCCTGGAGCGTGCCTTTGTTGCGAAGAATGCGGCCGCCTTTCTTGCGGGCCAACGTTGAGGGCGCCAGCGGCGCCCAGGGCGAACCATCGGGTGCGACCTGTTTAATAAAGCGGTCATCGGTGGACTGATGCAGGTATTCGGCAATGTCGTTGAGCGGTGTTGTTAGGTCGCCCAAGCGCTCGGACAGTTCGCCCAGGGCTTTGCCAATGGTGGTTGTATCGATGACAACATCCAGCATCGCACCGGCCATGGTTCTCTCCTATTCAGTGCGTTGGTAAAGGCGGACACCCAGGCGCAAGGCCTCAAGGTACTGCTCGCTGTCGTCAACAAAGCCGGTTGCCCCCGTCCAGCCATCGGCGCCTTGGTCGAACACAGCCACGGCCGGGGCGGCCTTGCCCTCCACCTGAACGTGCGCCAGGTAGCGGCGCCGGAGTACGGCCTTGCCCAAGTCTGGATGCCATTCCAGGCGTGCCCAGATCTCGTCGGGTGTCTTGATGGCTTCGGCCAGCAAGGGCAGTTCGCGTGCTTTGAGTTGCTGGGCCAGTGCTATCGTGCCGGTTTTCGCATCGGTGAACATCTCGCGGCCGACTACCAGGGTGTCGCCGGTCACGTCACGGAACACGGCCGGGGCGGCATCGGTGGCGCCAAATTCGCCCAGGAACTGCGTCACCGCTTTCGAAGCCGGTACTTTGGCCGGGAGCAAACGCTTTGCCAGAACGGGTCGAGGTGACGGTAGAGGGCCGGTAGGTTGGCGGTTGGGCAGACCCGTTGCCGGTACGGGGACTGGCGCTGCTGACGGAGCTGGCAGAGGATCACGGGCGCGCAGCTGGGGCACGGAATTCGCCAGTCGTGATTGACCTGGTGCATATTCAAACCCCGGATCAATACCTTTGGGCACGCGAACGGTGCGCGGGCCGTTGGGACTGTTCTTGCCGATAACACGATCTTCCCACTCAATAGCGGGCGCTGGGCCAATCGTCAGGCCCTGACGTTCTACATCCCTGGCCGAGAGCATGAATTTCTTGCACTTGCAGCCCCAGCCACATGAAGGCGAATGAGTTGTCCACCATGCGTCGTCAAGCGGTAAGGTGGTGCCGTTCCATGCCAGATGCATAGGGCGCGGGTGCGCACTGTCGCCATGGCGGTACACGCCATAGGGGCGGCGTTTACGCAACTCCGGGTCGGCCATCTGCGCTTCGCGACCAGCATTGTAGGACTGGCGCAGGTTGGTTTCCAAAATGACATTAGTGCGCCAGCCACGTTCGCCCCGATACTGCCAGCCATGTTTGCCGATGACCTGATCGAAATCCTTGCGGAACTGTTCCAGGGTTGTGCCGTTGGCGATGGACTTCTCAACTGCACCACGCAGGTCGCTCAGCAGATCGCGCTTGACCGCGCCGGCCACGACGAAGGCATAGTCGTGATCGGTGGTATAGATGTCCGCCCAGGAGCTGGTCGGCAAATTGACTTTGTCACGGAAGAAGTCAATTTGTTCTTTGAATGGGAGTGATCCATGAGAGGCGGACATTTAACTTTGTATCCTTTTGTCCTAGTGAGATATTGTCGTCGAGCCAACAAACTTAATGGAGTGCTTCAACATGGAAAAAAAACCGAATCAGATAGTTGATTTCTTGGCTGACATTGAAAACATTGCTGAGAGCTATGTGCTGGTACGAGAGGTCAGGCTTTTTCTTGAAGTTGGTCATGATTTTTGGAATCCAGAGATCAGAATCAAAATCTGGCTGGGCGATAGCCCCAGCGATGAGCCGTACTTCTATACTCTGAGTCATAACGTTCATACGCCAACTCAAGCAGGCCCCTATAGACCTTCACGGACTTGTGCTGCAACAGAGGAAGAAGCACTCAGGGACGCGATTAGCGCTACTCGTTCTTTCCTTGTAGGAGCAATACAACAAGGTCATGAGCCGCAAGACTCGTGGATGATCCCGAACAGCGACTATTGATCGTATTTACAACCCTCGCAAGATGTCATCTCGCCCAGCCAGGCTGGCGGCCGCTAGCCCATCGGCAATAGCATCCGCCAACTGGCTGGTGGTCATGGCCGGATAGGTTTCAATCAACCGATCCCGAAACTCTTCCAGGCTGTTGACTGAGTCGAGCAGCTCCTTGATCTGCTCGACCATGTCATCCAGGTGCCCCCCCACCGTCCGCTCCATCGTCCGCACCTGGTTATCCACGATGTCCGGCTGCACTACGGGTTTCACACGTACCTGCTCGCTATTGGTCGCCTGTGCCAGCGCCGGAGTGGCAACGGGCGCAGGGATGCCCAGCAGCTCGGCACCCTCGGCGGGAGCGGGAATATTGAGCTTGTCGCGTATCACCGACTGTTCAACCTTCAACCCCAGCGGCACCAGCTCCTTGAGCGCTTCTATCAGGATCTTGGTATTTTCAGGCTTGGGAACGTCAATGATCAGCCGCGGATATGGCCGACCTGGTGCAAAGTTCAGATCGCACCACGGCCGCACAAAGTATCGGTTCAGGGTGTTGGATTCGGCCTTGGCATCGGCTTGCAGCAGGTCGAGGCGAACTTCGTTATGAATCGTGGCCTGGGCCTGGCTGGAGCCGTCGTCGGTGGACATGGTCTGACCGACCACGGCTTTACTGACCTGCTTGTCCCACCACTCGGCCAGGCCTTTGAAGAAGTCCCCAGCGCCGGTGACATTGGCGGCCTGGGTGAAGTCGATACGCATGCTGTCCGGGATCACCGCCGCCGCATCGCTGCCCAGATTGGCCACCGCCGACATGAGGGTGGCGATATCGTCCTTGCTGGCCCCCGGTCCATAACGGCCCACACGCATGGGCATGCCGAAGATGTCGGCAAAGCCCATCCAGTCCTTCCAGGTCCAGGCCTTGCACATGTAGCCCACGGCCGCGAGACGCGCCAGACCGCCCCGAATCGGCAGACCCGAACGGATGCGCGGCAAGTGAACGATGAACTTGTATGGCGCCAAGGCCACGCCGTTCACCGGGTCGGCCTCATCGAGCAGGCGCAGCTCCCGGCTGGTGTCGCGGTCGAACTGGAAGAATCGCTGATCGCGGGGCTCAAAGCGCTCCGGGTTCCAGGTCTTGCCGCTGCGGTCCCACATGATTTCGGAGACGGCGTAGCCCTTGCCCATAGCATCGGTTAGGTCGGCTTGCAGTTCACCGAACTCAGGGGAGTCCACAATCTCTTTGAGTTGATCGGCACGGCGCACATCTTCGGCGTCATCGCTGGCAGCTTCGACCCGGATGGACAGACCCGATATCGCCAGCTTGCGGGTGCCCAGCACTGAGGCATAGTGCAGGTCGCGTTCTTCCATTTCCTCGGCAAGCGTCAGGTAATCATGGGCTGAACCCTCGGCAGCGGCTTGCAGGATATTGGCAAGGCGACCGGGCGTCAGCCCGCTGGCCACCGACTGGTGCCAAACCTGGCGAATGCCGGTGGTGCGGGCAGCGGCCAGTTCTTCTGTGAGTTTGTCGTATTGGATCGGTCGACCGTACTGGTCGACGATGCGGGAGTCAGCCATTACCAAATGCCTTTCTGGGTGCGCCAACCCGCACCTAGCTTGATCTCGCGATCCTGCTGGGCGGCGGGTTGGACTCGGTGAAATTCGAATATTTCGGTTTCCTGCCGGGAGGCGTAATCGGCCAATACGGCCGCGATACCGGCGTCGCCGTGGCGCTTCGGCCCGGACTTTTCGCCTTTCTCGTTGGTCCGTTTTTCCGGGATGCGGGCCACGCCCTTGACCATACGGAAGGCGCGCACATCGCTGACCACGTCCTTGTCGGCCGGGATGTCGTAAAAAGTGTCGTCTTCCAAGGAGGCTTTGAAGGACGGCATGTTGTCGCGATACCAGCCCTCGGTCAGCATCACCCGCTCGATGCGGTTGAAGCCGTACTCAATGGCGGTTTCCTCCGAGAGCTGGGAGCCGTTGCCTCTAGCGTCGTCTGCGCCTTTGAGGAAGTTGGGCAGACGGTCGAGTATGTAGAACTTGATCTGACGCTGTTGCTTGAATGGCACGTTGCGTAGCTCGACCACGAAGGGCGTGCGCTTGCGCAGGTTCTGTTCCTTGAGCAGCGGCCAGATGACCGAGAGGTCACCGGAGCGAGCGAAGTCCATGCCGTAATAGCTTTGGACATCCAGCGGGATAGCCTCAAGCAGCGGCTTCAGATGCTCTTCGCACCACTCCAGCGACTCAGCCAGGCGCAGGTGTTCGGGCATCGTCTCGTAGCCCTGCGGGTAGGCCAGACGCAATACCGGCACGTCGCGGCTACTGCGTTGCTCCACCAGGGCAAGACTGAGAAAGGCGCCACCGCCCTGGGACGGCACGCAGTCCAGTTCTTCTTCCGACGCATCGCCGTAAAAGTCATAGACGTCCTGGACCCAGGCGGCTTCCTCTTCGGGTTTGTATTCGATGCCCTTGCGCAGGCAGACCCGCTGATAAAGCCCATCCTCGACCGCGTCACGGAACGGGCAACGGAACAACGCTCCCTTGCGTTTACCAGCACGGATATCGTTGATCAATTCGTTGAAGGCGTTTTCAGTGCCATCATGGGTGCTGATCACATGGACTTCACCGCCCCAGATCAGCAGGGCCAGTGCGGCTTTCAGCAGCTCGGCCAAGTCCTGATGGAACGCGGCTTCATCGATCACGACTACACCCTGACGACCCCGTAGGTTGGACGGGCGGCTGGTTAGCGCGACGATGCGGTGTCCGCTGGGGAAGCCGATGGTGTAGGTCTTGATGTGCTTGTCGGGGTCGCTATCGGGCCAGATTCCTTCCTCGATTTCCTCCGCTGCGTAGTTGTAGGCACGCGCCCACATAGCGCAAGCCTGGATGTACTCGACTGTCATGTCTTGGTTGTATCCAAGGTAGTAAACAGTCTGGCCACCGGCGGGTTTCTCAGCCGCAGCCACTAGAACATTGTCGGCAGCTTCCGCCCAGGTGAGACCAATCCGGCGCGACTTCTCCCCAACTTTGAGAGGCGCACGGATGCCGATCCACTCTTTTTGGTAATCCAACAGGACCGCAGGCGCAACCAAGCTGGCAGTACTGTCCAAGATAAGGGGCAGACTCATGCCGGTCGCCTGCCGATGCTAAACTCTCTGTGCCAAATAACGCGTACAGGAATATGAGCATGCTTGATTGGTTCTCGGCTGGGGTCACCAGCGCACAGACTGCGGCAAATATAGCTAAAAGCTTGCTCACCCTTCGAGATGAAGAAGCTGTAAGGAGCCGTGTTTTTGAACTTACGCAGAGCCTTATGGAATTGCAGCAGCAGCTTATGACTGCCCAACTGGAGCAAATGGCGCTTGTAAAAAGAGTCGGAGAGCTTGAATCGACTCTGAGTAAGGTTAACTCCCGAGTGGATCTTGAAAGCAAGTACCAACGCCACGCATTCGAAACCGGCTACTTTGCATACAAACTCAAACCAGAATTTCAAGGTGACGAGCCCGAACACTACCTTTGCAGCAACTGCTTTGAAAAAGGCGACATGGTCACCCTTCAAAAAGGAGGAGGCATGGGTTGGAAAGGACTGAAATGCCCTCGCTGCGAGAAACTTGTGAGCCTTGGAGCTGTTCCTGTTCAGCCCCCAATTCCAACCAAACATCACTACTAGGCTCATGCAGCCATCCCCAGTATTTCGCGGCGGATCTCATCGACCGTCGCCTGATTCAAGCCACCTTTCTTGGCGATCTTCTCGACACGGGATGCTGCCGCCTCGGCCTTCTCGCGGTACTCGGATTGCCATTTCTTCTGTGCAATAGAGGCCTTGCCCAGTTCTGCCACCGCCTTGGCTACCTTGGCCAAGTCGAATGGTTTGTCGTCGGCCATCAACAGCTTGAATAGATGCTCCTGGACCAATCTCATCAACGCTTCGTTGACGGCGCCTTCTTCATCCGGCGCAGCAGCCACCACGGCGCGAGCCTGCTCGCTGGCGACCTTGAGCGCCGAGAGCTTGGATTCAAAGTCCTGGCCATAACGGTGCAACGCCGACTTGCTGATCGAAAAGCCCTGGGCCGACAGCTCGGCCGCTAGGCTTTCGTATTCGCTGAAGCTGTTTTCGGCCAGGGCCTTGTCGAGCCAGGCCTTGACGGCCTTGGGCAGGCTGGCGACTTTGCTGCGCGGTGGCATGGCTTAGCTCCAGTATTTTTCGGGGCGGGCAATGCCTGGATTGCAGTCGATGGTGTACTCGGCCACGTCGACGCCGTAGTGGGTCAGGCCGCAGATCCAAGCGCCACTGGACTGTTTTTTCAGCGTCACGAGGCTCCGATCTGCCAGGTAGTCGAGTTCCCGGCGCAACTCCAGGGTGGTGACATCCGGGAGAATGCCTTGGATGGTTGAGAGCACCATGGCTTCGTGCGGGTCCACGGGTCGGGAGGTGTTGAGAGTCAGAAGGATGTACCACCGCAGGGATTCGCGGCGGACCTTGGCGGGATCAATGTTCATGGTCGTATTCCTTTGAGCTGAACGTTTTCTAACTTGAGCGCCAAGGCGTCGAGCTTGGCTTCAATGACGGTTTGGTTTCGGACGTAGTCCTCACGTCGCACGTAGTGCAGGGGCAGATCTGCGCGCAGCCGTTCGAAGTTGAGTTCCACGCTTCGCAGGCGGTCGCTGTCTTTGGCCAAGGCGTTGAAGCGGTCATCCATCACGGCATTGCGCTGGTCCAGGCGCCGCTCCGTTTGCAACAGCAGCAGCTTCACCAAGCCTGCAAAACCACCGAGAACCGCGACCGCCACACTGATCAACTGCCAGGCAGGCATTTCAATCATCATCATTTGCAGCCCCTTTTTTCGCGGCGTGTTTGGCACTCGGCGCAGAACTGCACGCCCTCGACGGCCTGGCGTCGGTCTTCGGGTATCGGCATTTCACAATCGGCCATCTGGCAGAACTCGGCGGATGGTCCAGTCAAGGTTTCCCGTTGTGCCAAATGAGCGGCTAAAGAGCTTTCGTGGTGACGCGCCTCCAATACGCTGGCGTAGTCATTTGCTTTCATTGAGAGTCCAATCAATCAGGTTGTTGAGCTGCGCCCGACAGATTCCATGCAGCTCGCCGTTCCGTACCTGGTTGGTCAGGAGCTGATCCTGGCCAAGGCCGGAGTCGAGGTCGTCAGCGGTTCCGGCTCCGCTGGACGGCGCAGATGTTCCGCTGGTGCTGTTCGTGGCTGGCATTGCGGTACTGATGCCGTTGGCGGTGTTCCACACGCGGACAAAGCCAGTAGTGAACACAGCAACAGGCAGCGGCTCGGGCTGCGCATTGAGGGCGCGTCGGTAGAGTTTGGTGACATGGGTTATCTCTCCTGTGAGCTTGTCGGTGGTTTTGCGCAGGTTGTCTTTGGTGTCAGCCAACTGGCGTGCCAGTTGATAGCCCTTGGCCTGCTCGGCGCGTAAGTCGGCAAGGGCCTTGTTCGCGGCATCGGCTGCCACTTGGGCCAATCCAAGTTTTTCGTGGGCGAAAGCTTCGCGAAGGTCGGCGGCGATCTTGTCGCCATTGGCTGTGCCCAGGGCGAAGCCGTCGTCATAGCCTTCCTGGCGGTAGAGATGCAGGCCGTAGACCACAGCAATGATCAGTGCCACGCACCAGGTGGCTGGACTAATAAGATCCAGCAGACGTTTCATTGGCAGACTCCCTGGCCCCAGCCATCAGCGATGTACAGGGCTTCCCAGCGCAGCAGGATCTGGCGCGGGTATTGGCGGTTTTCCTTGAAGGCAGCGGCCGAGCGGCCAGCGTTGTGCCGCTCGACAGAGTCGAACCAGGTCAGCGGATCGGCGCCTTTTGCCGAAGCCAACTTGCGGTCGCGAATGACCCAGCCCAGCCCGCCGTTGTAGCTGGAGAGGATGAACGCCCCTTGTTCGCAGGGACCACTCGCCTGAGTACGATCCGCCAACCAGCGGTCATAACTGACCAGCGCCTGCATGGACCAAATCGGATTGAACGGCTCGACCTTGCCCAAGGCTTTGGGGAACAACTGAGCCAACCAGGTCGCGGTCGAGGGCATCACTTGGCCCAAGCCTTGCGCACCGACCGGCGATTTCGCGTCGAACCGCCAGCGGCTTTCCTGATGGATCTGCGCGGCGAAGGTTGCCACTGGAGCATCCAGCCCCCACTCCGCTTGGGCGATACGAGTTAGGTCGCGGCGGTAGCGTTCGGCATGGGAAGGAATTTCGGCATGGGCTGGGGTGGAAACTGCGAGCCCGACAAGCGAGGCCAGCGACGCGGCACCTATATATAAAAGGATTCGCCGCATGCTCAGAGCCCCAACGTCAGGCCGAGGACGCAGGCCAGCACGACCAGGGCGCGGCGAACACCAGCCATGGAGCGCTCATAACGCCGGACCATATTTGGGCGGGCGTAGGGAAACAACGCGCGGTCGATCCAGTAGCCGAGTACACCGCCCAGGGTGACCAGACCACATTTATAGAGAACGACCGGGAGTTTGGTCGGAGCGACGATAGCCAGGCACAACAGCAGTGCGATGGTGATCAACGTCCAGTCGGTCATACGTGGCGCACGAGGACGCCGCTTCGGTAATTGAAGGTTCATGCAGATACTCGCGGTGTGTGGATGGCGGCGCGCAGAGCGGCCAGATGGTGGTTGGCAACCACGGCGTTGCCGCGCACAGGGATGGGCGCTCGATACTCAGCAAGGACAGGGATGGTGGGACTTACAGCAGGGCGAAACTTCTCACGCTGCTGGACGTGTTGCTCGGTGTGGGCTTCTGCCTGGGATATATGCAGTTGCACCATGTCCCGCCAGTCGGCTGGAACCTTGGCCCACAAGACTTCGCGGGCGAGGTCATCCCCTGCGGCAAGGATGAGTTGCGCATGTTGGCGCGGCCACTGGGGCCGGGAGACTTTGGGGGAAGCGGGAGCGGTGTGCATGGTGCGAACCTGCCGTTTGAAAGAACGGGTGTAGGTTCGCGCACGGGGGAAGAAGTTGTAATTTCAGGGGGGTTTAAGGTTTTAGCCCCGCACGGTGGCGGGGCTGTATTTATCAAATCAACTTCATTGAATAAATGACCATCAGGCCTTGGGGGGCTTTAACTAGCTCAAGACTCACTTGGGACGTTCCCCGAGCAATCTTCTTGACGCCGGGTTTAGGTTTGCCGCCAGCCTTGAGGATAGGTTGCTGACGTGCCAGCTCTTCAACAAAAAAATCATTCACAAGATCAAAAGCAGCGCCTCTACCTAACAGCCCTTGGAAAAGAACGTCTCTTAGTGCCTCGGCGTTGTCGTAATCTGTATCGGTTGTCGATGGTGTAGAAAGTATCATCACCGTCAATTCAGTGATTGCGTCCTTTCCTTTACCAGTGATCTGGACAATTGAAGCAGCACTGCCAACGGGAACTGTTCCCCCCCAACGCTTCATTCCATTCTCGTCGGTTTCAGTCAGTTGGCTGCGAACGTTAGGAAGTTCCTCAAGCAGTTGGTCATATGTGTTTTTGAACGCATGTTTAGGGCTGTCAACGACAGCGTGGGCAGATAATGAAACGGCCAAGCCGAGTAGTATTCCGATCAAACCATTTACTATTTTCATACCCACTCTCCTATGAGCTACCTAATGAAGCGTCCCGTCATCAAAGCCGAATAAGTCGGGCTCGCTCTTACGATGCAACGCCCGCTGGCGGGCAATGATGTCATAAATCGTTTGGCTCGACAGAACGTACTTGTTGACCATATCAGCAGGTTTAACCCCTTTGTCCCGCCAGTCTTGGTAGATAGCCGCATCGCGCATGGCTCGCTTGAGGATTGTGCCGCGTGGCAGATACATCACCGTGCCGCCCTGGTGCTCGCAGATGGAATAGACCACCCGACGGGCCAGCTCAGGAGCGCTATCGGTGTTGTTGAGCGCCTTGCGCAGCTCGACTTCGGCAATCCTGACCATCTCACCCAGGGTGCCCTCCCAGCGTGCAAGGACGGTTGGCGATTCCATATGCGCCAGTATCTTTTCAGGGTCAAGCTTGTCGCTGTCGTCTGGGAACAGATCTTCGTTCATCGCTCAGGCCTCCCCTGTCGGCGGGCATCGTAGGTTAAGGCCGCCACCATTTTGTGAAGCTGTTGCGGGTCCAGCCATTCCACTCGCTCAACCTTGAACATGCGCATGGCCATGCCATCGGCATACGCCCAGGAGCGTTTGGCTTCGGCAAGAAAGGCCTCGACCTTACCCATCAGCTTTTCCCGGTCCGGTGCAGGGATAGGAACCTTGCGGTCAGTTCGTTTGGCCGACGTCGAAGTCCAGCCCAACCGGGCGAACTCGGCCAGTACGTGGCCGATCTGGCGCGGGTTAAGGTCTTTGGCTGAACGCACACCGGCCACCCGGCCAAGCAATGTGCGATAGGTTTCGTCGTCTAGGCCAAGGTCTTTTTTGGCGATGTGGATTTTGCTGAGTTGCAAGTTCCTGGTGTTCATTTTCCCCTCCGTTGTATCAGGGCACGGAATGCAGCCGGGTCACGTCGGGACAGATCGGCTACACCGTGAATCACCATCGTGAGTGCATGGTCGGTTTCGTCGAATGCTCCGGCTGTACGTATCTGTTCCAGCTCACGTTGCGTGCCACTGTAGATTTCCATTTTCAGTTTGCTGGCGCCCATGGCTAGCCGCTTTTCCTTTTTCCGTTGACGCTCTGCACGCTTGCGCTCACGGGCAAGACGGGCTTTGCGTTGGCGGGGTGTTTCATCTGTCATGGGTTGGCTGCTCATCAGTACCAGGCAACCACGCCTGGCAGACCGTCCCGGATCACCGGGGCGGTTTCGCTTAATGGAGGGTGTTGTTGCTCGGCTGGCGGCGGCAGGCAGGTAGGCCGCCGAGCCTTTCTTCACAAGCGGCCATGCCGAACAGCATTTGCGAGATGCGAAGCGCCTCGGTGTGCAAGGTCTGTCCGAACGGCCCGACTCGGGCGCCGGACATGTCCAGGGATACAGTCGGTTTGCCGCTTTCGTCGTGCTGGTCTTCAAGGGTCAGGGTGATCTTGGCCATGGGATGTCCTATCGCTGTACATGGAAGGTGATGTGGTAATCGCGGGCGATCTGCCGCACGCGTTTTTCAGTCATGTGGTATTTCTTGGCTGTCCACTTGGGGGAGTTACCCAGAGCAGCCTCGGCCATGATCAAGGCCGCGAGCTTTTGCTCGTCTGTCTGGGCAAGCTCTATTGCTGGCTCAGGCAGTACAAGCGCTTCGGGAGTCGCTGCGGCAGCAACCGGCGCGAACAGATGGGCATAGACCGGCGAGCGCTCCGGGTTGATGGTGAAAGTCGCTGGCGTGTTGCTCATGCAAAAACCGATTTGTTGGACCTTGCCTCCGCGAGCCAGGAATTCGGCGGTTTGACGGGCAAGGTTGGCGCGTTCGGTATCGTGCTGCGGCGAGTGAATAGGCAGCGGATCTGTGGTGGTGTCGTGGTAGCGCTGCATGGTCAGGTCTCGTCGGCTTGTTTGAAGTGGTAGTGATAGAGCTTCAACACAGCGGGACAGCCGTCTTGAATCTCCTCCACACTGTCAATTACAGCGGTAGGGCGCAGCTTTTCGATCAGACGGTCGGCTGCCTTTCTGGCTGACTCTGCCGATGAGGCAGTGGTTTTGTAGCCAGGCGCTCTGGCGTGGTACGAGCCGGTGCTGAAGAAGCACCGGATGGTGATCGGCGTCATCTCACACCCCCGCAATATCAAGGCTGATGGGCTGGTATTGATCGGTATCACCCACACGCTCGTACACGCGGATGTAGGACTTGGAGCCGATCACTTGGCAGGCTTCACCGATAGCTTGCATCGCACGCTGCCAGCGTTCATCGGCAATTTCCAAGCGACGCAAGGCAAGGACTCGTGCCGTGCGGATGTCGCCCTTGGTATCGGTGCGAAAGGCGTCGTTGACCAGAGTTACAACCTCCGGCCGCGCCCCGGCCGTCCACTCTTCAAGGCATTCGTCGATCAAGGCCCGCGCCGCCTGGAGGCGTTCGTCGAAAGCGATGCTTTCCTGAATAGCCCGTTGGACTTTGTAGCGACCATCGAAGCTGATCAGGCTGACATTGCCTTTTTTGCCACCCAGCTTGGCGCCGTATTCCTCAGCGCTCATCTCGACGAAGGCGTCGATGTCACCGAACGCGGCGGCTTTGAACAGGGCCAAGCCTTTGCTGGCTACGCGGGCCTTCTCGACCAGTTCCAACACCAGGGCATCGCGGGCCAGATCAAGCGGCTTGATCATGCTTTCGGCAACGAGCCGACGTTGCGCGTCGATGCGGTAGCCTTCGGGGATGGTGTGTGGTTGTGCAGTCATTACAGGGTTCCTCAGTGGAGAGTCGGGCGAGCCCAATCGTCGGGACGGGCGGCGCTGATGGTTTCGCGCCATTCCAAGGTCACGCCCTGGAACAACACGGTGTAACGGGTGCTACCGGCGCTGGCATGGCGCTGATAACCGCTGACGGCACGGGCGTCGATCAGTGCGCGACCGGCCTCGGGGGCGATGGTCAGTCGGTTTTGGATCGGGTCGAGGTTCAGCAGGCGGATGCGCATCGACTGCAAAGTCCGAGCGGCGTGGTTGAACACCCGCAGGTGTTCGGCCAGTGACGGGGTCAACACTTTCAGCAGCGTGCGATTAGTGGAGGCGAGCATGGTCAATCTCCTGATGGCAGCGGTCGGGGTTGTTGGTGCAGTGCTGACAGGCGCGCCAGTGCTGCATGGCTTGCGGGTTGTGGGTCGGTGCCGGTTTTTCGCGATAGTTTTGGCACTGATCGGTGGTGACCACGTCGTCCAGGGCGACACACTCGATACGGCCGAGGGTTTCCATGACACGGCGCTCAACACCGGCCGTGCTGGGTGACGCGTAGCGGTTGGCCAGGATCAGGCTGACGGCGGTGCGGCTCATCCCAATGCGCTGGCTGGCTTTGGTTTTGTTGCTGGCGGCGACTTCGGCGGCGAGCAGGCGCACGAACAGCGGCGGCTCTGGACCCCAGGCGGCTAAGTTGACGCTCATAGCTCCACCTCCGCGCAATCAGATTGGCGGTAAACCACGGCCCCCAAGTTGGGGTCGAAGACTTGGCCGATGGTTTGAATCATTGGTGGGCGTGGGCCAGTGTTCTTGCCGGATATCAGGCGATACCGAGCGTGACGCCCCGGCCCTCCCCGATCAGTTACCACTAGGTAACCCGCACGGTTGAGCCATTTCAGATAAGACTTTGCGGTGTCCGTCGACGTCTTAACTGCAATCGACGCTTGTTCTGCCAGTTCTACAGCGTTCAGCTCACCCAGGATTCGCAGCGTGCGCCACATCGCCTCGGTTCCTCTTCCGGCAGTGCTGAGTTCACCACTGCTGGTAACCACAGGAGCTTCAGCGCCGACATCTTTGACCAAGCGGAAGGTTTGCTCATCAAGCTTGCGACCCTCGACGACTTCGATGTATCCCCCTTTCATCAGCGCCTTTAAGTAGCGACGCAGGCTGATGTCAGAAACACCCGCTCGACTGGCCATACCAAAAATTTTGAAACCTGCCGAACTCGCCCGAATGGACTCCCACATGCGCTGCCGACTGTCCTTAGTACCCTGCATATCCAGATCAATGCGTTTACGACCACACCCCATTACGCAGCCCTCCGCACTGGGGCCTCGCCGGTAAACCAGCCGCGACTACCCCAGCCTGCAAGGTCGATGCTGTCCATGGCCATGGCTTGGGTTTCGCTGTAAACCTTGTAGAGGTTGACCGCGACGCGGCGCAGGCATCCGCGCACCTTGTGGCGCAGGTCCTCCAGCAGATCGTCGGAAATTTTTAGGGTCGGATAACTGGCCTTGGCCAGACTGCGCAGGTCATCAAGGGTGGCGGGTTGAGCGGGCACCCACTCAAGCACGCGGTTATGCAGACGTTCCAGCTTGGCCAAGCTGCTGGGCACACGCTCTTCGCCGATCAGGACGATGGTGCCCTGACTGGCGTTGTAGATATCGGTCAGGACGTTGGCCACGGCTTTTTCAAGCAGGTATTGAACGTCGTCGATCAGCAGCGGACGGCCGCTACGGGACAACTGTTCGGCCACCTGGTCGACCATCACCGAGAGCGTTTGGCCGGGGGCGATGCTCATTTCTCGCAGGATTGCTTGCAGGAAAGCTTTCTTGCTCCAGGTGTCGCGGCACTCGACGTAGTAGGCGCGGTGCAGGTTGGCGGCGAAGGCTGCGCCCACGCTTTTGCCCAGGCCGCTGGCGCCGTACATCACGACCAGACCGGGCAGGCCCATCGGGCGGGAATGAGCACGCTCGATAGCGGCGGACAACAGGCCGACGTTGGTCAGCGGGACGATTTTGGAAACACTCATGTGAAGCTCCTTAAAGATCTTTTGTTAGGCGCGGGCTTGTTCCGCGAACTCGAACATGCGGCGGATCGAGGCGAAGTCCGGGTGTTTGGGGTAGCGGCTGTGCCACTGGGTCTCTTCGTCCGTCAGCACTTCGCCATTGCTCAGGCGGTCAGCGAGCTGGTGCCAGAGGTGGTAACGGGCTGTCGGGTCGGATGGCAGGTCGAAGGTCTGCGCCTTCGGGGCTGCCAGTTGGGCGAAGCGTTGGGCTTCGGCAAGCTGATCAGCAGTGAGCTGGGCAGATGGCGCACTGGTCGGTGCGATCATTTCCACGCGCTTGCCGGTCAGGGTTTCCAGCTTGTCCAGGGCGCGTTTCATCTGGCCGCTTTCGCGCTTGTCGTAGGCCTTTTCAATCATGGCCTTCGGCATGTAGTCGCTGGCGTTACCATCCAGGAGCGCTTCGCCGATCAGGTCGCCGTCCAGAGTGCGGACCCATACACGGGAGGAGTCGCGCACGTCGTAGGCCACTCGGATTTCTTCGCCGTGGAAGTTGCGTAAGGCGTCGAGGAAGTAGGTTTCGTTTGCCCAAGTGACCTCACCGCGACGGGTTGGGCGCAGCACTTGCGGACGCATCAGGTCATTCAGCAGCTCAGACGACGCCACCAACGGCTCCCAGCCCTCGGCGCGAGCGGCATCCCATGCTTCGTTGGGGCTCATGTGGCGTAGCTTGCCGGTCAGCGGATCGCGGAACCGTTCCAGGCCTCGGTGCGGAGTGTTGTTGTAGATGTCGAGTTCATACTCAACGCCCGCCATGAACTCGGCGAAGGTCGGGATCAAACGGGTGGTGCCCGTCTCGCGCAGTTGTTTGCGGCTGATCCGATGGACTTTGGTGCCCGCGTGCTTATCCATGTCGGCGCCGATGTAGCTGGTCAGCTTCTTCGCGGCATTGACCCAGATGGTCTGGTGGGAGCGCTCGATTAAACCTCGTGCCTGACTGTTGTAAGGCAGTGCATGCGTCATGGTGCCGCCGATCCGGTCGACCACTTCGCGCACGGTATCGTTGGCGAAGCCTGAACCGTTATCCACGTAGAACATGGCGAACATGCCGTGCTGTACAGCATCACGCAGGGCGTCCAGAACACCGATGGTGGACTCGGCTTCACCAATGGAGATGCCCACGGCTTTGCGAGTGGCAACATCGAGCACTGTGGTGGTTTCCGGCCGGTACGGTTTCCCGGTGCGCGGGTTGAGGACTTCAGCGTCGAACTTGTGGCCGTCAGCGGTGAAAACGTCGCAGGGGTACAGGTTCTTTGTGGTTCGGCGCTTGAACGGTTGCAGCGCCTTGAGTTCCTGCGGGGTACGACGGCCGCGCTCGCGAGCCTCGGCGCTGAGTTTATTAAGGAAGCGACGGACAACGTGAATGCTCGGGCGCTCGGCCGGGTGCTTGAGTGCGAACTCGGCATAGGCTGCTTCGACGCTGGGCTTGGTCGGACGCTGGTAGCAAGTCAGGAAAGACGCCGACCACGCGGGCAAGCTCATGTCTTTCTGACGGCGAGCAGGCGCCAGACCGGTTTCGCCGTTCTGACGATAGTCGGCCAGCCAGCGCTTGAGGGTGCGCTCGCTCAGAGTACGGTCGCCGGTCTTGCGGTCGTTGGCGCGCTGTACGCGGTCGGTGAGGTACGGGCTCAGTTGCTCGGCTTTGGCCAGTGCGACCAGAGAGTCGATGGCACGTTGCTGACTGATCGTCTGGCTCATGCGCTCGATTTCACGGACGAAAGCCAGGCGAGCCGTCATAACTGAACGTTGATCTTCGCTCAAGCGTGACGCTGAAACGATGTCACGCTCGGTTGTATTTGACTCAACCGCGATCACTGACTGGGGTTGGCTCTCTGCTACTGATGCAGCAATCAGCGCGGTCTGGGTTTCTTTCGGCAGGATAGCGAAGGCGTATTCGACGGCCTTGCTACCAAAGCGGTGTTGACCTTCCCAGTGTTCACGGGCTGCCATGGCCTTGACGTTGCGAGACGTGCCAGGCACACCCGGCAGACCCGCCAGTTCCTGAGCGGTGAACCAATTACGCATGGTCTTCACCCAGGAGCTTTTTCAATTCTCGAGCTTGGCGAGTCGCATTTGCGGCCACTCGCTCAAGGCGCCCCAGTTCTGTGTCCAACGCCTCGCGGCCATATGCGACCCGACCGCCACGCAAATGAACCTGCCAGTTAGTTAGAACATGGCTGGCGCAAACCTCTTCCAGCAACGCGGCTCGGTACAAAGGAAGGTTGTGATCTGCACGGGCAGGACTGGCCCAAGCGTCTAACATGTTCTTACTGACGTCATCGCCTGACAGACGTGACATACGAGCCGCTATCTCATAGCGGTCCAATTCGGACCCTTTGAGTATTTCGCTAACCAGCTCGCTGACTTGGGAGGCGTAATTGCCAAGGCCAGGAATAGACAGCACTGGCTGAGGTACGGAGAAGATATCTAGCGTCTTGTCGTCTTTTGGGCGGCGCATGTTTAGGCACTCCTTACCGCTTTACAGTGTCCTACCGGATAGAGTCCGGTATCCTTGCTGTAGGACGTGTTTATTTCCGCGCGTCCAGGCCGTTGCCGATGTGGGGTGCCGTCCGCGTTCCAACGCTCAGGCCAAATGTCCGCAGGGTCGAGACTCAGAGCGTCAGCTAAGGAGCGTTCGATACGCGGGTAAGGCGTGCATTTGGCGTTGCGGATTGCGCGGTCTGTCACTTCCAGCCGGCGTGCAAGCTCGGCCATAGAGGTGCCACGAACACGGAGTTGGTATTTGATCCACTCCCATCGGCTAGCAGGGTCAGTGGGCATGTCGATATCGCTCATAGTTTTGAACCATCTTCACGGGTGGTTTTTTTGGGACGTCTAACGTCCTGTTGCGGATAAACATAACGCGGATAACCGCGCATATCAATCGGAAAAACGCGCATCCGATTCTTTTTTATGCGCGTCCGTGCTCAGAAAAACGTATAACCGAGAGAAATCAATGACTTACAAGGAATCGGATAAAACGGATGCTTTAGATACGCAGCATCCGATTCCAGTGGGGGCAATCGGATGCTTCCGGGATAGGCTCAAGGACGCGATGGGAACCAGAGCGGCGCGCGTTTTTGCGCGCGACTCGGGTCTTTCAGAGGGGGCAATACGCAGTTATCTGAGCGGTGAGACATATCCAACGCTCGACAGGCTGGAGCAAATCGCGCAAGCCGCAGGCGTTTCAGCGATGTGGCTGGCGTTTGGAGAAGAGCAGCAGGTGCAGCGAGTTATAGAGGATGACAAGTACAGCTATGTGGCTTTGTACGATGCACGGTGCAGTGCTGGGCATGGCTCCTGGACCGAGGGAACTAGGATTCTGACGCACCTGGCGTTCACGACCTATTCGCTGCGTAAACAGGGGCTGGAGCCGTCGAGGCTGTCTGCTATCAGAGTCGATGGTGATTCGATGGAGGGCTTGTTGAGTGACGGCGACACGGTCTTGATCGACCATGGCCGCAACATGCTGGAGGGAGAGGCTGTCTATGTGATCCGCCTGGATGACCATCTCTATGCCAAGCGCCTACAACGCCAGATAGGCGGTGGCGTGGCGGTGATCAGCACCAATCCTGCCTATCAGACGATGACGGTTGCTAAGGAAAGTCTGAACGACCTGGAGATAGTCGGGCGTGTGGTCTGGGCTGGCGGCTGGATGTAAGCACCTCGGTATAATATAACTATACAGAGTAGAGGTTGATGCCCGGTGCCAAAGCTCTCGCCAAATTTGCCACTGGGACAGCCCCAGTGTCTAAATTTTACTGTTTATTGTTTGGCGCTGCTTTGGCACTGGTCCCGACATACGGTTTGTCCTGGCCCCCCTGCTAGGCTTGGCTTTCCGGCTTCATACCGCTTTGTCCCGGTTCATCCCACCAGACTTTGGACCAGTGCCAAGCATAGAACCTCCCCACATGTAGCAGCTGCCAAAGGCTGCGTTCGCTGTAGCGGCCTCGCAGGCTCGACAGCTGCTACAGCTATTTCATCGCGGACAAACCCTCTCCATCTGCCGCGCTCTGATCTAGTGTTGTATCTAAGAAGTTCGCCGGTATCGCCAACGCCTGCACGAGTGCTTGCCAACCAATAGCCTATGACTGTGGGCCATTGCCAATTCGCTCTGGAGTCAGCAATCTGACGCGACGTTCAAGCCCCGACACTCCGCTGCCCACAGGAGCCCAGCATGACCGCAACTGTTCTGGTACTGGTTGAAACCATCAATGACTACCTGCCGATTCTCGAACGTCAGGGGTTTCATTTGATCCTGGCCCCAACCCCGGCCGAGCGCGCCGCCGCCATTGCCCGACAGGGCAGTCAGATCGAGGCGGTGCTGACGCGCGGCCCATTGGGCCTGTACGCCAATGAAATCGCCGCCCTGCCCAACCTGAAGATCATCTGTGTGATCGGCGCCGGCTACGAACACGTCGACCTGCAAGCCGCCGCCGACCGTGGCATCACCGTCACCAACGGGGCTGGCGTCAATGCCTCTTCCGTCGCCGATCACGCCATGGCGTTGTTGCTGGCGCTGGTGCGGGATATTCCTCGAGCCGATGCCGCCGTGCGTCGGGGCGAGTGGCCGAAAATCATGCGCCCGTCCCTGGCCGGCAAACGCCTGGGCATCCTCGGCCTCGGGGCCGTCGGCATCGCCATCGCCAAACGTGCAGCCAACGGCTTCGACATGAACGTGAGCTACCACAACCGCCAACATCGCAGCGACGTGCCCTATAGCTTCTGTTCGACGCCTACCGAACTGGCACGCCACTCGGATTTTCTGATAGTCGCCGCACCCGGCGGGCTCGGCACCCAACACCTGATCAACAGGCAGGTGCTTGATGCCCTGGGGCCCAACGGCTTCATCGTCAATATCGCCCGGGCCAGTGTGATCGTCACGGCGGACCTGATCAGCGCGCTCGAACAGCGACGGATCGCCGGCGCCGCGCTGGATGTCTACGATCACGAACCCCAGGTGCCGGACGCCCTCAAGGGGTTGGCCAACGTGATTCTGACCCCCCATGTCGCCGGATTGTCCCCGGAGGCCACCCAAGGCACCGTGGAACTGGCCGGCAAAAACCTGACGGCGTTTTTTTCCGGTCAACCGGTACTCACCCCCATTGCTTTACCGCCGCCGTCGGCGGCCGCCCGGCTTCACTAAAGAACGCCCAACAGCGTCCAGAGTCGCCGGGATTCGGCATCAGCGCTGATCAGCTCCCCAAGCAGCTCACTCAGGGGCTTGTTGCCCCACTCCACGCCCCGTTTGATCAGATAGGGAACCGGGCTGTGGGGTTCGGTGCGCGCCAGATAGTCAGCGATCAACAGCAATTGCCGGTACGCCTCTTCACGATTCGCCGGCTCGCTGAACACTTGGGGCGCCGGGATGACTTCCGGCACCGCAGCCGGGCTCGATGCCGCCACCGCAGGCGTTTCGACAGGCGCGGGGGTCGGTTTTCGTGGATGCATGGCGATGAACTCCTGAACCAGCGTCAACAATGCTTTGATCACGTCTTGCAACGCTTTGAAGCCCGGGGCCTGGTTGCCGAGCCAGGTATCACTCCAGTTGTCCAGGCGTTGCAGGTGTTGCAGGCTCAGCAACAGGCTGCCCTGGCTGCGCAACCAGAATGACAACGGAGTGGCGCGAATCTGTTCGGTGAGTTTTTTCTGTTCGTTGCGGGCGTTCTCGGCCGAGGTCTTGGCCGCTTTACTGTCGCTGGCCAGCACCTGTTGCAACTGCAAGCGACGCCAGGCATCCAGACAGAAGCCATCGAATTCTCCGTTGTGCGAATCGAACAGCGGCACTCGGGTCAGCAACACTTCGGTGTAGCGTCGCGCCAGCCATTCGAGCGGTATCACTCGCCATGACTGGTCGCCATCCTCAGCCTGCGGGTGCAGGTGCTCGGGATAGCGCTCGCATAACCCGGCAACCAGCGCCAGGCTGCCCGGTAAGCCTTCGAGCCCGTCCTGATGCAGCCAGGCCTCCCCCAGCCAGGCGCTGAGCATCAAATCCTTGCTGCGTTCGAGCAGCAGGCTCGTGGCAAGCTTTTCCAGTTCCGGCCACTGGGCACGCTTGATCGACGACTGCCACACCCCCGTCGGCAAACTGGTGTCGTCCTCACGGCGCAGTTCGCGCAATCGGTCGAACTCAGGCTCATAACGCAAATCCTGACCACAAGGCGCCTCCTCGCTGATCGGTTCGAGCAGTTGCGCAATCAGTTCCGGCAACGGTGTTGAAGGTTGATTCACAGGCCCTCCTCCTCATGGGATTCAATGGCTGCGGTCGACCGCGTCACCATGAACGGTGAACGCGGGGCCCGGGTCGGCAGGGGCTGAACGGACAGCGGCAATTTCGAGCCCTGGGTCATCAACGACAGGCGCACGAACATCAGGGTTTGCTCCGCGGTGGTGGTGCTGGCCTGCGTGGTCACGGGCAGGCGCAAGGTCAATGGAAAGTCCGTGTAGTCCATGTTCGGCTGGCGCTGCACCGATACATGCGAACGCATCAAGCGCAATAACGACCATGGACCGCTGTACTCCCATCCCGCTTCCAGGTCCCGCACCACCAGGCTCGGCTGTAACGGATCGTTGGCCGGGCGCTGGTAGCCATTCCTGGCCCAACGCAAGGTCAACCGGATCGGTTGGCCGACCATCCAGCGCAGGTTCTGCTGAGCCTCGCCGGGGTAGTTGATCTGTTGATTGCCGGCATTCAAGCCCCAGGCAATCACCTGATCGGCACCGCGTTCTTCCTCTCGGTCGGTGCGCCAGCGCACGTCCATCTCCACTCCCAGCACACCGCTCTTGTCGCGCACGAACATCGGCCCCAGCCAGGTGCTGGCTTGCTTCAGGCGATTGAGAAAGTCTTCGGCGGCCAACCGTTCCGGGGTCTGGCTCTGCGGCAATCCGGCCTGCGCCACCGGCAAACGCTTGTCGATCAGCTCCAGCAAATGCTGAACCCTGGCCGGGTCGGCGTCGGTAGCCTGAAGGCCGTTGGCAAACGGAAAGCGATCCGCCAGGTACTGGTTGAAATAGTTGGCCAGCTCGTTCCACGCCGCCGCGGCCTGTTGCTGTTGCAGGAACTGGCAGCGTTGCATGGCGGTTTGTTGCAGATCCACCGCGCGCAACGCCAATGTTTCGCGCCCGCCGGACAGGTTGGCGGTTTGCAGAATCTGGCCACAGGACGCGACGTCCATTTCGATGAAATCACGGCTCACCAATTGCTCGATCTGTGCCGGCGAACTGGCGGGGTTCTGCTCTTTGTATTTGAGCAGTTCGTCGTTGAGCGCACTGAACTGCGTCACGCGTTCATAATCCAACGCCGAGAGATTCTGTTGCTGGACTTTCAGCCATTCCAGCGCCGAGGTGCGTCGTTCGGTAATACCGAGCATGGTGTTGAATTGCTGATTGAGGCTCAGTTTCAAATCCTGCACGTCGCTGGCGCCATACAGTTGCAGGCCGAGGTTTTTCGAGCCGTCCCACTGGCTGATTTCGGTGCGGCCGCTGAACAGCGGCTGGGCGATGATTTCGTCGAGGCCGCTGACGATGTCCGCCAAGGCCCGGCGATTCAAGGCCGTTTGCAAACGCGTGGCCAAATCGCTGCGGCGCACCTCGATAAAGGCTTTCTGCAAGGCAATCGCCTGGGGCGCCTGCACATTGAAGACGCCACTGTGGACCTGCGCATTGTGCTCGCGCAGGCTCGACAACATGGCCTTGACCACCGCGCCTTCGGCCGCTTGCAACAAGGCGCCGCGATACGCCGGGGGAATGCGTGGCAACTCTTCGGCGGCGTAACTCTTGTAGCTGGCGAAATAGTTCAGCGCACTGTCGAGGTCGTCGCCATCAACGCCCTGCCCTTGCCCATTTGGGGCTTCGGAGCGATCCGCTTGTAAGGCAATGGCCACGAAATCACGCTTGAACAGCGCCTGTACCGCGTTGTTGAGCTGCACCACATGTTCCTGCAAGACCAGTTGTCCGCTGCCTTGCTGAATCAATAAATTATCCCGGGAGCCGGCCTGGACGATCCATTGATCGCGAAAGCTCTGTTGCAGCTTGGCCGCCTGCATTTCCAACTGTTGTTCCAGTTGCGGCCCTAGCAAGGCGCTTTTGCGCACGTTGTCCAGCAACTCGCGATACCCAGGCACCAGGTCCTGACCTTTGCCACGGCCCCACGCCGAATTCGTCAAGCCGATCACGGTTTGCAGGTCATCGACCAGTGCTCGCAAATCCTCGAGCTCGGTGAGGGAGTTGCCACTGCCGGCTTCCAGCCGTTCCAGATGCAGCTTGAGATAACCGGCCTGGCGCACGAAATTGTCGGCCAGGAAATATTGGTCCAGCCAGCGCTCCATGAGCCCGAGGAAATTTTCCTCGATCACCGGGCGCTCGACGGTCAGATCCAGCGGTCGCAAGTCGCTGCCGTCAGCATCGAACAACGCCCGGTTGTAAAAACCGGCGCGGTGCAACGTGCCGACGTTGAGGTTCAGCAACAACGCGTTGTTGCTCAGCAACACCAGGTCTTCGAGGGGAGCCTTGGGATTGTTCAGCGCCTGACTGAACCACTGGTTCTGCTGCTCCAGACGCACCGCACGCTCCACCAGATCCTTGGCCTTGACGTAGTTTTGCCATTGGGCAGGATCTTCGCTTTCGACGTTGCCCCGTCGTTCGGTGTTGCGGATGGTCTTGAGTTGCGCCAGCTCCGCGCTCAACAGGTCGCGCAACGGCAACATCAAATGGCTCTGGGCGGTCAGGCGCAACTCGCTCGCCAACTGCGCATCCAGTGAAGAGAACCAGGAGGTCGGAAATACCACTGAAGTGAAGCTCCAGCCCGGCGCCTTTTCCAGCACTCGCCAGAAACCCTGGACGTTGCGCCGGGTCGACTCCAGCCGATGAGATTCATCGGTGACCGCCGCGTAGTTTTTCTGCGCCCCCTGCAGCAGGCGCGACAGTTCATGGGCCTCCTTGACCGAATCCTGCCAGACCCACAGCATGCCCGCGCCCCAGACCAACGCAACCACCAGCGCCACCCCGCCGGTCACGCGCTGCCAGCGCTGACGCAGGCGTAACAGGCGCGGCACCACCAGCGCCAGACCGCGCTCGGCGACCACCCGCCGCTGCCACAATTGCCGGGCGAAGGCGCTCTGCTGCAACACGGTGTCGTAGGCCGAAAACCCGTCGATGGCGTCGTCCGATGGCTGGTTGGCGGTAAAATAAACACCGCGAAAACGCGGGGCCTCGCCTTGTGCATTGCCCTGGAAAACCGGCTCCAGCAGGCTTTGCAGATTGCGCCGCAACGCTTCGAAACGTTCAGGCAAGCCATACAAATCGACGCTTAACTGCCCGGACAAGGCGCCGATTTCGATGATCGATTCCGCCAGGGCCCGATTGACCTGATCCAGCGCCTGATCACTCCATTGCGCCTGCCAGACCGCATCCGCCCCGTGGGGCGAGGACCAGCCCAGCGTGCATTCGCGGGCCTCGACCGGCAGCGCGGTGATCAACTCCTGAAAGCCCGGCAACTCTTCCATGCCGGTAATGACCACGTACACCGGCAGGCTCAAACCGAAGCGTTGCAACAAATCGATAAAGCGTCTACGCGCCGCCAGGCCGAGGGCCGCCGCCTGCTCGGCATTGCCCAGCCGACTGATCGGCACCGTCCAGATCACTCCGTCCAGCGGACGTTGACTGCGCAAGCGCAGGATCAACCCCAGCAAGCGCCACCAGCCACCCCGTTGCAGGTGCATGCCTTCATCCGGCAAAAACAGCGCCTGGGGCACCACCAATACCGCCCCTTCGGGGTCCGACCACCAGCGACCGAACCAACCCGGTTTGTCGGTGGGCTGCAAACGCCACTGGGTGCACAGCTGGGTGCCCTGGGTTTCGTTGCCGAGCATCAGCAGCCATGGAATCTGATAACGGTCCTGGGTGCCCTGCTCCTGCTCCATCTGCCGCACCGCCAGGTAAAAACTGCGAATCGCCGCCCCGCTTTGCGTGCGCAACCACCAGACCGCCACGGCGACAATCGCCAGCACCAACAGCACGGCGATGATGAGGCCGATAATCCCCAGCGTGCTCATGAGTCTTGCTCCGAGGTGGCCACCGAATCGGTCAGTTGCAAGACCGGTTCGAGCTCCTGACGAATGTCACGCCAGAACAACTGCCCCAACCCGGTCAGCAGCAGGACCACGGCGAGAATCCCCAGGCCCAGGCGAAAACCGTCGGGCAACGAAAGTCGTACCGGCAATTGCAGCGGCGTCACCGCCGAAGGCTGTTCGAGCCGGGCACTGACATCGGCATAATCCGCCTCGTGCTGCCAGGCAAACGTGAACAGCGCCAGGCGCCATTTTTCATGCTGGGCCTGATTCTGTTCGCCCCGCAGCCGCCCCTGAAACCCCAGCACCAGGCACTGCAAATAGACATTGGCCAGATCGCGGGTAGTGGGAACCTGCTCGTCCAGCAGTTCCTTGATGGCCAACGGTATCCGCTCGCCGGCCTGACGACTGGCGTACATCCGCGACTCCAAGGGTTTTTCCTGCCAGGCCGACTGGCCCGGCCACGGCGTGAACAGCAAGGTTTCATCGACCAGCGCGACAAAGGCGTAGACCAACGCTTTGACTTGCTCGGCGGCGGCATCACCGACTTTGGCGAAGGCCGTTCGCCAGAGTCGTTGGGAGATTTGCGTGGACAGTTCGACCACCGCGTCCACCAGCGCCTCGTCTTCGCTGTCCTTGGGCAACTGGCTCCAGTCCTGGGACCATTGCTGCCAGGCCTGACGAAAAGCACTGCTCAGCGGCGCTTCGTGGAGGCCTCGTGTACCCGTCCCGGCATTCCCCTCAGACATATGACGTTCCTTCCTTGATCAAGCACTTTCACTCGCCTGGGCCACAAACAACACCACTTGCCATGGACTGCTGACCAGCCTGGAAGCCGGTGCGGCAATCAGCAACGGCAACTGCCCGTCGAACCATTGGCCTTCGGCCGTCACCACGAACAACCGTGTATCGTCACCGACGCTGTAGGCCACTTGTTCATTGCGACTCATGGCCTGATGGGACAAACCGCTCATGCGCTGACGACTGAGCAGCGCGATGTGCGGCTGCGACGCAATGATCGCCCCGCTCAGCCATTCGCTGGCGGCCTGCTCACTGGCACCGTTGGGCATGCGCAAACCGATGACCAGCCGTTGGCTCGGCTGGTCGTCGGGCAATTGAATCGAGAAGAACTGTTCGCTGCGTTCGAATGCCAGGCTGCGATAACCGGCGCGGATCAGTTCGAGGGTCTTTTCCAGCCAATCGAGTACAGCTTCATAACCGCGCTGCAGTTCAAGAAAATCCAGCGGCGCGAAGGCCGGAACCCCGGCCAATGGATCGAGCGCCGACCAGGCGCCGGCCAGCCCCAGCAACAAGCCATACAACGCCTGCGGCGTGGCCACTCGACTGCTCAGCAGACCTTCGACCTCCGGCAGCCGCGCCCAGAGCGCGGTCAACTGGCGCCGAATTTCCATCGCGTCGTCCTGATTGCCGGCCTGTTGCGCCTGGCGCAAACGACCGGCCAGGAACATGCATTTCTCCCGCGCCCTGGCGCACAGCCCCGCCACGCGGCGACCCACGACCGACTCGGGCAACAGGCACGGTGTCGGCGGTGTGTAAGGCAACTGAAGAAAGCCGCCACCTTCCTTGCGAATCCTCAGCAGCGGCAGGCAGACGGAATCCGCCTTGTTCAGTTGCGTGCACAAACGCGGGTTCGGACGCCAGACGGTGATCGATTCGGGGTACTCGCCACTGGTGAGGTCCGGCAATGCGTCGCCGACCACCGACTGCAATCGCCCCTTGAGCGGCAGCAATTGCCCGGCGCGCCACAGCGGGCTGATTGCCAGGTACACGGTGACGGTGGCGTTGTCCGTGGCATCGATCGCTTCACTGACGTCGAGCTCCAGCATCGGCCCCACACCGGCCTGCAGATTGACTGGCAAACCGTCCGGCAAGGTCGCCTGCACATTGATCAATCGTACGAGCCCGGCGCTCAATGCCGAAGGATCGAACTCAACACGAGTCACGCCCCAGAACCACGGATTACAGGCCTGGGCGAAATGCGCCACCAGCGCCTCGGCCCGCAGCCCTTGCAACTGAAAATGCTGGGGCAATAACTGCATGCCCTCATGCCAGCAAACCGCGTCAGGTAGCAGACTCATACGATTCCCTTCGACCTCTCGTGGCGCCGCGCAAAAAAATGGGCGGCCTGACTTGAACACCGCAGCCCCTGTGGGAGCGAGCCTGCTCGCGATAGCGGTGGGTCAGCCAACATGGATGCTGAATGTACCGCCGTCATCGCGAGCAGGCTCGCTCCCACAAGTTTGCGCACCTCAACCTCTGTGTTCAGTTCGGGTGATCGCTGACCAGCGTCATCTCGCGACTGTCGAACTTGAGCCAGGCGTTGCTCTGATCGTCCAGCCGTAACCGGTGTGCTCCGGGAGTGTTATAGCTGGCGAAGACTAAAAGTCCAGCCGCCCGCTTGCCCCCCAGCGGGAAGGGTTGTTTGTCGATGAATTGACCGGGTACCAGCTCCAGTCCCCAGACCGTCATCAGCTGCCGGTAGTCGCGCTGGAACTGCTCGCGTTCGGCGAACCACTGGCGGGCGGTGATGCCCGACAACTGCTTGAGCAGATCCACGTCGTTCACCGCAATGAAGTCCACCGCGATCGGCGTGTCATCGTTGGCGCGGGGCGCGACGTCCAGCGTCAGGTTATCGAGGTCGACACGAGGCCCGAACAACGAACACCCGGCGAGCGACAGCAGCACAAGCAAAGAAAAAAGACGTGTGTACAAATTGAATTTTCCTTTTCTCGACACGGTCCAAAATTGTTTTTTGTTTGCTTTTTTATAGACCTGTTCTAGCGTCTTGGGTAGTTCGGTCGGCACGACGAATGTGGAAGGTTCGTCAAAGGAATGACAGGTCCTCTGCCCTCCCTTTCTAACCTACGGTCCAGTAAGGGAATGCGATGAAACGGGCCTCCCGATGCATTGCACCCGCCTCATGCATCGGAGTCAGCCACCATGGCAGAAAGTACTCAGCACAAGCTAGACAGGGTTCGCCCACCCCGGGTGCAAATCACCTACGACGTCGAAATCGGCAACGCGATCGAGAAAAAAGAATTGCCGTTGGTTGTCGGTATTCTTGCCGACCTCTCCGGCAAACCTCTCGAACCACTCCCGAAATTGAATGAACGGCGTTTCACCGAAATCGACCGCGACAACTTCAATGAAGTCCTCGCCTCGATCGGCCCGCGCGCCACCTTGCAGGTCACCAACACCCTCAGCGGCGATGACAGCAAACTCAACATCGAGTTGAACTTCAAACACATCGATGACTTCGACCCGGTCAAGGTGGTCGAGCAAGTCACTCCGCTGCGGCGCCTGTTCGAAGCTCGCCAGCGTCTGCGCGACCTGCTGACCAAGCTCGACGGCAACGATGATCTGGACAAGCTGTTGCGTGACGTCATTGCCAACACCGAGGGACTGCAAGAGATCAAGTCGGCCCGTCCGGAAGCCGCCGCGCCTGCCCCCGCAGGCGATGCAGAAGTACCGGCCGAACCACAAGCTTGATCGTTCATCCACTTAGGGAGAATTCGCCATGCCCGCCTCATCCGCCGCCCAGAGCCAAGCCAGCGACAGTGCAGCCCAGACCTTGTCTCTGCTCGATGAAATAATCGCCAAAGGCCGCATGGCCCATGACGACAGCCAGCAGGATTACGCCCGCGACATGCTCGCGGAATTCGCCACCCAGGTACTCGACGAAGGCATGGCCATCGACAAGGACACCGTGGCGATGATCAACGACCGCATCAGCCAGATCGACGAGCTGATCAGCGCTCAGCTCAACGAAGTGTTGCACCACCCGGACCTGCAAAAACTCGAAGCGTCCTGGCGCGGCCTGCACATGCTGGTGCAGAACACCGAGACCAGTACCCGGCTGAAATTGCGCCTGCTCAACGTGACTCAAAAAGAGTTGCAGAACGACCTGGAAAAAGCCGTCGAGTTCGACCAGAGCGCACTGTTCAAGAAGATCTACGAAGAGGAATACGGCACCTTCGGCGGCCATCCGTTCAGCCTGCTGGTGGGTGACTACACCTTCGGCCGGCACCCGCAGGACATCGGCCTGCTGGAGAAACTCTCGAACGTCGCCGCGGCCGCTCACGCGCCGTTCATTGCCGCTGCCAGCCCACGGCTGTTCGACATGAACAGCTTCACCGAACTGGCGGTGCCGCGGGATCTGTCGAAAGTGTTCGAGAGCCAGGAACTGATCAAATGGCGCTCGTTCCGCGAAAGCGAAGATTCGCGCTACGTGTCGCTGGTGCTGCCGCACTTCCTGCTGCGCCTGCCTTACGGTCCTGATACGTCGCCGGTGGAAGGCATCAATTACGTCGAAGACGTCAACGGCAGCGACCACGGCAAGTACCTGTGGGGCAACGCCGCGTGGGCCTTGTCGCAACGGATCACCGAAGCCTTTGCCAAATACGGCTGGTGCGCGGCGATTCGCGGTGCCGAAGGTGGTGGGGCGGTGGAAGGCCTGCCGGCCCATACCTTCCGCACCACCTCGGGCGATCTGTCGCTCAAATGCCCGACCGAAGTGGCGATCACCGACCGTCGTGAGAAAGAGCTCAACGACCTCGGCTTCATCGCCCTGTGCCACAAGAAAAACAGCGACGTGGCGGTGTTCTTCGGCGGCCAGACCACCAACAAATCCAAGCTGTACAACACCAACGAAGCGAACGCCAACGCGCGGATTTCGGCAATGCTGCCGTACGTGCTTGCAGCCTCGCGCTTCGCGCACTACCTGAAGGTGATCATGCGCGACAAGGTCGGCAGTTTCATGACCCGCGACAACGTGCAGACCTACCTCAACAACTGGATCGCCGACTACGTGCTGATCAACGACAACGCGCCGCAGGAGATCAAGGCGCAATACCCGTTGCGTGAAGCCCGGGTGGATGTGACCGAGGTGGCCGGCAAACCGGGGGCCTACAAGGCCACGGTGTTCCTGCGACCGCACTTCCAGCTCGAAGAGCTGACCGCGTCGATCCGCCTGGTCGCGACCCTGCCGCCACCGGTAGCTGCCTGACCGCTGAAACCTGTGGCACCACTGGAGTCTGTGGCAGCACTGAAACCTGTGGCGAGGGAGCTTGCTCCCGCTGGGCTGCGAAGCGGCCCCAAAAACGGGACTGCTGCGCAGTCCAGCGGGAGCAAGCTCCCTCGCCACAGGTTCAGTGTTTGGCTTAACAGATTCAGTGTTCGACTTAACAGATTCAGTGTTCGGCTTAACAGGTTCAGTGTCCGGCTTAATTGATTGGCATTGGGTATTCACCCACTTGTCTATAGCGATTACTTTCAGGAGTTTCATGCGATGGATGCAATCATTCTCGACCTCGGCGGCGACATCAAAGGCGATAGCCTGCTCGAGGGTTACAAGGACAAGATCGAAGTCATGTCCTACAGCCACAACGTGGCGATGCAGGTGACCAACGACGTCAGCAACTCGGAGCGGACCTCCGGCAAGCCGCACATCGGCGAGTTCACCCTGACCAAATTCGTCGACAGCTCGACGCCCTCCCTCAACGAGTATTGCTGCGCCGGCAAACCGATCCCCGAAGCCAAGATCACCATCGGCCGCAACGCCGCCGAGGGCAGTGGCCAGCTGATGCCGTTCATCATCTACACCCTGACCAACGTGGTGCTGTCCAACGTCAGCGTCAGTGGCGGTACGGGTGGCAAACCGGTGGAAACCATTTCCCTGAACTTCACCAAGATCAAATGGGAGCTCACCGCCCAGAAAGACGACGGCACCAAGGAAGGCACGGCCGCCTCGACCTGGGACATGGCCGCCAACAAACTCATCAAAGCCAAGTAAGCGGACGCGTCGGCCATGGCAGGCACCGGCATTGTTCCGCCGTTGTTCGAGCGCCTCGCCGCAAGCGAGGTCGACACCGTGCAGGTGTTCGATCGCCAGGGGTTGCTCGACTCGGTGCACACGGAGTTGCTGCGGCTGTTCAATACCCGACGCGGCCAACGCCCACTGACCTCTCCGCCGAGCATTCTCGACTACGGCATCGCTGACTGGACCGCCTTGCAACAGCAGCGCAGCGATGACCGTCGTCAGTTGGCGCGGGAAATCCGCGAGGCGATCACCCATTTCGAACCGCGCCTGCAACTGGGCGAGGTCGAGGTCAATCCGGTCCCCGGCCATCCGCAGCAACTGAGCATTCGGCTACTGGGCGAGTTGCGCAGCGGCCAGCAGCACTGGCCCGTGGCATTTGTCATCGAGAAGGCCAGCCATGGCCTTGAGGTGCGTCATGAGCGACTCGATTGACCCGCAACTGCTCGATTACTACCAACGCGAACTGACCTGGCTGCGCCACGCCGGGAGCGTTTTTGCCGAGCGTTATCCCAAGGTCGCCAGACGCCTGGAACTGTCCCCCGGTGAATGTCCCGACCCGCACGTCGAACGCCTGCTCGAAGGTTTCGCCTTGCTCGCGGCACGCCTGCAACGGCGGCTCGACGACGACTACGCCGAATTCAGCGACGCCTTGCTCGAACAACTTTATCCGTTGGCCATGCGGCCGCTGCCGTCCTGCGCGATCGTGCAGTTCGAGCCGGACCCGAGCAAGGGCAACCTGGACGATGGTTACCCATTGCCACGGGACACACCGCTGTTCGTCACCACCAGCAAAGGCGAGAGCATCCACTTTCGCACCAGCGCCGCGGTTCGACTGTGGCCGGTGGAAATCAACGAAGCGCTGTTGCTGGGCAGCGACGAAGCCCAGGCCCTGACCGGTGTGGCGCAGGCGCGCTCAGCCCTGCGCCTGAGCCTGCGTTGCCTCGGTGAAAGCCAGTGGTCGACGCTTACCATCAAACAGTTGCGCGTGCACCTGGCTGCCTCGCCGGTGATCAACGCCTGCCTGTATGACCTGCTCGGCGCCCATGCCGTGAAGGTGCTGGCCGGACCGGTCGGCAGCGTGCCGAAAGTGCTGGCGGGGTTGCCAGATATCGTCGGTTTTGCCAGCGACGAAGTGCTGTTGCCGGACGAGGACGGCGTGCATCCGGGCATGCGCCTGCTCGCCGAGTACTTCGCCTTTGCGGACAAATTCAACTTCTTCGACATTCCATTGGCCGGCGCCACCAGCGACAGCCAGACGCTGTACCTGTACATCGTCTTCGATCGTGCCCCGGCCAACCGCCTGCACCTTCAGGCCAGCGACTTCGCCTTGGGCTGTGCGCCGGCGATCAACCTGTTTCCACGAACCTCGGAGCCCCTGCGCCCGGACGGTACCCGCAGCGAGTATCGCCTGATCGCCGACAGCCACCGGGAAAACAGCGTCGAGATCCATAGCATCCGGGGGATGCGCGCCAGCTCCGCCCAAGGTGTGCAACGGGTGCCGGCTTATTATGGCAGTCAGCACGGCGGCACCGACAAACAGTGCTATTGGCACGCGCGACGGGTCAGCGGCATGACCCCGAATCGCCTGGGCACCGACTTGATGGTGAGCCTGGTGGACACCCGGCTCGACCCGCTGTCCGAGGCCAACGAATACAGCCTCACCGCCGAACTGCTGTGCACCAACCGGCATCTGGCCCAGAGCCTGCCGGCCGGCACGCCACTGGGCTTCGAGCGACCGGGGCCGGTGGCCTGGGCCCGGTTGCGCAACCCACCCAGCCCGCAAAGCCTGCCGCGCCTGGACGGCGAGTCCCGTTGGCGGCTGGTGTCGCAACTGACCCTCAATCATCTATCACTGGTCGAGGGGCCGCAGGCGCTGGATGCCCTCAAGGAAATCCTCCAGTTGCACAACCTGCGTGACGAAGCCAGTGCCCTGCGGCAGATCGAAGGCTTGCTCGGCCTTGGCTGTGAACGGGTGATCGCCCATGTCGGCGAAGATGCCTGGCGCGGCTGGCGCAATGGGCTGGAAGTTCAGCTGCAACTCGATCCGCAGCATTTCGTCGGCAGCAGCGCGGTATTGTTTTCAGCAGTGCTGGCGCAATTCTTTTCACTCTATGCCACCGCCAATCGCTTCGTGCGCACGGTACTGGTCCAGTCAGATAAGGAGGTCAAGACATGGCAACCCCAAGCCGGCATGCCGCTGTCCCTCTGAGCCTGAGCCAGAAGCTGCGGCGCGATCCGCAGGCGTTCGAGTTGCTGCAAGCGTTGCTGCTGCTGGAGCGCGAACACCCGCAAGCCGAATCCCTGGGCAGCGGCACCGCCCCTCAAGCGGAAGCCTTGCGCCTGCGCGGGCCGTTGACGCCACTGTTTTCCGCCAGCGAAATCGAAAACCTGACCCAGGAAGCGGGCCAGCCACCGACGCTCACGACTCCAGTGTTTGGCCTCGGCGGACCGGACGGCCCCCTGCCCTACGCCTATCAGGAATGGCTGCAACAACGCGCCCGGGCCAAGGATCATGCACCGGCCGAGTTCCTCGACCTGTTCCAGCATCGCTTGCTCAGCCTGCTGTACAAAGTGATGCGCAAACACCGGATTGCGGTCGGCTTCACAGCCCCCGGCGCGTCGCCGGTGCAGGCGCAACTGCGGGCGCTGACCGGGTTGTTGCCCAAAGCCTTGCAGGAACGTCAAGCCGTACCCGACTCCGCCGTACTGGCGTGCAGCGCGCTGTTTGCCGACGGTCGTCGCTCCCTGGCCGGTTTCGCCGCGATCGTGCGCGAGCACTTCGAATTGCCGGTGGCACTCAGCGCCTACGAAGGTGCCTGGCGGGAAATCCCGCCCGCCAGTCGCAGCCGCCTGCAACCGGGTGGGCGCAATCTGCAACTGGGCCGCAGCGCCGTGGCCGGCACCCGGGTCTGGGATGAACATGCCGGCATCCGCCTGAGCCTCGGCCCGCTGACCTCGGCGCAGGCAGCGCGGTTTCTGCCGGATGGCGAATCCCATCCGGCGCTGGCCAGCCTCAGCGCGTTGTATTTCGGCCCCGATCTGGATTGCACGCTGGTGCTGTTGGTGCGTGGCGCCAGCCCGATGAAACTCGGTCGCCAGGCGCCGCCCTTGCTCAGTTGGAACGGCGGCCTGCAACGCCAGACCAGCCTCGCCGTGCAACGGATCGAAACCCGCCTTCGTCAGCTGGAGATCACCTGAACATGGAACTGGCCAGCCTGATCGGACGCCTCAACCCGGACAACCGCCGCGCCCTCGAACGAGCCGCGCAACGCTGCCTGCAACGGGGTCATCATTACGTCGAAATAGAGCACTTGTTGCTGGAACTGCTGGACATCGAGGGCGGCGACTTCGCCTGGCTGCTGCCGCGCTTCGGCCTGGAGCGCGATGCCCTGACGGCGGAAATCAACAAGGCCCTGGAACTGTTCAAATCCGGCAGCACCCGTACCCCGGCGCTCTCGGCGCAAACCATCGGCCTGCTCGAAGACGCAGTGGTTCAGGCCAGCGTGCTCGGCCTCGAGAGCATCCGCTCGGGCTTGCTGCTGCTGGCCTTGCTCGACCGCGACGAACGCCGCAGCCTGCTGCTCAATAGCGCCTCGTCGCTGTTGAAAATTCCGCGGGAAGCATTGCGCAACAACCTGCTGGAGTGGACCGAAAGCTCGCGCGAACACGTCGGCGGCACACGTCCTGCCAATGCCGGCAAACCGCAGCCGAAACAGGATTCGGTGCTCGATCAGTACACCCAGGACCTGACCGCCGACGCCCATGCCGGGCGCATCGACCCCATCGTCGGCCGCGACGGCGAGATTCGCCAGTGCATCGACATCCTGCTCAGACGTCGGCAGAACAACCCGATCCTGGTCGGCGCGCCGGGCGTGGGCAAGACAGCAGTAGTCGAAGGCCTGGCCCTGCGGATTGCCGCCGGCGATGTGCCGCCGTCATTGCAGGAAGTCAGCCTGCGGGTACTCGACCTCGGTCTGTTACAGGCCGGCGCCGGGGTCAAGGGCGAGTTCGAACAGCGGCTCAAAGGCGTGATCGACGCGGTGCGCAGTGCCGACAAACCGATCATTCTGTTTATCGACGAAGCCCACACCCTGATTGGCGCTGGCGGCGCGGAAGGCGGTAGCGACGCGGCCAACCTGCTCAAACCGGCGCTGGCCCGTGGCGAGTTGCGCACCCTGGCCGCGACCACCTGGCTTGAGTACAAAAAATACTTCGAGAAAGACCCGGCCCTGGCCCGGCGATTTCAGTTGGTTCAGGTGGAGGAACCGGACGAAACCACCGCCGTGGAAATGCTCCGTGGCGTGGCCGCAAAACTGGAACAGCACCACGGCGTGCAGGTGTTGGACGCGGCGATTCACGAAGCGGTGAAACTGTCCCATCGTTACATCTCCGGGCGCCAATTGCCGGACAAGGCCATCAGCGTGCTCGACACCGCCTGTGCCCGGGTCGCCCTCGGCCAGCACGATGTACCGCCACCGCTGGAAAGCCTGCGCCATCGCCAGCAGAGCCTCAAAGACGAAGTCGAACGCCTGCGTCGTGAACAGGCCACCGGGCTCGATCACCGTGAACGCATCACCCTGCTGGAAACCGAATCCGTGGGTAACGTGCAGGCCATTCGCGACCTGGAAATCCGCTGGAACGAAGAACGGATCGCCGTGCGCGAACTGCTGGAAACCCGTCGCGAATTACTCACCTTGAGCGAACGCGCCGACAACGACAAACCGGACGAAGCCACCGATAGCCGCATCGATCATCTGGCCGCCGAACTGGTACGGCTCGAGGCCGGTCTGGACGCCATTCGCCAGGACGACCCACTGGTGCCGGAACAGGTCGACGCCAAAACCGTGGCCGCCGTGATCGCGGGCTGGACCGGCATTCCAGTGGGTAAAATGCTCGCCGACGAAGCCCACGCCGTGCGCACCCTCGGCCAGCGCATGGGCCAGCGAGTGATGGGCCAAAGCACCGCGCTCAACACCATCGCCCAACGCCTGCAAGCCTACCGCGCCGGCCTCACCGACCCGCAAAAACCAGTCGGCGTATTCCTGCTGGTCGGCCCCACGGGCGTGGGCAAAACCGAAACCGCTTATGCGTTGGCCGACGCGCTGTACGGCGGCGAACGCAACCTGATCAGCATCAACCTCTCCGAATACCAGGAAGCCCACACCGTCAGCCAACTCAAAGGCGCCCCTCCCGGTTATGTCGGTTACGGCAGCGGTGGCGTACTCACCGAAGCGGTGCGGCGCAAACCCTATTCCGTGGTGTTGCTGGATGAAATCGAAAAGGCCCACCCGGACGTGCTCGAAGCCTTCTACAACGTCTTCGACAAAGGCGTGATGGAGGACGGCACCGGGCTGGTGGTGGACTTCAAAAACACCGTGATGCTCGCCACCAGCAACGTCGGGGCTGAGTTGCTGCTCGATACACCGGTCGCGCAACTGGGCACCGATGCTTTCAACGAAGCGCTGCATAACGTGCTGCTGAAAGCCTTTCGCCCGGCGTTTCTGGCGCGCATGACGGTGGTGTCGTATCGGCCGCTGGATGAGGCGACGCTGGAAGGGATTGTGTTGGCGAAGCTGGAGAAACTGCGCGGCCGGTACAAGGCCGCGACCGGGAAGCAATTTGAGTTCGATGCCGGGATTGTGCAGGCGGTGTTGGCCAAGTGCAGTGCGGCGGGTGCGAGGGATGTTGAGAATGTGTTGATGACGCAGGTGACGGGGAAGTTGGCGGAGTGGGTGTTGGAGTAAGTCCCGCCCATGAAGCCAAAGAGCAACTTCGAGCTACAGAGAAACTGAATATTTGAAAAGCAGATCAATCTGAATTACCGAAGGAGCCCAGCATGCCAATCACCATCGTTATCGGCACAGGTATTTCGTCAGCCGCCTATCTCCTGTCTGTCAAACAGTATCTAAAATCTGTGAATCAGACATTAGGTGCCGTTGGCGTGGTGGGCGGCGCCGATCTCTGGCAAAAAATGAGTCACGATCACGCCATGGGACAACCCAGGCAACTGCTGACCGGGAACCTGCTCGGTCACGGTCGGGAAGACCGAGGATTTACCTCTGCTCAACTTTCAGAGCGAAGTTTCCTGACCGCAGGACAATTTTCGCAAACCATACAACACTACCTGACCCGCCATTCTTGCGCCCAGCTACCTGATTCATATATCTCTCGAATTACCAAAGAAGGCTCAAAGTATTTGCTGACCACTCATGTCGAAGGCGAAATCGGCGGAACCATTGTCTGCGACAACGTCATCTTCGCGCCGGGGCCCGGCCCGGCCCGACCACTCGCTACCGAAGCGGGAAATCTGTCGGAAGAAGACATCAGAGGCTTCGGCAATTGCGTGATCAAAGGCAATGATTTCATGTCCCCGGATTGGGCAACGCCGCTCAGTCTCTCACCGGAAAAAACTACCGTTGCGATATACGGTGGATCTGCGACTGCGGCCTGGGCTGTAGAGCTGGCCGATATACGAAGAATGAATGTGATTTGCTGGTTCACTCGCCCAGGACGTGGCGACACCGCCTGGAACACAGAGGCCAGGTTCAGCGAAGCGTTCCCGGCGGGCGACAGGAACAACACGGTGCAGGAGCATTTCGCAGGCGTTCGATGTGTTTACAAGTTGATGCGCATAGAACGAGTGGAAAGTTCGACCAAGCTGCGACTGGTCTTCGAGCGATCGGATGGGCATGTAGTTATTACACTTGTCGATCTTCTGATCTATGCCCTGGGTGCCGAGCACACACTCAGGCAAGGGGTGAGAGGTGTACTGGCGCCTGAGCTTGCCGCGAACCTCGTGGCCTTTTACGACAGAAACCTTGCCATCAGTTCAGTACCCTCATTATTGGCGATCGGAACTACAGATCGCTCATTAATGGTCATTGGGTCGGCTATGAGCAGTGCCGCCGGGTTTACCGGAAGCGCTCTACAACTACAAGGCGACGCCAGCCGAACCATTGCCGCACTGGCCAACTACAAAGACATCAGCAATACCCTTCCCGCTGCGGCCAGGCCCACAGAGGGGATTGCCATGGTCATGGCAGGCGTTGAAGCACTGAACGAATTCGTACCGGCAACACCCGTGAGGGGAGGAAGAACGCGCACGTATTTTACGCCCCGATTAACGACCAGTGACGGAGAACTGCCTAGAGGCTCAGCGAACCCGGATGCCTACCAATCCTCCACCCATCACATCGACTTCGAATGGGACATCAACTTCAACACCAGCAATCGTACACAACTGGCTGTTTATATTGCTCAGACGACAGACCTTTCACCCTTTGCCGCTAACCTGGCCGTGGCGTTGATTGTATATTTAAGGACCCGCCCCGAGAGCGTACGGGGGCTTAGCGATCCACAAGTAACGACTATTATCCGCTGCGCTGATGCGATCTATAAAAAACTGGTCGAATTGAACCATGACCTTGATGCGCAATTGTTGCACTTCGACAAGATATGGGGCCCCGAACAGCATGTCGCCAACTGTGTTGGATATGTAACCACTACAGCGGAGTGGAAAATGTACTGGCGCAGCAAGGGAATAGTGTTGGCATGAATGCCGGGCAAGCAAGTCACTTGCTTGAAACAAGATGCAATAGAAGGGGCAGTCTTTTAACGACGACGCTGACTCATTGACCACCTGAGGCCATTCAATGCCCCGCACCACCGACAGCAACACCAGCCTCTCCCTCACCGCCGCTTCGCTGTCGGCGCTTTACCCTGAGTCGCTGTCCGGCGAAGAAACCCTCAATGCGCTGGGCACGCAAACCCTCAACGGCCTCAACGACGGCGCCTCCCTCACCCTGACCACAGCCGTCGCTACGCATGTCACCACCACCCTGCACAACGACGCCCTGACCCGCCCAATGGACTCACTGGTCGCCGAAATCCGCCAACTCCCCGCCGACGCCACTGCCGAGCGCTATCAGCTTGTTCTAAAGCCATGGCTCTGGTGGCTGACCCTGGCCAGCAACAACCGCGTGTTCCAGAACCTCAGTACCTCGGACATCGTCACCACGATTTTCAAGGCTCACGGTTTTACCGATTTCCTGCTGAAGCTCAGCGGCACTTATACCCCACGCGAATACTGCGTGCAGTACGGTGAAACCGATTTCGTTTTCGTTTCGCGGTTGCTGGAGGAAGACGGGATTTTCTGGTTTTTCACTCATGAGAGCGGTAAGCACACGCTGGTGTTGGGTGACAGTAACGATGCGTTTGTGCAGATCCCCAACGGGCCGAAGGTGAATTATCTTGGCCAGCAGTTGGGCGAGCGTGAACTGCACGGCATTCGCTCCGGGCAGGTCTGCGTGCAAGCGGTGGCCGGTGTCTATCGGGCGACGGATTACGAGTTCACCACCCCGTCCACTTCGCTGTACGGTCAGGCCGAAGCGGTGGCCGGACCACGCTCGATGTACGAGCATCCGGGTGGGTACAACGCCAAGGCCCGGGGCGATGCGCTGACCAAGCAGCGGGTCGACGGGTTGCGCAGTCAAGAGAAGCGCTTTGTCGGTGAGAGCGACTGCCGCTGGCTGGTGCCGGGGCACTGGTTCACCCTCGCCGGGCACGATGATTCAACGTTGAATATCGATTGGGTGGTGACGGCGGTCACTCACCAAGCCAGCCATGACAGTTATCGCAACCGCTTCGAAGCGATCCCCAAAGCCACGCCTTACCGCCCGACACGCATCACACCTAAACCGCGCATGCACACGCAAATGGCGATCGTCGTTGGCAAGTCGGGCGAAGAAATCTGGACCGACGAATACGGCCGGATCAAGTTGCAGTTCCCGTGGGATCGCGACGGCAAGAACGACGAAGCCAGTTCCTGCTGGGTCCGGGTGGTGTTGCCCTGGAGCGGCAAGGGTTTTGGTATGCAATTTGTCCCGCGCATCGGCCAGGAAGTCATCGTGACCTTTATCGACGGCGACCCGGATCGACCGTTGGTGACCGGTTGCGTCTACAACGGTGACAACGCCCTGCCCTATGCGCTGCCGGCGAATCAGACCCAGTCGGGGATCAAGACCCAATCGTCCAAGGGCGGAGGGGGTTTCAACGAGTTGCGCTTCGAGGACAAGAAGGATGCCGAAGAAGTGTTTTTGCAGGCGCAAAAGGATCTGAAGTTCAACGTGCTCAACGACACCACCGCCACCGTCGGTCATGACGAAACCCTCACCGTACAAAATGCCCGCACCCGCACGGTGAAAGAAGGCGACGAGACCGTCACGCTGGAGAAAGGCAAACGCAGCGTGACCATCCAGACGGGCAGCGACAATCTCGATGTGAAGGACAGTCGTACGGTAACCGTGGGCGCTGACCAGACCCATAGCACTGGGGGAAATTACACACACAAGGTCACCGGTGATTACAGCCTGACGGTGGACGGCAACCTGACCATCAAGGTGACCGGCACCCTGACCCTGCAAAGCGGCGGCAGTTTCACGATCAAGAGCGGCGCCGATCTGGCGGCCGAGGCCAGTACTTCGATCAGCCAGAAGGCCGGCACGTCCCTGAGCAATCAGGCTGGCACCTCGTTGGAAAACAAGGCCGGCACGACGATGACCAACGATGCCGGAATCAGCCTGACCAACAAGGGCGCCGCTTCGCAGACCGTGGATGGCGGCGGCATGCTGACCATCAAGGGTGGTCTGGTGCAGGTCAACTGACAAGGAGAACCCATGGCCATCACCCCGCTGGACTTGCAGCAGAACGATAAACAGCTCAAAGGTCGCTTGCTCGATGGCCAGCTCGACGGTGCGCTGCACATCAAGGATGACGGACGCGCGCAGGCTGATTTGCACTACAGCCAGGGCGAACTGCAAGGCACCACTCTGCTCTACCACCCCAATGGCAAGGTCTCGGCGCAGCTACCGTTTGTCCGTGACAAGCTGCAAGGGATCGCCAGTTTCTATGCCCCCGAAGGCGGGCTGCAGCGCAAGGCGACTTACCGCCGAGGGCTGCTGCATGGCGAGGCGTTCAATTACTTTCCCGACGGCCAACTGGCCGAGGCCGAGTTCTACCGTGACGGCGTGCGCGACGGCCGTTATCAGCGTTTTCATCCCAATGGCAAACCTGCGGTCGAGGCCCGTTACCTCAACGGTCAATTGCTGGAACCGGAACAAGGCTTCGCCAGCGACGGACGACCGCTGGATGCGGACGGCAAGCCGATCTCACGGATACGCTGGTGGTTCAGGCGCTGGAGCGATCCTGCTCAAGCCTAAAGCCTTGTTTTGGCTGAGATGCCCCCATCGCGGGCAAGCCCGCTCCCACAGTGATCACTGTTGTTCACACATACTGCATTCACAGGAGATCCCCTGTGGGAGCGGGCTTGCCCGCGATGAGGCCCTCACATCCAGCATCAATGTCGCCCAACATACCGCCTTCGCGAGCAGCCCACTCCCACAGTTTGATCGTGTGAATCAGGGAATCAGCATCTGCATTTGTCCCGGCATCACAATCTTGATCACCCCGGCCCAGTTGCACATCAGGGTGCTGTTGGCATCGATGGCCGGCATGCCGCCCAGCAGCAGGGTCGGCGCACCGCCGGGGATCCAGGGGGTGGCGGTGGCGGGAATGCACGGCATCGGCGTCAGTACGCCAAGTGCTGCAGCGGTAGCCGCGGCGACCATCGGGTTGGCCATGCTCATGCACGTGCCGAACGGCATGACGTTCACCAGCGGAATGTGGTCCATGATGTTCGCCGCCGGCATCCCCCCGGTCATCGTGCGGTTCACCGGCAGCACGTTGAGTACCGCCGGCGCCGCGCCGAAACTGCATTGCAGGGTCGCGGTGGAGCAAACTTGCGGACAGCCCATGTCGAATCTCCTTCCTGGAAGCGGTGCTCCCTGAACCATAGTCCGCCGAGCCTGTTCGCGCACATCAGGAACGCTGATTATCCGGCAACACGCTAACCTATAAGACCGTGCCGCGCTTGTGGCCACCCCGGCGCGCCATTAGATTAGCCAATGATGTCTGGCCTCCAAAATAAGCAGAAGGGATAAGCATGGCGCTTACTGACCAGTCCACCCGTATCCGCACCGGCGAAGAACTCGATGCCAGCCTGATCGATCCGTACCTCAAGGCGCACATTCCGGGCCTGAGTGGCTTGCCTGTGATCAGCCAGTTTCCGGGCGGTGCGTCGAACCTGACTTACCTGCTGGAATACCCCGAACAGGAGTTCGTCCTGCGTCGGCCACCGTTCGGCCACAAGGCCAAGTCCGCCCATGACATGGGCCGTGAATTTCGCATCCTCAATCAGCTTCGGGACGGCTTTCCCTATTGCCCCAAAGCCTACGTGCACTGCACCGATGAGTCAGTAATCGGCGCCGAGTTCTATGTGATGGAGCGGGTCAAGGGCATCATCCTGCGCGCCGAACTGCCGCCGGAACTGGAGCTTGATTCAGCGAAGACCGAAGCCCTGTGCAAAAGCTTCATCGACAAGTTCGTGGAATTGCATCGGGTCGACTACAAGGCCTATGGCCTGGGTGACCTCGGCAAACCCGAAGGTTATGTTGCGCGGCAAATCAAAGGCTGGAGCGAGCGCTACGAAAAAGCCCTGACCCCGGATGCGCCGAAGTGGGAAGCGGTGAAGACCTGGCTCAACGACAAGATGCCGGCCGATCACCCGACGTCGAGCATCGTCCACAACGATTACCGCTTCGACAACGTGATCCTCGACCCCGACAACCCGATGCAAATCATCGGCGTGCTGGATTGGGAGCTGACCACCCTCGGCGATCCGCTGATGGACCTGGGCAACACCCTCGCCTACTGGATCGAGGCCAATGACCCGGCGCCGGTGCAACTGATGCGCCGCCAGCCAAGCCACGCCCCCGGCATGCTGACCCGCCGCGAATTCGTCGATTACTACGCCGAACGCTCCGGCATCCAGATCGACAATTTCGACTTCTACTACGCCTACGGCCTGTTCCGTCTGGCCGGCATCGTGCAGCAGATCTACTACCGCTTCTTCCATGGTCAGACCCAGGACAAACGCTTCGCGCAGTTCATTCACATGAACAAACTGCTGGAGCAGATGAGCCTGCAAGTCATCTCGAAATCCAGCCTCTGATCACGGCCGCAGATCGGGCCCAAAAACAAGGAAAAATCATGTCCAAGACTCAGTTGTTCGACCTCGACGGCAAGATCGCTTTCGTCTCCGGCGCCAGCCGCGGTATCGGTGAAGCCATCGCCAAACTGCTGGCGCAGCAAGGTGCCCATGTGATCGTCTCGAGCCGCAAGCTCGACGGTTGCCAGCACGTCGCCGACGCGATCATCGCCGCCGGCGGCAAGGCCACCGCCATCGCCTGCCACATCGGTGAAATGGAGCAGATCACCCAGGTCTTCGCCGGTATCCGCGAACAGTTCGGGCGCCTGGACATTCTGGTCAACAACGCGGCGACCAACCCACAGTTCTGCAACGTGCTGGACACCGACCTCAGTGCCTTCCAGAAAACCGTCGACGTGAACATTCGCGGCTATTTCTTCATGTCGGTGGAAGCCGGCAAGCTGATGCGCGAACACGGTGGCGGCAGCATCATCAACGTCGCCTCGATCAACGGCATCTCGCCGGGGATCTTTCAGGGCATCTACTCGGTGACCAAGGCAGCCGTGATCAACATGACCAAAGTCTTCGCCAAGGAGTGCGCGCAATTCGGCATTCGCTGCAACGCCCTGCTGCCGGGTCTGACCGATACCAAATTCGCTTCGGCGCTGGTGAAGAACGACGCCATTCTGAAAACCGCGCTGCAGCAGATTCCGCTCAAGCGTGTGGCGGACCCGAGTGAAATGGCCGGTGCGGTGTTGTATCTGGCGAGTGATGCGTCGAGCTACACGACCGGGGTTTCGCTGAATGTGGATGGCGGGTTCCTGTCCTGATCCGGTTCTGCGAATAAACCGAAGGCAGCCTAAGGCTGCCTTTTTTGTTTCCCATGTGTGCACACCATTTCCGACGCTTCTATCGGATCCAGCACGAGAATATTTATTCCACCATTTGCATATTGGGAATATTTATTCCATAAGTAGCCCTCCTGAATATAAAAACCCAAAGGACCCCGGCTATGCGCGAACTCGGTATCGGACTCATCGGCACAGGTTTCATGGGCCGCGCCCACGCCTTGGCCTTTCGCAACGTCAGCGCTGTTTTTGAATTACCACTGAAGCTCAAACTCACCGCCCTCGCTGACGCCGATCCGCAGCGCGCCCGCCACTGCGCCGAGAGCTGGGGCTTCGATGCCGCGCACAGCGACTGGCAACAGCTGATCAATGACCCCAAGGTCAACCTGATCGCCATCACCACCCCCAATCACCTGCACTATCCCATGGCCATGGCCGCCCTCGCCGCCGGCAAACCGGTGTACTGCGAAAAACCGCTGGCCGTGAACCTCGAACAAGCCAGTGCCATGCGCCTTGCCGCCAAAGCTGCCGGCGTGGTGACGCGGGTCGGTTACAACTACCAGCACAACCCGATCATCGGCCTGGCTCGGGATTTGATTCAAAACGGAGCGTTGGGGCAGATCATCAGTTTCCAGGGCGAGTTCAGCGAAGACTTCATGGCCGATCCCGTTTCACCCTGGTCCTGGCGCTGCGACGCCGATTACGCCGGCGGTGCCTTGGCAGACCTGGGCAGTCACTTGCTGGCCATGGCCCGTCATCTGCTGGGCGATGTCGAGGCGGTGTGCGCGGACACCCAGACCGTGCACGGGCAACGCCCCGTTACGTTGGGCGGTCAGGAACGACGCGAGGTCGCGGTCGACGATCAGGTCCACGCGTTGCTGCGGTTCGCCAACGGCGCGCGCGGGACATTCAGCAGCAGTTGGCTCAAACACGGTTACAAGAATCACCTGAGTTTTGAAATCAGCGGCACCCAGGGCACCCTGGCGTTCGATCAGGAACGCTTGAATGAACTGCGGCTGTATCGCACGGGGCAAGGCGGCTTCCAACGGTTGTTGGCGGGGCCGGACTTGCCGGGTTACGCCGCCTTCAGTCCGGCGCCGGGGCACCAGTTGGGTTACAACGAACTCAAGACCCTGGAAGTGCATGAGTTGGTAATGGCGCTGGCCGGCCTCGGTCAGGACGGAACGGATTTCGAGCAGGCGTGGGAAGTCGAACGCCTGGCGACGGCGATTCGTTTGGCGGCACGCGAGTCGCGGTGGGTCAGGATCGAGGAAGTCTGACCTGCTACTCAAGCCACACCCGCCGGTCGCACATCGCGCCGGTACACCTGACCCGGCTTACTGAGTGACGCAACGGGTCAGGGTCGTGGTCCGGGTCACCTGCCCCTCAGCCCTCATATCACCCTGCACATCGGTACTTTCGGTGGTCGAACAGGTACGAACCGGTGTCGGTGGCGGCGCAGCGGGCGGTGGAGGCGGCGGACTGGCGCAACCTCCCAGAATCGCCACACAGAGTGCGAGCGACAGTGGCGAAAAAGCACATTTCCCAAGACTGTTCATAGGCTGACCCACGGTAAGTAATCGACATTTTCCGCGACACAAACCACACCGCGAACCTGCGGACCAGTCACAGAAAAGAAATACCCTCGCATTCCTTATAGCCCAGACACCCACCAATGCCAGAAAACACCGGATAGACCTCAACGAATTATCCCCTGTGAGCGCACAATCACAGCTCAACAGCGAAAAACTTCGCTCCAGTTGCATTCGCAATTGCGCCAGATAAATCATCCGGCCCACCTTGACTGCGACGCACGATCGACCGCGTGCCTGATCTGTTCGCTACCCATGTGGCTGTTCCTTTAGCTGCATCGAAGAGGACGCGATACCGGGCCAAAGTCTCGTATCGCACCCTGACAGCCTAAAAAAACACGCCCTGCCCAACACATGAATTTGCACCACCGCCAATGGAGCATTTGCACCTTTTGGCTCTGCAATTTGAGGGGGTCAACAGGATGACGATTGAGGATTCGGCTTTGTGACGCGGGTACCCAAAAAGCAGCCCTATGCTCAAACAGAAAAGAGTGGTTTAGTGCCCGCTCCTTGCCCGTCTGGAGAGTTGCCATGATGCTTGATTCGCTTCACTTCACCCCATGGTCCGCCTTGGCCGGAGGTGCACTGATCGGTCTGGCCGCCAGCGTCATGGTGGTGGCTAACGGACGGGTGGCCGGAATCAGCGGACTGTTAGGCAGTCTGCTTGAGCGTCATGATTCGGGGCGGGGCGAAAAAGCCCTGTTCCTGCTCGGACTATTGGCGGCGCCGTTGTTGTGGGCGTTGTTTCATGTGTGGCCGGCCATCGAATTCAAAACCGGTACCGTGGGCCTGATCGTCGCCGGATTGTGTGTCGGCGTCGGCACTCGTTATGGCTCCGGATGCACCAGTGGCCACGGCGTGTGCGGTATCTCGCGCCTGTCACCGCGCTCCATTGCCGCCACCTTAAGCTTCATGTTCGCCGGCTTCGTGACGGTGTTCGTCCTGCGCCATCTGCTGGGGTATTGAACATGCGCAAACTGACCGCGTTCCTCGCTGGCCTGCTGTTCGGCATCGGCCTGTTGCTGGCCGGCATGGCAAACCCGGCCAAAGTGCTGGGTTTTCTGGACATTACCGGCGTGTGGGATCCCTCCCTGGCGCTGGTCATGATCGGGGCCATTGCCGTGGCCTGGGGACCGTTTCATTGGGCCATCAAACAACCGACGTCTTTGCTGGGGGCCCCCATGCAGTTGCCGATCAGCCGTGAGCTGGATCGGCGCCTGATCGGTGGCAGCCTGCTCTTCGGAGTCGGTTGGGGCATTGCCGGCATCTGCCCCGGCCCAGCGCTGGTGTTGCTACCGACGGGCCACTGGCAGGCCTGGGTGTTTGTCATCGCCATGCTGGCGGGGATGCTGATATTCAAAGCGCTGCAAACCCGCCGCTGAGCATCCCGGCCACCAGAATGAGGCTATCGAACAACCGATACCCGCTAGGCCGATGGCTCAAGCCGCTTGCTTGCCACTGGCAATCGCATCCGAAGCCGCCAGCATCGCCCGCAACAACACCGCACAGCCGGCCGCCAGATCATCCGGCGCGGCGTTTTCGATTTCGTTGTGGCTGATGCCGCCTTCGCAGGGCACGAAGATCATCCCGGCCGGGCCGAGTTCGGCGAGGAAGATTGCGTCGTGCCCTGCCCCGCTGACGATGTCCATGTGCGACAGACCAAGCCCTTGAGCGGCGCCGCGTACCGCTTCGACGCAGCCCTTGTCGAAGTACAGCGGCGGGAAGTCAGCGGTGGGTGTCAGTTCGAAGGTCAGGCCGTGTTCCTCGCAGGTGGTTTCGATGACTTCGCGGACTTCGGCGATCATTGAATCGAGTCGCGCCGGTTCCAGATGACGGAAGTCCAGGGTCATGCGCACTTCGCCGGGAATCACGTTGCGCGAACCCGGGTAGGCTTGCAGGCAGCCGACTGTGCCGCAGGCGTGGGGTTGATGGCCGAGGGCGGCGCGATTGACCGCGCCGACGATCACCGAGGCGCCGACCAGAGCGTCCTTGCGCAGGTGCATCGGCGTCGGGCCGGCATGGGCTTCGACGCCGCGCAGTTTCAGGTCGAACCATTTCTGCCCGAGGGCGCCCATCACTACGCCGATGGTTTTGTGTTCGTCCTCAAGAATCGGGCCTTGTTCAATGTGTGCTTCGAAATAGGCGCCCACGGCATGGCCGCTGACCCTGCGCGGCCCGGCATAACCAATGGCGTTCAGGGCTTCGCCAACGGTCACGCCCTCGGCATCGACCTTGGCCAGGGTTTCTTCGAGGGTGAATTTTTCCGCGAACACGCCGGAGCCCATCATGCACGGGGCGAAGCGCGAGCCTTCTTCGTTGGTCCAGACCACCACTTCCAGCGGCGCTTCGGTTTCCACGCCCAGGTCATTGAGGGTGCGCAGCACTTCGACCCCGGCCAGCACGCCGAAGCAACCGTCGAACTTGCCACCGGTGGGTTGAGTGTCGATGTGGCTGCCGGTCATCACCGGCGGCAGGTTCGGATTGCGGCCGGGCCGACGGGCGAAGATGTTGCCGACCGCGTCGATGGTGACGGTGCAGCCGGCCTCCTCGCACCAGTTCACGAAAATGTCCCGGGCCTGGCGATCGAGGTCGGTCAGGGCCAGCCGGCAGACGCCGCCCTTGACCGTGGCGCCGAGCTTGGCCAGCTCCATGAGCGACTGCCACAGACGGTCGCGGTTGATGTGCTGATGGGTGGACTGCAGAACGTCTACGGCAGCGTTCATGATGATCTCCTCAGTTTTTCTTCTGATAGTTCCCACGCTCTGCGTGGGAGTTCATCCATGGACGCTCTGCGTCCGCTTCTGGGACGCGGAGCGTCCCGGGCTACATTCCCACGCAGAGCGTGGGAATGATCAAACAGCCGATTTCACGGCAGTAGGACTCGGCCGCATCACACTCAACCCGTAATAAATCAGCCCACCAAGGGCCGAGCCAGTGAACCAGCCGTAGCTGTAGAACCAGCTGAATGCATCGCTGCCCAGCGACAACAGTGTCAACACCACCGGCACACCAAACGCGATAAAGCCGAACCAGTTCCACGCCGGGTAAACGTCATCGCGGTAAAGTCCGGCCAGGTCCAGTTGCTGTTTCTTGATCAGGAAATAATCCACCACCATGATCCCGGCGATCGGGCCCAGCAGGCTCGAATAACCCAGCAACCAGTTGGAATACACCGTCTCCAGGCTTAAATCCGAAACGATCAGACCCAGCTTCTTCAACAGTTCATGAGCCATCAGCGCCAAGCCGACCAACCCCGTGAGCATCACGGCTTTAGTGCGGTTGATGATCTTGGGCGCAACGTTCTGGAAATCGTTGGTCGGCGAAACAATGTTGGCCGCGGTGTTGGTCGACAACGTGGCGATGATGATCAGCGCCATGGCCAGGGCGACCCAGACCGGGCTCTGGATATGGCCGATCAACGTGACCGGATCGGAGACGGTGACGCCCACCAGTTTTACCGAAGCGGCCGTCATCACCACGCCGAGGGAGGCGAACAGGAACATGGTCAAGGGCAAGCCGATAACCTGCCCGACAATCTGATCCTTCTGGCTTTTTGCGTAGCGACTGAAGTCCGGAATATTCAGCGACAAAGTGGCCCAGAACCCGACCATGGCGGTCAGCCCGGCGGCAAAGTAACTGACCACGCTGGCCCCTTCCGGACGCTTGGCCGGGATCGCCATCAATTCGGTCATCGACACGTTCGGCATCGCCCACACCAGCAGCCCCACGCCCACCAGCACCAACAAGGGTGCCGAAAGGGTTTCCAGCCATTTGATCGAGTCCGCGCCGCGAATCACCACCCACAGGTTCAAGGCCCAGAACAGCATGAAGCCGATTACTTCGCCGATACCGCCGAGGGCTTTCCAGTCATCGGACACCGAACCGAGAAACAGGTGAATCGCCAGCCCGCCGAACATGGTCTGGATGCCGAACCAGCCACACGCCACCAAGGCACGAATCAGGCACGGAATGTTGGAACCGAGAATGCCGAAGGACGAGCGCAGCAACACCGGAAACGGAATGCCGTACTTGGTGCCAGGGAAGGCATTCAGGGTCAGCGGGATCAGCACGATGATGTTGGCGAACAGAATCGCCAGCAACGCTTCGCCGACGGTCAGGCCGAAATAGGCAGTGAGCACGCCGCCGAGGGTGTAGGTCGGTACGCAGATCGCCATGCCGACCCACAGCGCGGTGATGTGCCATTTGTTCCAGGTTCGTTCGCGCACCTTGGTCGGTGCCATGTCGTGGTTGTAACGGGGACTGTCGAGGACGTCGCTGCCGGCTTCGAGCTCAAACAAGCCGTCGCGCTCGGTCACTTGCGATCTGATCTGTTGCATGGCCGCTCCACTGTTCTTTTGATTATTTTTGCTCATCAGGGGCTGGCGCGAGTGCGCAAGCCGGACGATGGCCGGAGAAACTGACAACTTTTATGGCCCGGCCAAGGTGTCAGCGGCGGCATCAATAAACGTGCCGGGTGCCCCGCTTGCGCATCGGGCAGTGCCATAAAATTTCGCTAACCAACTGATCTTAATCAGCTTTATTTATCCAACTATTGAATCCGCGGTGAGTTGCCATGCCACTCAGGCCGAATGCCAGGCAAGTTGTCCGAACAGTCAGGACTCAATCTGGTGCGTCGATCTTTTTTGCAAGGTTGCGCATCAACCATAGACCATCCTCAAGCGGCTGATTTCACATAGAAAATCTTGACCATATTTCTAACCTGTCAAGTGCGTCAAAATGGTGAGAGGTCTCACCATTTTGGTGATTTTCAATTTTTATCGTTATTTATCAATTAGTTAAAACAGTAATAAGCTTATAAAAAATATTCTTGCTCAATCCGCTAACTGCAGCTAGCGTCTATTCTTGACAGCGCTGACAGGAATACACCGATTGGCGTCTGCTTCCTATAAAACATCTAGAACCGGCAACAGTCGGTCATGCCTGCGAGGAACTCGGAATGTCTCTGTTGATCCGTGGCGCCACCGTTATTACCCATGATGAAAGTTATCGCGCCGACGTCTATTGCGCCGACGGCGTGATCAAAGCCATTGGTGAAAACCTTGATGTTCCCGCCGATGCGCAAGTGCTCGACGGCAGCGGCCAATACCTGATGCCCGGTGGCATCGATCCGCACACGCACATGCAGCTGCCCTTCATGGGCACCGTGGCCAGCGAAGATTTCTTCAGCGGTACTGCGGCGGGGCTTGCCGGCGGCACCACCTCGATCATCGACTTCGTGATTCCCAACCCGCAGCAATCGTTGATGGAGGCATTTCATCAATGGCGCGGCTGGGCGGAGAAGTCTGCGTCGGACTACGGCTTTCACGTCGCCATCACCTGGTGGAGCGAACAGGTTCGCGAGGAAATGGCCGAGCTGGTCAACCATCACGGAGTCAACAGCTTCAAGCATTTCATGGCCTACAAGAACGCGATCATGGCCGCCGACGATACGCTGGTGGCGAGTTTCGAGCGTTGTCTGGAATTGGGCGCAGTGCCCACCGTGCACGCGGAAAACGGCGAGCTGGTCTATCACCTGCAACGCAAGTTGATGGCCCAGGGCATCACCGGGCCGGAAGCGCATCCGCTGTCGCGGCCTTCGCAGGTGGAAGGTGAAGCTGCGAGCCGGGCGATCCGCATCGCCGAAACCCTCGGCACGCCGCTGTACCTGGTCCATGTCTCGACCAAGGAAGCCCTCGACGAAATCACCTATGCCCGCGCCAAGGGCCAACCGGTTTACGGCGAAGTGCTGGCCGGGCATCTGCTGCTGGACGACAGCGTTTACCAACACCCGGACTGGCAGACCGCCGCCGGTTACGTGATGAGCCCGCCCTTCCGTCCTCGCGGCCATCAGGAAGCCCTTTGGCATGGCCTGCAAGCAGGCAACCTGCACACCACCGCCACCGACCACTGCTGCTTCTGCGCCGAACAAAAAGCCGCCGGCCGTGACGACTTCAGCAAGATCCCCAACGGCACCGCCGGTATCGAAGACCGCATGGCGGTGCTTTGGGATGAAGGGGTGAACAGCGGGCGCTTGTCGATGCAGCACTTCGTTGCCCTCACCTCCACCAACACCGCGAAGATCTTCAACCTCTATCCGCGCAAAGGGGCGATCCGTGTAGGTGCCGATGCCGATCTGGTGCTGTGGGACCCGGAAGGTACACGGACGATTTCAGCCAAGACCCATCACCAGCAGGTCGACTTCAACATCTTTGAAGGCAAGACCGTACGCGGCGTGCCGAGCCACACCGTCAGCCAGGGCCGAGTGGTGTGGGCCGATGGTGATTTGCGGGCCGAGCGTGGTGCCGGGCGGTATGTCGAACGGCCGGCGTATCCGGCGGTGTTCGATTTGCTGAGCAAGCGGGCTGAGTTGCACAAGCCGACGGCAGTGAAACGCTGAACCTGTACTCCCGGACCTGATCGTTCCCACGCTCTGCGTGGGAATGCAGCCCGGGACGCTCTGCGTCCCATTGGAACGCGGAGCGTCCCCTGAGGCATTCCCACGCAGAGCGTGGGAACGATCAGCCCATCAGAGGCAGCACCTCAAAAAACATGAGGCCTTAAACCGTGATCAAGACCCTGAACCACCTCCCGCATCCCCATGAGGACGCGGCCGCCCTCGCCGGCCATTTCACCGATCTGGCGCCGCCACTCAACGACCGTCAGGCGCATCTGGAAGCCTCGCGCTGTCTGTATTGTTACGACGCGCCATGCGTGAATGCCTGCCCGAGTGACATCGACATTCCGTCGTTCATCCGCAATATCCATCAGGAAAACGTTCAGGGCGCGGCACAGAAAATCCTCTCCGCCAACATCCTCGGCGGCAGTTGTGCCCGGGTCTGTCCGACGGAAATCCTGTGCCAGCAAGCCTGCGTGCGCAACAACGCCCAGGAATGCGCGCCGGTGCTGATCGGCCTGTTGCAACGCTATGCCGTGGACAACGCCCACTTCAGCGAACACCCGTTCCAGCGCGCCGCCGCAACCGGCAAGCGCATCGCCGTGGTCGGTGCCGGCCCGGCCGGTTTGTCCTGCGCGCACCGCAGTGCCATGCACGGTCATGACGTGGTGATTTTCGAGGCGAGGGAAAAGGCTGGTGGCCTCAACGAATACGGGATCGCCAAGTACAAGCTGGTGGACGATTACGCGCAGAAGGAACTTGAATTCCTGATGGGGATCGGCGGCATCGAGATTCGCCACGGGCAGAAGCTCGGCGACAACCTGACCCTCAGCGAACTGCATCAGCAATTCGACGCGGTGTTCCTCGGCCTCGGCCTGGCCGCCAGCAAACAGTTGGGGCTCGCTCACGAAGATGCCCCCGGCCTGCTCGCCGCCACCGATTACATCCGCGAACTGCGCCAGGCCGATGACCTGACGCAACTGCCGCTGGCCGAGCGCTGCATTGTCCTCGGCGCCGGCAACACCGCCATCGACATGGCCGTGCAAATGGCCCGCCTCGGCGCCCGGGATGTGAATCTGGTGTACCGCCGCGGCGCCCCGGACATGGGCGCCACCGGTCACGAACAGGACATCGCCAAGGCCAATCAGGTGCGCCTGCTGACCTGGGCGCAACCGCAAGAAGTGCTGCTCGACGATAAGGGCAAGGTGCGCGGCATGCGCTTCGCCCGCACCCGGTTGGTGGAAGGTCGCCTGCAAAGCACCGGCGAAACCTTCGAACTGGCCGCCGACGCGATCTTCAAAGCCATCGGCCAGGCCTTCGATGCCGGCGCCCTCGCCGATCCGCTGGCCCGTGAACTCAAGCGTCAGGGCGATCGAATCCTCGTCGACGAACAGCTGCGCACCAGCATTCCCGGTGTGTATGCCGGCGGCGACTGCACCAGCCTCGATCAGGACCTCACCGTGCAAGCCGTGCAGCACGGCAAGCTGGCTGCCGAGGCCATCAACGCTCAACTCATGCTCAACGTGGAGGCTGCGTAAATGGCCGATCTCTCGATTGTTTTCGCCGGTATCAAAGCCCCCAATCCGTTCTGGCTGGCGTCCGCGCCGCCCACCGACAAAGCCTACAACGTGGTTCGCGCGTTCGAGGCTGGCTGGGGTGGCGTGGTCTGGAAAACCTTGGGTGAAGACCCGGCAGCGGTCAACGTATCGTCACGTTACTCGGCACACTTCGGGGCTAATCGGGAGGTGCTTGGTTTCAACAACATCGAGCTGATCACCGACCGCTCCCTGGAAATCAACCTGCGGGAAATCACCCAGGTCAAAAAGGACTGGCCGGATCGCGCGCTGATCGTGTCGTTGATGGTGCCCTGCGTCGAAGCGTCGTGGAAAAACATCCTGCCGCTGGTGGAAGCCACCGGGGCCGATGGCATCGAGCTGAATTTCGGCTGCCCCCACGGCATGCCGGAACGGGGCATGGGTGCGGCGGTAGGCCAAGTGCCGGAATACGTCGAACAGGTCACCCGCTGGTGCAAGACTTATTGCTCGCTGCCGGTGATCGTCAAGCTCACGCCAAACATCACCGACATCCGCGTCGCCGCCCGTGCCGCCTACCGGGGCGGGGCCGATGCGGTGTCGTTGATCAACACCATCAATTCGATCACCAGCGTCAACCTGGAACGCATGGTCGCCAATCCCGCCGTCGGCAGCCAAAGCACCCATGGCGGTTATTGCGGCTCGGCGGTGAAGCCGATTGCGTTGAACATGGTCGCCGAAATCGCTCGCGATCCGCAGACCCAGGGCTTGCCGATCAGTGGCATTGGCGGGATTGGCAGTTGGCGCGATGCGGCTGAATTCATTGCCCTGGGCAGCGGCTCGGTGCAGGTGTGCACGGCGGCGATGCTGCATGGTTTCCGGATTGTCGAGGAGATGAAGGACGGTTTGTCACGCTGGATGGACAGTCAGGGCTACGCCAGCGTGTCGGAGTTTTCCGGGCGTGCGGTGGGCAACACCACGGACTGGAAGTACCTGGACATCAACTATCAGGTGATTGCCAAGATCGATCAGGAGGCGTGTATCGGCTGCGGTCGCTGCCACATCGCTTGCGAAGATACCTCGCACCAGGCGATTGCGAGCCTCAAACAGGCGGACGGGACGCATAAGTATGAAGTGATCGATGATGAGTGCGTGGGCTGCAACCTGTGTCAGATTACCTGCCCGGTGCAGGATTGCATCGAGATGGTGCCGATGGATACCGGCAAGCCGTTTCTGGATTGGAATCATGATCCGCGCAATCCCTATCATGTTGTCCTTTAAACCCTGCGGCGCCTGAACGGACGCCATCGCGGGCGAGCCCGCTCCCACAGTGATTTATGTCGTACACAATTTCCGTGTACACCTAGAACCCTGTGGGAGCGGGCTTGCCCGCGATGGGGCTCGCCGCTGCACCGCACAACTCAAGGCTCCAACCCAATCCCACGCAATATCACACTGGTCACCGTCTGCACCGCCCGTTCGAACTGCATGTCCGACAGCGGCTGGTGATCGTTAAGAATATTCACCTGGTGATCGAAGTCGGCGTAATGCTGGGTCGAGGCCCAGATCATGTACAACAGGCTGGAAGGCTCCACCGGCAGGATGCGTTTGTCGTCCACCCATTGGCGAATTTTCGCTTCTTTCATCTTGGCCCAGTCGTACAGGCTGGCGTCCAGCTTCTCACCCAGGGTCGGCGCGCCGTGGATGATTTCGTTGGCCCAGACTTTCGAACCGTAAGGCCGGCTGCGGGAATGGTTCATCTTGGCGCGGATGTAGCTGCTGAGCACCACTCGCGGGTCGTCGAACATCTCGAAGCACAGGGCGTCCTGCTTCCAGACCTCCAGCAAACCCAGCAGCACCGCGCTGTACAGCTCGCTCTTGGTGCTGAAGTAGTAATGCAGATTGGAACGCGGCAGTTGCACTTCGGCGGCGATGTCGGCCATGGCGGTGCCGCCGAAACCTTTTTCGGCGAAGACTTTTTCGGCCCCCAGCAGAATTTTTTCGACGTTACTGCGACGAATCTCGATCTTGTGATTGCCCATGAGGGCTCCCTGACAACAGCGTTGGTCAAGACTAGCATCCGCTCTGGATCGGGGCGACAGGGGAAAACGAAACTTCGTACTCAGGTCTTGTGGCAGGTAAACTGGCCGCCTCTTTGAACCTGCCCCTGAGGTCTTCACGATGTTGCTCAAGAACGCCCTGACCGCCACCGCCCTCCTCGCTTCGATGCTCGCTGCCTCTTCGGTGTTTGCCCACGCACACCTGAAAAGCCAGACCCCGGCGGCCGACAGCACCGTCAGCGCGCCTGCAGAACTGCGCCTGAAGTTTTCCGAAGGGGTTGAAGCGGCGTTCACCAAAGTGACGATCAGCAAGGACGGCGCCGACGTGCCGGTGAAAAACCTCGCCACCGAAGGCAGCGACAAGAAAACCCTGATCGTCACCCCGGCCGCGCCGTTGGCCGCCGGCGACTACAAAGTCGAATGGCATGCCGTGTCGGTCGACACCCATAAGAGTGAAGGCGCCTATCGCTTCAAGGTCGGTCAGTAATTCATGACCGATGCGTTGGTGCTGTGCCGCTTTCTGCATTTCACCGTGGTGCTGATGCTGTTCGGGGCCTGGGTGTTCCGGCCTCTGCTGTTGGGCCGTGAAACGGCGTGGCTGGATCCGTCTCTGGCGCGAGTGACTCGCGGGCTTACCGCTATCGCGTTAATCAGTGGCGTCGGCTGGTTGCTGCTGATCACCGCCAGCATGGCTGGCTCCGCGGATGCGGCATTCGATCCGGCGACGCTAGGCCTGGTGCTGAGCACTACCTTTTTCGGTCAGGTCTGGCGTTGGCATCTGCTGCTCAATCTGTTGCTCATGGCCCTGCTGCTGACGCCTTGGCGTTCCAGTACGCTTTGGCGCATCAGCCTTTCCAGCCTGCTGCTGGCGACGCTTGCCCCGGTCGGTCATGGCGCCATGCTCGATGGCCTGCAAGGCCAATTGCTGATCCTCAACCAAATTATTCACCTGGCCTGCGTCGGCGCCTGGCTCGGTGGGTTGATGTTGCTGGTGATGATCTTGCGCCAACCGGCAACTCATCCATTGAGTGCAATCCTGCAACGCTTCAGCGGGATCGGTTACGCCTTGGTGGCGGGACTGGTGATGACCGGGCTGATCAACGTGCGGGTATTGACCGGCGTGTTCTGGCCGACGCCGTTGCTGTCCGGGTTTGCGCTGATCCTGTTGATCAAGGTTGTGCTGGTGATCGGGATGCTGGGGTTGGCGCTGTTCAATTGGCTGCGGGTCAAGGATTGCCAGCAGCGCCTGGGACAGTTGCGTGCCAGCGTCATGCTGGAGTGGTTGCTGGGGATTGGCGCGGTGGCGGCGGTTTCGCTACTGGGCACCCTGCCCCCGATGATCACTGCCTGAACACAAATCCAATGTGTGCGGGCTTGCTCGCGAAAGCGGCCCTCCAGTCAACAATGATGTTCCGGTATGCCTTGCCGGTCGCGCTGCTGTCGTTGGTGTCGACCGGGTCCATGATCCCCACCGCCACCCGCAAGCCGTCCATCATCGGGGTGCGATAGGTAATCTGCGACGTCGGGAACGGGTACGGATAACCGCTGCCGATGTTGCCGAACGACACCCCGCCGCCGTCCACCAGGCCCAACGTATCGCTGACCTGACCATAACCGGCGAGCAGTGTCGAGCAGGATGTTGAAGCGGGCAAACAGGCCGAAGTCCTTGCCGATCAGCACCTCGCCCCACTCTGGATTGGCCACCGTGCCGTAGAACTGCCGCACGTCGATGGCCGTGTCGGTGCCGTTGGTTTCGCTGTCGTTGATGGTCACCCAGAACGAGGCGCGGGCGCCGAGCTTGAGGTCATCGACCTGCTTGCCCATGTTGAAGCCCAGGTAGTTGGGCACAAACCCCATCTTCACCCGCGCCTGGCGCCGGTCATACTACTCGCCAGCCCGGTTCACGTCGCTGTTCACGTAGAAGGCGTTGATGTAGCCATCCGTGGAGAACGTGGTCTGGTCCTTGTCGTACAGCATGATCTCGGCCTCGGCCATTGAGCTCAGGCCCAGGGACGACAGGCTGGCGATGAAGGCCGGCAAGAAACGATGCTTGAAGTTCTTATTGTTGTGCATGACGCGCTCCGCAACGGGGGACTTGATGTCGGAGGCGATTATCGAAAGCTGACCGGCGGCGTCATACGCTGCCTTGGGGGCGGTTGTCAGGTACTTTGAGTTGGCCGGTGGCGCGCGGCAAATTCGGTATAAGACCGGCCGTTGACGAGGCCCGAAACTTAGGGTGTAAGCCTGTGAAGCAGACTAGCGTCCACAGGAACCGGTGTCTGCTAGGCCACCGCTCTAAACAGCATGTAGACGGCGATCACCACGCAGACGCTGGCAAAGCCCATCTGCAACCCTCGGGCCGGCACCCGCGCGCAGAGCTTCCGACCGAAGATCATCCCGACGATGCTGGCGACAATGAATGACCCGCCCAAACCATCGATCCGCACCCCGGCGTGAAACGCGCCGATCACGCCGATCACCGAAATCAGACTGATCACCATCAACGACGTGGCCACAATCCCACGCATCTGCACATCGGTCAGCTGCTTGAACGCCGGCACAATCAGAAAGCCGCCACCGACCCCAAGTAGCCCCGACACCACGCCGGTCACCGCGCCGAGTGCCGCCAGGGTGGCGGTGCATTTGGCGGTCCAGGAAAAGCGCCCGGTCTGCTGATCGAGCATGCAGTTCTTCTGGCCCCAGTTGGCGTGGCCGTGATCGCTCGGGCCGTCGTCGTGCTTTTCCCGGCGCAGCATCCGCCAGGCCACCATGACCATCAGCAGACTGAACAAAACCATCAGGCTCTTTTCCGGCAACTGATGGGCGAAGTAGATGCCCACCGGCGAAAATACCGCGCCGAGCAAAGCAATCAACAACGCCGCGCGATAGCGCACCAGGCCATGGCGCAAACCGTCGATCGCACCGATCGCCGCCGCACTGCCCACCGCAAACAGCGCCACCGGCGCTGCCTGAGTCATGGTCAAACCCAGCCCGAGTACGAGGGCCGGCACCGCAAGAATGCCGCCACCGGCACCGGTCAAGCCGAGCACCAGGCCCATGACCAGGCCAAAAAAACTTGCCAGCAACATAGAACACTCGTGATCCAAAAAAGCCGGGAACGCCCGGTATCGATTGAGTGACAGGATAGAGCCCACACAGTTTTTTTCATTACTTGAATTGATGCGGGACTGGTCAACCCAGGGAAAATGAAACTACCCTCAAGACTTATCCAAGAAGAAACGGCCACCATGCCTGCGTTGATTGAAGCCTTCCTCGACCCCGTCTCGTCGACCTACAGCTACGTAATCTACGAGCACGCTGGCGGGCACTGCGCGATTGTCGATCCGGTGCTGGATTACGACCCCGCCGCCGGGCGCACCGCGACTGTGCAGGCCGACAAGATCATCGCCTTCGTGCGCGAACACCAGCTTGACGTGCAATGGCTGCTGGAGACCCACGCCCATGCCGACCACCTGTCGGCCGCGCCGTATCTGCGTCGGGAACTGGGGGGCAAGATTGCGATTGGTCAGTCGATCAGCAAGGTTCAGGGGGTGTTCAAGACGCTGTTCAATCTTGAACCGGGATTCAGGGTCGATGGTTCGCAGTTCGATCACCTGTTCGCGCCGGACGAGTCATTTCGCATTGGCAACCTCAAGGCCACGGCCCTGCACGTTCCCGGTCATACCCCGGCGGACATGGCTTATTTGATCGACGGCGATGTGATTCTGGTGGGCGATACGTTGTTCATGCCGGACGTCGGCACTGCGCGCTGCGACTTTCCTGGTGGCAACGCCAACCAGATGTTTGCCTCGATCCGCAAACTGCTGGCCTTCCCCGCCAGCGTGCGGCTTTACGTGTGCCACGATTACCCACCGACGGGCCGCGCTCCACAATGCCAGAGCACGGTGGGTGAACAGCGCAAAAGCAACATTCATATTCACGATGGTATCGACAAAGCCACCTTCGTCGCCATGCGCACCCGACGCGATGCCGGGTTGGGCATGCCGACGTTGTTGTTACCGGCGATTCAAGTGAATGTGCGGGCGGGGAATCTGCCGCCGGCGGAAGACAATGGCGTGACGTACCTGAAGATCCCCCTGAATCAACTCTGACCCTCGATCGTTCCCACGCGCTGCGTGGGAATGCATCCCGTGACGCTCTGCGTCACATCCGGAAGCGGAACGCGGAGCGTCCCTGGCGGCATTCCCACGCGGAGCGTGGGAACGATCATTCAGTTGGCCAACGTCAACCCATTCGCCGGCAACGGCAACGCCGTCTTATACCGCACCTGCTTGAGCGCAAAGCTCGAACGAATGTTCGCCACCCCCGGCACCTTGGTCAGAAAGTCCATCATGAACCGCTCCAGCGACTGAATGGTCGGCACCAGCACGCGGATCAGATAGTCCGGGTCGCCGGCCATCAAATAGCACTCCATCACTTCCGGGCGATCCGAAATCGCCTCTTCGAAATGCTGCAACGCCTCCTCCACCTGTTTCTCCAGGCTGACGTGAATGAACACATTCACATGCAGCCCCAGCAGGTCGGCATCCAGCAGGGTCACTTGCTCACGAATCAGCCCTAATTCTTCCATCGCCTTGACCCGATTGAAGCACGGCGTCGGCGACAGGTTCACCGAGCGCGCGAGGTCGGCGTTGGTGATGCGCGCGTTCTCCTGAAGGCTGTTGAGAATGCCGATGTCGGTACGGTCCAGTTTGCGCATGAGACAAAACCACCTGTTTTTTATGTTTATGCAGATTTTTTATCCTCAAATGATCTCCAGCGCAACGAAACACAGAGAAATATTCTTCTTGGCCCGGCCTATGATTGTTGTAGGACAAGATTTCTTTTACCGAAGAATGACTGCCAGCTCACTACAAGAAATTCACAAGATCGAGCGTAGAAGCCATGAACCAAGCGTACGAACCGCTGCGCCTGCACGTTCCCGAACCATCGGGCCGCCCCGGCTGCAAAACCGACTTCTCCTACCTGCATCTGACCGATGCAGGCCTGGTGCGCAAACCCCCAATCGACGTTGAACCGGCCGACACCGCCGACCTGGCCAAGGGCCTGATTCGCGTGCTCGACGACCAGGGCAATGCCCTCGGCCCGTGGGCTGAGGGCGTACCCGTCGAGATCCTGCGTAAAGGCATGCGCGCCATGCTCAAGACGCGGATTTTCGACAACCGCATGGTGGTCGCCCAGCGTCAGAAAAAAATGTCGTTCTACATGCAGAGCCTTGGCGAAGAAGCCATCGGCAGCGCTCAGGCCCTGGCCTTGAATATCGACGACATGTGCTTCCCCACCTACCGTCAACAAAGCATCCTGATGGCCCGCGAAGTACCGCTGGTGGACCTGATCTGCCAACTGCTGTCCAACGAGCGCGATCCGCTCAAGGGCCGTCAGCTGCCGATCATGTACTCGGTCAAGGATGCCGGCTTCTTCACCATTTCCGGCAACCTCGCCACCCAATTCGTTCAGGGCGTGGGCTGGGGCATGGCCTCGGCGATCAAGGGCGACACCAAAATCGCCTCGGCGTGGATCGGCGACGGTGCCACCGCTGAGTCGGACTTCCACACCGCCCTCACCTTCGCCCATGTATACCGTGCGCCGGTGATCCTCAACGTGGTCAACAACCAGTGGGCAATCTCGACCTTCCAGGCGATTGCCGGCGGTGAAGCCACGACCTTCGCCGGACGCGGCGTCGGTTGCGGCATCGCTTCCCTGCGGGTCGATGGCAACGATTTCATTGCGGTTTACGCCGCCTCTGCCTGGGCTGCCGAACGTGCGCGCCGCAACCTCGGCCCGACCATGATCGAATGGGTCACCTACCGCGCCGGCCCGCACTCGACGTCCGATGATCCGTCCAAATACCGTCCCGCCGACGACTGGAGCCACTTCCCGTTGGGCGACCCGATTGCCCGCCTCAAGCAGCACCTGATCAAAGTCGGTCAGTGGTCCGAAGAGCAACACGCCGCCGTCAGTGCCGAACTGGAAGCCGAAGTGATTGCCGCGCAGAAAGAAGCCGAGCAGTACGGCACCCTCGCCGGCGGTCAGATTCCGAGCGCCGCGACCATGTTCGAAGACGTCTACAAAGAGATGCCGGAGCACTTGAAGCGCCAGCGTCAAGAGTTGGGGATCTGACATGAACGATCACAACAATAATATTCAGTTGGAAACCGCCATGACCACGACCACCATGACCATGATCCAGGCCCTGCGCTCGGCCATGGATGTGATGCTTGAGCGTGACGACAACGTCGTGGTGTTCGGCCAGGACGTGGGCTATTTCGGCGGCGTGTTCCGTTGCACCGAAGGCCTGCAGAACAAGTACGGCACCTCCCGCGTATTCGACGCGCCAATCTCCGAAAGCGGGATCGTCGGCGTCGCCGTGGGCATGGGCGCTTACGGTTTGCGGCCGGTGGCCGAGATTCAGTTCGCCGATTACGTCTACCCGGCGTCGGACCAGATCATTTCCGAAGCCGCCCGCCTGCGTTATCGCTCGGCCGGCGAATTCACCGCGCCGATGACCCTGCGCATGCCATGCGGCGGCGGCATCTACGGTGGCCAGACCCACAGCCAGAGCATCGAGGCGATGTTCACCCAGGTCTGCGGTTTGCGTACCGTCATGCCGTCCAACCCTTACGACGCCAAAGGCCTGCTGATCGCCTCCATCGAAAACGATGACCCGGTGATCTTCCTCGAGCCAAAACGCCTGTACAACGGCCCGTTCGATGGCCACCACGACCGTCCGGTAACCCCGTGGTCGAAACATCCGGCCGCACAAGTGCCGGACGGCTACTACACCGTGCCGCTGGACGTCGCCGCCATCGCGCGTCCGGGCAAGGACGTGACCATCCTGACCTACGGCACCACGGTTTATGTGTCACAAGTCGCCGCTGAAGAAACCGGTATCGATGCAGAAGTCATCGACCTGCGCAGCCTGTGGCCGCTGGACCTGGACACCATCGTCAAATCGGTGAAGAAAACCGGACGTTGCGTGGTTGTTCACGAAGCGACCCGTACCTGCGGCTTTGGCGCCGAACTGGTCGCTTTGGTGCAAGAGCATTGCTTCCACTACCTGGAAGCGCCGATCGAGCGCGTCACCGGTTGGGACACTCCCTACCCGCACGCGCAGGAGTGGGCGTATTTCCCTGGCCCGTCCCGTGTGGGCGCGGCTTTGCATCGGGTTATGGAGGTCTGAATGGGCACGCACGTTATCAAGATGCCGGACATTGGCGAAGGCATTGCAGAAGTTGAACTGTCGGTGTGGCACGTCAAGGTCGGCGACATGGTCGTCGAAGATCAGGTGCTGGCCGATGTCATGACCGACAAGGCGATGGTCGACATCCCTTCGCCGGTGCATGGCAAAGTCATTGCGCTGGGCGGCCAGCCGGGCGAAGTCATGGCGGTCGGCAGTGTGCTGATCAGCATTGAAGTCGAAGGCGCGGGCAACGTTAAAGAGTCGACTCAGCCTGTCGCAGCTAAAGAAGCTCCGGTAGCGGCGCCTAAAGTTGACGCCGTGGTTGAAAGCAAACCCGTCGCTGCCGCCGCGCCGCGCCCGGCCACTTGCCAAAGCCCGATGGTTGCCCGCGCGGCCGATGAGCGTCCGCTGGCCTCCCCGGCGGTGCGCAAGCATGCACTGGACCTCGGCATTCAATTGCGTCTGGTGCGTGGCACCGGCCCCGCCGGGCGGATTCTGCACGAAGACCTCGAAGCTTATCTGGCTCAGGGTCAGTCGAACGCATCGACCGCCACCGCCGCTTACGCCCAGCGCAACGACGAAGAGCAAATCCCGGTGATCGGCATGCGCCGCAAGATCGCTCAGCGCATGCAGGACGCCACCCAGCGGGCCGCCCACTTCAGCTACGTCGAAGAAATCGACGTCACTGCCGTAGAAGAACTGCGCGCACACCTGAACGAAAAACACGGTGCGACCCGCGGCAAGCTGACCTTGCTGCCGTTTCTGGTCCGCGCGCTGGTAGTGGCCCTGCGCGACTTCCCACAGATCAACGCCCGTTACGACGACGAAGCACAAGTCATCACCCGCCTCGGCGCGGTGCATGTGGGCGTCGCCACGCAAGCCGACATTGGTTTGATGGTGCCGGTTGTGCGTCATGCCGAAACCCGCAGCCTGTGGGACAGCGCTGCGGAAATCTCCCGTTTGGCAACCGCCGCGCGCACTGGCAAGGCCAGCCGCGATGAGCTGTCCGGTTCGACCATCACCCTGACCAGCCTCGGCGCCTTGGGCGGCATCGTCAGCACCCCAGTGCTGAACCTGCCGGAAGTGGCGATCGTCGGCGTGAACAAAATCGTCGAACGGCCGATGGTCGTCAAAGGCCAGATCGTGATCCGCAAGATGATGAACCTCTCCAGCTCCTTCGATCACCGCGTGGTCGATGGCATGGACGCGGCGCAATTCATCCAGGCCGTGCGCAGCCTGCTCGAACAACCCGCAACCTTGTTTGTGGACTGATTATTAATGGAGCAGACATGCAGAATTTGAACACCACGCTGCTGATCATCGGCGGCGGCCCTGGTGGCTATGTAACGGCGATCCGTGCCGGTCAACTGGGCATTTCAACCATTCTTGTGGAAGGCGAATCGTTGGGTGGCACCTGCCTGAACATCGGCTGCATTCCGTCGAAGGCATTGATTCACGTCGCCGAACAGTTCCATCAGACACAGCACCACAGCCAATACTCGGCGCTGGGCATCAGCGTGTCGGCGCCAACCCTGGACATCGGCAAGAGCGTCGAGTGGAAGGACGGCATTGTTGATCGCCTGACCACCGGCGTCTCGGCGCTATTAAAGAAGCACAAGGTCCAGGTCATTCAAGGCTGGGCCAAGGTGATCGACGGCAAAACCGTCGAAGTGGGCGATACGCGCATTCAGTGCGAGCACCTGGTGCTGGCCACCGGTTCAAAAAGCGTGAACCTGCCGATGCTGCCGATTGGCGGGCCGATCATCTCCTCCACCGAAGCCCTGGCGCCGAAAAGCGTGCCGAAACGACTGGTCGTGGTCGGTGGCGGTTACATCGGTCTGGAGCTGGGGATTGCTTATCGTAAGCTCGGCGCCGAGGTCAGCGTGGTCGAGGCGCAGGATCGTATTCTGCCGGCTTACGATGCCGAACTGACCCATCCGGTGCACGAAGCACTCAAGCAACTCGACGTGAAGCTTTACTTGAAGCACAGCGTTGAAGGCTTTGATTCACAAAAAAATACTCTGCAAGTTCGTGATCCGAGCGGTGACATCCTGAGTCTTGCAACCGATCAGGTGCTGGTGGCCGTCGGTCGCAAACCCAACACTCAGGGCTGGAATCTCGAGGCCTTGAACCTGGACATGGACGGTTCGGCGATCAAGATCGACAACCGCTGCCAGACCAGTATGCGCAACGTCTACGCCATCGGCGACCTGAGCGGCGAACCGATGCTCGCCCACCGGGCCATGGCTCAGGGTGAGATGGTTGCCGAACTGATCAGCGGCAAACACCGCGAATTCAACCCGACCGCCATCGCCGCCGTGTGCTTCACCGACCCGGAACTGGTGGTGGTCGGCAAGACCCCGGATGAGGCCAAGGCTGCGGGGCTGGACTGCATCGTGTCCAGCTTCCCGTTCGCCGCCAATGGCCGGGCGATGACGCTGGAGTCGAAAAGCGGCTTCGTGCGCGTTGTAGCGCGGCGAGACAATCATGTGATTGTTGGCTGGCAAGCGGTGGGTGTGGGTGTTTCGGAGCTGTCGACGGCGTTCGGTCAAAGCCTGGAAATGGGCGCCCGGCTGGAAGACATCGCCGGCACCATCCACGCACATCCGACGCTCGGCGAAGCGGTGCAGGAAGCGGCGTTGCGTGCTCTTGGTCACGCGCTGCATCTGTAACCTGGACCTGAGTGATCGTTCCCACGCTCTGCGTGGGAACGATCAGTGCGAGAGAGATCGCATTCCGGGCTGCGAAATGGGTCCGGAATGAAGTATTGTTGTCCCCATCCAGAAAAATGTCAGAAGCCTTGAACCGTTTCGACGGTTGTTAAGTGATAGAGGGTGTCATGGGTAACGAAAGCATCAATTGGGACAAGCTGGGTTTTGACTACATCAAGACAGACAAGCGCTATCTGTCGCACTGGCGTAATGGCGAGTGGGACAAAGGCACCCTGACTGAAGACAACGTGCTGCACATCAGCGAAGGCTCCACTGCCCTTCACTATGGCCAGCAGTGCTTCGAAGGCCTGAAGGCCTACCGCTGCAAGGACGGTTCGATCAACCTGTTCCGCCCGGACCAGAACGCCGCGCGCATGCAACGCAGCTGCGCGCGCCTGCTGATGCCGCAGGTGTCCACCGAGCAGTTCGTCGAAGCGTGCAAGGAAGTGGTGCGCGCCAACGAGCGTTTCATCCCGCCTTACGGCACCGGCGGCGCGCTGTACCTGCGCCCGTTCGTGATCGGCGTGGGTGACAACATCGGCGTGCGTACCGCACCCGAGTTCATCTTCTCGATCTTCGCCATCCCGGTCGGCGCCTACTTCAAGGGCGGCCTGACCCCGCACAACTTCCTGATCTCCAGCTACGACCGCGCCGCCCCACAAGGCACCGGCGCGGCCAAGGTCGGTGGCAACTACGCCGCCAGCCTGATGCCGGGCTCCCAGGCCAAGAAGGCGCATTTCGCCGACTGCATCTACCTGGACCCGCTGACCCACACCAAAATCGAAGAAGTCGGCTCGGCCAACTTCTTCGGGATCACCCACGACAACAAGTTCGTCACCCCGAATTCCCCTTCGGTGTTGCCGGGCATCACCCGTCTGTCGTTGATCGAGCTGGCCAAAACCCGTCTGGGCCTGGAAGTGGTTGAAGGTGACGTGTTCATCGACAAGCTGTCCGACTTCAAGGAAGCCGGCGCTTGCGGTACCGCTGCGGTGATCACCCCGATCGGCGGCATCAGCTACAACGACAAACTGCACGTTTTCCACAGCGAAACCGAAGTCGGCCCAGTCACCCAGAAGCTCTACAAAGAGCTGACCGGTGTACAGACCGGCGACGTCGAAGCGCCAGCGGGCTGGATCGTCAAGGTTTGATTTGACGCGACTGTCCGTGTGAACACAAAAGCCCGGCCTTCACGTTGAAGGTCGGGCTTTTTTTCGTCCGCGTTTCGCACAAAACGTCACTAGACTTGCCACGTGCAACAGCCATCAACAGGTGCCACCACAACCATGGGCAAACTCTGGCGGAAGTATCTGGCCTTGCTGGACACCGACTTCACCACGCAAGTGTTCGACAACATCAAGAACCTGCTGGTGTGCGCCCTGCTGTTCGCGGCGGGCACCAACGCGTTGCAAAGCGGCCATCAGCTGTTTATGGGATTGCTCGCCTCAAGCCTCGCCGGCTGGGGGTTGATTGCAACGTCGGCACTGCTGATGCTGCTCAACATCAGCGACGGCCTGCGCCGGCTGTCCAGGTTGCCGTATCACACGGCGTTCCAGATCATCCTGTGTCTGGTTTACCTGGTGCTGGCGGTGCGGGTGGTGGAGATCGTCTGGGATTTCAGGGCGTAGCAGTCACGGCACGAGGTGTTTGCCAACGCAGCTCGTCCTGAGCAATATGGGCAAACAACCACTCCACGAACACCTGTGTCTGCGCCGTCACGTCCGGCGCAACACCGTAGTAATAACGCGGCAACGGCATACGCAACTCGGGCAACGGGCAGATCAGGCGTCCGCTCGAAATGTGGGTGCCCAGCAAAGAGGTCGGGCACAGTGCGATGCCCTGTCCATCCACGGCGGCCTGAAGCGCCAGGTGCATGTGATCAAACTGCCGGGTTTTCTGAGCGGCTGGCTGGCTTTGACCAAAGTGCATGGCCCAATTGTGCCAGTCTTCGCGACGCGCCTTGACAGTCAGTAACGTGTGCCGGCTCAGAGATGTGAGGTCTTCAAGTGGCAGGCGCTCGATCAGCGATGGCGCCGCGACCAGCACTAGTTCGTCTTCGAAGAGCGCTCGCGCCTCAATCGCCGGTTCCCAGTCGTCACGACCACGGCGAATGACGATATCGAACCCGTCGCGTGCCTGATCGGGTGCCTGGGTTTGGGTGATCACCTGCGGCTTGATGTCTGGGTGCTGCGCAACGAAATCCGCCAGCCTGGGCGTCAGCCAAAGCATGGCAAAGGATGGACGGACATTGATCTTCACGGTAGGCAGCGAGGCATGTTGCTTGAGCGCAGCGGCGGCGTTGGCGATCTGCGACAACCCGGCGCTGACCTGCTCATAAAAACGCTGGCCGGCCGGCGTCAGCACCGATTGACGGATACGCCGCTCGAATAGCAGCACACCCAGGTACTCCTCGAGCAATTTGATGTGCCGGCTGACAGCACTGTGGCTGACATGCAGCTCTTCGGCCGCCAGGCTGAAGCTCTGATGACGAGCAGCAACGGCGAAGGCGCGAACAGCATTAAGCGGCGGTAGTTGATTTATCATGCGTCTAATTTAGTCACCTATGCGCTTTAATTAAAGCGTTTGTCACGCCACCGTCGTCCCGCCAATCTGCCAGCACGCAGCCAACGGCACCTGACGGAGCAAGACATGAATAGCTACGGACTCTTTATACTTTTCGCCACCCTGACCATTTTGAGCCCGGGGCCTGGCGTGGTCCTGACCCTGTCCAACGCGGTGCGCCACGGTTGGACGGGAGCGGTGCCGGGGATTCTGGGGATTGCGTCGGGGGCGTTTGTCGTCGCCGCCGTCAGCGCCACCAGTGTCGGCCTGATACTCAGCACCTCCGCGAACGCCTTTACCGCATTGAAATACGCAGGAGCCGCCTATTTGTTGTACCTGGGCTACAAAAGCTGGCGCTCGGATCGCTTCAGCGCGCTGCTTGAAACGCGGCCCTCAAGCCCCGGCTATCGCTTCCTTGAAGCGGCTTCGTTACAGTTTCTGAACCCCAAGGCGGTGTTTTTCTTTCTCGCGGTGTTCCCGCAATTCATCGACACTTCGGCGCATTTCTACACCCAGTTCTTCAAACTGGTCGCCTCTTACGCCATTCTGGTGATCCTGGTGCATGGCAGCTATGCCTTGCTCGCCAATGCCGCCAAAGGCTGGTTGTCGAGCCCCAAGGGTTCCTGGCTGGCCGCGAAAGTTTCGGGCGTGACCTTCGCAGGCTTTGGCGTGCTCATGGCCTCGGCCAGTCGCTAAGCCACGGGCCTTGCTATCGCGCGGCGCCTGTTCTCGGTGGGCACGGGTTCTGCGGTCGTCACCTGATCCGGCAACTCAACGGCGAACCGGCCACTGAGTTCCTTGCGCCCCACCGCAGTTAACGCCAGTGCCCGACTGTCCAGGTCCTGCGTCACCCATTTGCGCTTGATCGCCGTTTGCAGCAACGCCGCGCCCAAGGCACCGCCCAGGTGCGGTCGGCGCATGCTCCAGTCCAGGCACGGGCAGGCGAAGCGGCGGCGCAAAGTGCCGAGGTCTTTGACGTCGATGCCCAACCCGTCAAACAACGCTTCACCGCTGTCGCTCAGTCGATAAACCTGCTCATCGGTTTGCAGTAACCACCCCGCGTCGATCATCCGGTCATGCAGCACCACTGCCAACGTACCGGCCATGTGGTCGTAGCAGGTGCGGGCGAATTGCAGACGGTCCGGGGTGCGCGGGTTGAATGTTGGCGCGGCGTTCTGGCCGATCACCATCAGTGCTTCGAGTGCCTGGGCCACACGTTTGTCCGCGAGGCTGTAATAGCGGTGACGACCCTGAACGTGCAAACGCACCAACGCCAACTCCTTGAGTTTTGCCAAGTGCGCGCTGGCAGTCGAGGCGCTGACTTCGGCAACCGCCGCCAGCTCGGTGCTGGTGCGGGCGTGACCGTCCATCAGCGAGCAGAGGATTTTCGTCCGCGCAGGCTCGGCAATCGCTGCGGCCACTTGAGAGACGCCGATGTCGTGTTGTTCTGCGTTCATATTTCGCTCCCGGACGAATCAAGGCCCTCTCGGACTGGAGATAGTAGCAACACTTTCCAACCACCGATAAGGCTGCGACCCATGGACCCGATCATCGCTGCGACTCATGCCGATCCCTACCCCTACTACGCACAATTGCGTACCGAGGGTGGATTGGTTTTTCATCAAGGACTGAAACTGTGGGTGGCCAGCAGCGCCCGAGCCGTTGCCGCCGTGCTGGCGCATCCGGACTGTCATGTGCGGCCGGCCCATGAGCCGGTGCCCCGATTGATTGCTCAAGGTATGGCCGGAAAAGTGTTCAGTCAGTTGATGCGGATGAATGAAGGCGAGCGGCAGCGTTGCCCGAGGGCGGCGATTGAGCCAGGGCTGGCGTTGATTGATGTGAACGAGGTTAACGCATTGGTCGGCGCTCGCTTGATCACCCCCGGCGCCGACGGGTTGTACGCAGCGATGTTTCGCGGGCCGGTCTGTGTGGTGGCGGCGTTGCTGGGGTTTTCTCCGGCTCAGGGCCGGGCCATCAGCGAGCTGACAGCGGACTTCGTCGCCTGCCTGTCGCCCCTCAGCGATCAGGCGCAACTGGAAGCCGCCCATGTCGCGGCGGAACAGCTGAAGGGTTATGTCATCGAGCTTCTGGGCGACCCGAGCAACCGAAGCGCCCTGCTCGCCGGTATCCGGCAGCGCTTCGCGACGACATCGACCGACCCTGAAACCTTGATCGCCAACCTGATCGGTTTGTTCTCCCAGACCTATGAAGCCACCGCCGGGCTGATCGGTAATGCATTATTGGCGTTTAGACGAAACCCACCGTTCGATTCGACTCACGTTGACGACCTGATCGCCGAAGTGCAGCGCTTCGAACCGTCGGTGCAAAACACCCGCCGCTTCGTCGCCGCACCGTGCGAAATCGACGGCATAGGCCTGAACCCCGGCGACGTTATTCTGGTGCTGCTGGCCTCGGCCAATCGCGATCCGCAGCTTAATGACGATCCCGATGCGTTTCTGCTCGACCGTCCGAACCGTCGCAGCTTCACTTTCGGCACGGGCCGTCATCAATGTCCGGGGCAGGTGTTGGCCTTGAGCATTGCCCGCGCGACGCTGGTTGAGATCCTGGCGATGAAACCTGATTTGGGCCGGTTGACCTGGCACTACCGCACTTCCCTGAATGGGCGCATTCCTTTGTTCACTGATCTGCCGAACGCCTGACAGACCGCGTCATGGTTCTTCGCGAGCAAGCCCGCTTGTATGTTTAGACTTGAGGGGTGGGCTTGCCCACGATGACGGCCTGACAATCAACGCATCATTTCTGGCCTGCGCAACAGGCCACATCGCCTTGTATCGCGGTAACAGCGGATCAGGCCTTCCAGCAAAAACAGTTGTTGCCATGAGCCCCCTCGCCACAAAACCAAAAAAAACGCCATATCTGTAAGAAGAGATGACGGTTTTTTCCGTCTGAGCTAAGTGCATAGCGACAAGCAGCATTTGTAACAACGACCAGAGTTTCAGACCAGTCCTACATCTATCCAATGCCCTTTGATATAGCGTCCGCATCGCTTTCAAAGATGGAACAAGGACGCTCATGGCTCGCAAAACAGACATACCTCGGGTTCAAAACCCACCGTCAGGCGACGGGCACCACATCACCAGCCGCTACATGACCGCCACTGAACTGGCAGAGCGCGAAGCCAGACAAAAATCCCATGACGACATGTTGGCCCGGCAGCAGGCATATGAAGACCGTTTTGTCAGGCAGCCTCAACAGCTAGGTCAATCCAGCGTCAAGGGTTGCGTGTTCGCCAAAAGCTGCAACCTCCCCGACGGCGTAATCAACCACGACAGCCCAGCCGGGTTCGTGCCTGTCGAGAAACTGACCGACTACGGAAAATTCTCCCTGCTGGGTGGCCGCGAAAGGGATGCGGCGGGAAACATCCCACTCAAAAAAATCAGTGGCAGCGCGTTACCTGCTGCACTGGGAACGCTATTTCTGGGCGGAGTTGGTACTGCTGGTACCGGGACGGGTGCTGCTGGCGCAGGCATAGTGACGGCTGGTGTTGCAGCTGGTGCCTTGGCCGGAATGGTTGCATTGCTGTGGCCGTCGAGCTTGAGCGACAGCTCCCTGTACACAGAAGAACAGCTCAAATCGCTCAAGGTAGGCCGAACACGGGTTCGACTGCATGTCGAGCAACAAGCTGATGGCACCTTGAAGGGTTATGGCTACAACACCCAGAAGCGCCGCGACTGGGAAATGATTCCTGTCGTCCGGTTCAAGAGTCAGGGTTCTCGCCAAGTGGCTGACTTTGGCGATGGAATAACGCTGATATGGACGCCATCTGTTAACCCCTCCAGCACCTCAGGGATTCCCCCGCTAGAGGCGGCACCACAAGCGCCTCAGATCTGGATTTATCCGCCTACCGAGCAGGCCGATAACATCATCGTCAACCCGATCTACCCGCCTGAGTACAAGGACTTCATTCTTGTTTTCCCGGCTGATTCCGGTGTGCAGCCGCTGTATGTTGTGGTTTCAAGATCTGCTGGCGGCGGTGATATAAAGTACCATCGGCCGCCGTTGGCATTGCCTGCATTTCCAGATGCCCTTCCTGTTAAATCAAAAAGCAGTGTTCAGGGCGGGGGGAGTAAGCGCAGCCGGTGGAAAGACAGAAAGGGGCGAATATATGAATGGGACAGTAAGACAGGCGCAATAGAGAAGTATGACAGTCAAGGTAAGCATCTTGGCGAGTTCAACCACGAAACAGGTGAACGGATAGACCCCGCAAAACCCGGCAGAACCACCCCAAAATAAATTAAGAGGCTACTTATGTTTTTATGGATTAGTGGGTTTTTAAAAGGTGATGACGAAGATGACTCCTTAAAATACGACTTTACAGTTCGACCTGAGTTTGAAGTCGCGGTAATGGGGGTTCTTGGGTGGAAAAGTCTTGAAGAAAGCGCGGATGGAGAATGGTTACTAACCGGCGAGCAAATCCAACAAATCGCTATAGCTCTCAATGAGCAGTTACCGACCGAACTGGATCTCTTCATAGGGGTGCGAGAGTAGGTACAACTGAGATGGAAGTTAAAAAGTGAGCCTTCTCTACCAAGATCCAACAATGAGCCATGAGGAAGCGACGAGGCTTCTAGCTAGCGACGTAGAAACCAACGTTGTCGCCGCATTGATTTCTATCGGCCTGAATGAGCAAGACAAGGCCTGGGCTCAGAGCACCTGCCTGAAGTACCTCGAGAGTGAGCCCGAATCGGTTGCAGCATCTGCCATCACCGCGCTCGGCCACATAGCCCGCAGACATGCTGACCTGGACATGGGTGCCGTAATCCCGGCCCTTGAGAAGGTGAAGGAAAAATTCCCCTCCCTGGAAGGAACTGTGACGGACACCCTTGATGATATTGAGACATTCACCTGACTTGCCCATCAGCAAAGGGAACTGACCGTGAACCGGGCGCTGGACAACACCGATCCGCAGTAATAGCCGATCAGGTCTTCAGCGTAAAAAACCCGCTGCCTCCTCACAGAGACAGCGGGTTTTGTCGTCTCAGCTCACACAACCATCAATCATCCCGCGTCAACACTTCCAGCAATTCAATCTCGAAAATCAGATTCGAATTCGGCGTAATCGCCCCCATAGACCGCTCGCCATAGGCCAGATTCGCCGGCACCAGCAGCTTGCGTTTACCGCCGACCTGCATGCCCATGATTCCCTGGTCCCAGCCCTTGATCACCCGCCCCGTGCCAATCACGCACTGGAAAGGTTTACCCCGGTTGTAGGAAGAATCGAATTCGGTGCCGTCTTCCAGCCAACCGCGATATTGGGTGGTGATCAGCGCGCCTTTGACGGCGGCTTTGCCGTCGCCCACTTCAAGGTCGATTACCTGCAATTCATCATTCATTACATTCACTCTATCTGTGCGCTTGCCCGAGCGGGCTTGATGGGCGCCGTTTTCCCAGAAATGCGGGCTATTGGCAACCGTTTCGCTCTGTATCCGGCAGTGGTCGTGAACCAGGCTCTGTACGAAAACTGCCTGATCACCACTCGGCGACTTTTCGTACAGCCCCTAATTTACACAACAGGACTTATGTAACCCGACAATACGCCGATACCGTGCAGCGGCACGGAAGCACCACTTACTCCATAGAAGGCAGGATCCTGAACAATGTTTGAACTGTTTGAACACATCTGGCGCAGCGTCCATTCCCCGGGCTACTTCCCCAACGTACTGGAGTGGATGATCAATATTCTCCTCAACCCGTTCATGGTGATTATGAGCCTGATGGTCGGAGCGCTGGCCGGTAAATGGTGGAGAGCCATCCCCTACGGAAGCCTCATTTGTTATGTGGTGTTCCTGAGCCGGTCGTCATTCTATCGGTGGGAGAGCATTTTCCCCGTAGCCGGCCTGCCTGCACTGTTGATTGATGGCGCACTGCTGGCCCTCCTCGGCTTCTATTTGAAAGGCGTACTCAGAACCCGCTCAGAAGCAAAACCCGAAGGCCATTGGTTGCGCTGGCTTTATCAAAGCCTGAAGGTCGTCATGCTGACAGTCATGGTGATGTTCTGGGTACTCGTCGTGCTGTTTGTCGTGACCTTCACCGTCTCGGTCGCTACCCAACCGTCAGTGGCGCACTGACCCACCTCCTGCTTGCCAGGGTCTGTACGAAAAGTCGCCGAGTGGCGATCAGGCAAGGCAAAAACAGGCGAAGAAGCGGAGTTTACGGGTTGTAAATGAGCACTCCGAGCCTGTTTCTAACGCAGCATGATTGACACGCAGGCAGTTTTCGTACAAAGCCTTAATATACCGGCCACCTCCCCCACGGTTCGATACGCCATGAGCGCAATTCCTCAATGAGCCAGCTCTGGATCGATATCACGATCGGCTCACTGACCTTTGCGCTGATCATCGCGCTGATCTGGCGCGATCGTTCGCTGCAAAAGCAGTTGGCCGAGTGCCGTGCGCTGATCGACAGCCTCACCGAGGGACAAAGCATCCATCAGGAAGGCGACGCCGAACGCTTCAAACGCAGCCAATACTTCGCCCGCATCGGCACCTGGGATTGGGAGGTCGATACCGACAAGCTTTATTGGTCGGACGCGATCTACGGCATGTTCGGGTTCAAGATCGGCGAGGTGACGCCCACCTACGCACTGTTCTGCGCCTGCGTGCACCCGGACGACCGGGTGAAGGTCCGCGCCGGAGAACTGCGTTGCCTGGAGACCGGCGAGAACCATGACGAGGAATACCGCGTGGTCTGGCCGGACGGCAGCATCCGCTGGCTGCGGGAAACCGGCAACGTGGTCAAGAATGCCCATGACGCAACGATCAAGATGATGGGCGTCGTACGCGACATCACCGAAGAAAAAGCTTCCGCCAGTTACCTGCAACACCTGGCCCATTACGACCCGTTGACCGGTTTGCCCAATCGCCTGGTGCTTGAAGAACGCCTGTCCGATGCGCTGGAACAGGCCCGCATCAGCGCCACGCGAGTTGCCTTGGTGTTTGTCGACCTTAATGGTTTCAAGGCAATCAACGACCACTATGGCCATGCGGCCGGCGACCGCGTGCTGATCACCACCGCGACACGCTTGAAGAAGATTCTGCGCTCGACCGACACCGTCGCACGAATCGGTGGTGATGAGTTCGTGGTGATCCTCCAGGGTCTTCCCCAAGGCAACAGCCTGCAAGACGAAGCCCGCAGCATCTGCCAGAAAATCTTCGTCGAACTCGCACCACCGGTGACCATCGGCAACGACCAGCGCCACATCGGCAGCAGCCTCGGCGTGGCGGTGTTCCCGGACCATGCGCCGAGCATGGACCGCTTGATTCACATTGCCGACCTGGCGATGTATGAGGCTAAGCGCAGCGGCAATAATCAGTATCGGTTGGGCGGTCAGACGGTGAGCCGGGTCTGATGCAGGCGCCTCAGATCTTGAACTGTTTGACCAGGACTTCGAGGCCGCGCCCAATGCCGTGGAGGTCATTGACCGTCTGCACGCCACGCTGGGTTTCATCGGCAACACTGTCGATTGCCCGGGCGATTTGATGCACGCTGCGGTTGATCTCCTCCGCCACCGAAGTTTGCTCCTCCGCAGCACTGGCGATGTGCGCGTTCATGCTGTTGATAGTGGCGATTAATTCGACGATGTTGCCCAGCCACTCACCGGCCTGATGAGCTTGAGTGCTGGCGCCCTCCCCGGCTTCACTGGATTGACGCATCGAGGTCACGACGGTGCTGGTGGCTCGCTTGAGGCGCTCGATCATCGCCTGGATTTCCTGGGTGCTTTGCTGGGTGCGACTGGCAAGGGCACGCACCTCGTCGGCAACCACCGCAAAACCTCGCCCGGCGTCACCGGCACGGGCGGCCTCGATGGCCGCATTCAGAGCCAGGAGATTAGTCTGTTCGGCAATCGAACGAATGACATCAAGCACCGTGACAATCGCCGAAACGTCGCTTTGCAGGCTGTCCAGAGACACGCCGCTGCGTCCCAGGTCCGACGTCAGCCCCTGAATACGCGCAATGCTGCCATCGACCACTTGTCGGGCGCGTCGCGTCTGCTGATCGGTTTCGATGGCTGCGTCCGATGCACTCTGAGCACTGACCGCCACTTCCTGCGCCGCCGACGACATTTGATTGATCGCCGCCGCTACTTGATCTGTCTCCTGACGCTGCTGCTCCATGGCCAGGTCCATGTGCCGGGTCTGATTGGCCACTTGCCCGACAGCGTTGCTCAATTGCCCAGTCATTGCCGCTATTTGACTGACCAACCCGTGAATTTTGCTTATAAAAGCGTTGAATGAACCGGCCAACTGGCCGAACTCATCCTGGCTACCGACGGGTAAGCGTCGGGTCAAATCCCCCTCACCGGCAGCAATCTCGTTAAGACTGTCGCGGATCAATGTCAGCGGTCGCAGGCTGGCATTGACCAATAGCAGCGCCAATACGCCAATAACTGCCAGCAACACCACGGCCACAATGACGATCCCGTAAACAATACTGCTCACCCGCCGGTCAATGTCCGCACGAACCTGCGCCACCTGGATTTCAATGCTGTCCAGATTGACGGCAGTGACCACTACCATGTCCCATTTGGGCAGGAAAAAACTGTAGGCCAGTTTCGGCACTACTTTGTCGGTATTGACCAAGGACCCGGCGTAGTTGACGTAGTGAGAGTCATTCTTTGCTGCCGCGACCATCTCGCGGTTCAGATAAACCCCATCGCGGTCCTTGCGATCGCTCATGTTGGTGCCCACCCCATCGCTGCTTTCACCGCGAAACAGGCGCACGACTTGACTGTCGTAGCCGATGAAGTAGCCGTCATCGCCATACTTCATTTTCGACAGTTGGCTGATAGCCAGGGCCCGACTTTGCAGGTCGCCACTGTTTGCGTTGTTATACAATCCTGCTATGGAGCTTCGAGCGATGCTTGCATAATCTTCGAGCCTGGCCCGACTCTCGGCCAGCAACCGATCGCGGGTTTGCGTGACTTCCCGATCCGCCAATGACAGTAGAATCTTGCTGGTGGTGATACTCAGTACCACTGCGAACAACACCACGGGCAGTAACGTGAGCAGCAGTATTTTTCGTTTAAATGACATATCCGGGTTCCTTCGCCAAGCGATCTGCACGGCTAACTGAAAAGGCGCTCGCTGCCTGCTGCGAGCGCCTCGGTGCCATTACCAGAGAGCAATGTCGTAGGTGAAATAGATCCGATTGCTGTCACGTCCGCGCGCGAAGTCCGAACGGTAGACATAGTTGCGCAGTTTCACGCCAAGCCCCTTGAATGTGCCGCTCTGGACCACATAGGCCAGTTCTGTGTCGCGTTCGGACTCTTTGATATTGGTGTCGGACTTGCCATCGTTGCCTTTGAGATAACGGGTCATGAACGTCAACCCAGGCACGCCCACCGGTGCAAAGTCGTAACCGTAACTGAGCATCCAGGTCTTCTCGTCCTCTTCGATGAACTTGCCGATGCCGACGTTGCTGAACGAGTACACCGTCGCACCGCTGACGTACGGCAGCCCGGCGTCACCGCTGAGTTGTTGATAACCGCCACCAAAGGTGTGCCCCGCCACCGCGTAGGACAGCTGACCGCTGAGCATGTCGTTATCGATTTTCGAGGCGTAGGCACGGCCCGCGTCATTGCTGTTGAAATAACGCAAGTCGCCGGTCAACACCCCGGGGCCCAATGGCAGATCGTGCTGGATGCCGGCGAAGTTCTGGCGATAGAAATTCTCCAGTTCACCGTAGAAGTAACTCAGACGGGTGTTCTTGCCGAGTTTGTAATCACCACCGGCGTAGGTGAAATCGCCACCTTTGTCGCCTGAATAACCGTCAGGAACGATCGACACGCTGTCGGTCGAATCGCGCAGTTTGAATCGGTCCAGATGACCGCCAGTCAGGGTCAGGTTTTCGATGTCGGTGCTGCTGACTTGTCCTCCCTCATAGGTTTGCGGCAGCAAACGCGCATCGTTATAGATCAGCACCGGAGTTTTGGGCAGCAGGGTGCCGTATTTGAGGGTGGTCTTGGCCAGTTTGACCTTGGCCGCAGCCCCGGCACTGGCGAACTCGTCGGCGGCGCGACCGTCATTGTGTACCGGCAACAGACCGGTGCCACTGCGGCCACGCCCGGAATCGAGTTTGACACCCAGCAGGCCCAATGCGTCGACCCCGAAACCGATAGTGCCGGGGGTGAACCCCGACTGGAAATCCAGCAGGAAACCCTGGGCCCACTCGGTGCGCTCACTTTTGGCGGTTCTGGCGGAGCGCGCGCTCAAGCCATGTTCATCGCGAAAGTTTTCGTTGAAATAGACGTTGCGCAGTTGCAGCTTCAACTTGCTGTCGTCGATGAAATCACTCGCACCGGCAGTGGCCATCGGCAACACACCCAGAAGCGGAAGAAGAGCCCTGCGAGTCAGAAAGTGGGTCATGTCGAACTACTCATATTGTTGTTTTAAGGATGCACGAGACCGCGCCTCCGCCATCGACACGTGAAGCTCTGTCAAGTGGCGAGTCAGGGATGAATCAGGAGAACAGCGTCAAGGCGCCCGTCAGCAGGGCTAAAGCTGTGATTACCAAGGAAGTGAGCACCGCCCATTTGACGGTGGCGCGCTGGAAGTCGCCGAGGTCGCGATCGACCATCCCCACCAGCAACAGGGTCGAGGCCACCAGCGGGCTCATCAAGTGCACCGGTTGGCCAAGAATCGACGCCCGGGCGATTTCCACCGGGTCGATCCCATAGGCTGCCGCCGCGTTAGCGAGGATCGGCACCACGCCGAAGTAATAAGCATCATTGGACAGCACGAAGGTCAATGGCATGCTGGTGATCGCCACCACCAACGGGAACAGGTGCCCCCAGGACGGTGGAATCCAGTCCACCAGGGTTTGCGCCAGAGCGTCGACCATTTTGGTTCCGGAGAAAATCCCGGCGAAGATACCGGCCGCGAATACCAGCAGCACCACGGTCATGGCGTTGCCGGAGTGCGCGAGGATGCGTTCTTTTTGAATGTCCAGTTGCGGGTAGTTGATCATCAGCGCCAGCACGAAGCCAATCAGAAACAGGATTGCCGAGTGCATGAGCCCCATCACCAGCGCGACCATCACCGCAGTCACCAGCAACAGGTTGACGTAGGCCAGTTTCGGGCGCTTGTGCGGCGTATCCTCAAGAATCGCCTTGATGTAGCAATCGCCGCCACCGCTCTGCAGTTGGGTATTACCGATGCGTTTACGCTCGGCGCGGCCCAGCAGGAACGCAGTGAACACCACCCACGCGGCACCACCGATCATGGTCGGCAACAACGGAACAAAGTACGCCCCGGCATCCAGCCCCAACGCGGCAATCGCCCGGGTCGCCGGGCCGCCCCAAGGGGTCATGCCGCTCATGATGCTCAACGCCAGCATTGAAATGGTCGCCAGAATCATCGGGTTCATACCGATGCGCTTGTACAACGGCAACATTGCCGCGCAGGTGATCATGTAAGTGGTGGTGCCGTCACCGTCCAGGGCGACCGTCAGCGACAGCAGCGCAGTGCCGACCGCAATTTTCATCGGGTCGCCGTTGACCCGCTTGAGAATCTTGCGGATCAGCGGATCGAACAACCCCGAGTCGATCATCAAACCGAAAAACAGAATCGCGAACAGCAGCAGTGCCGCCGACGGTGCGACCATCTTCAGGCCGTCGAGCATCATTTTGCCGGTGGTCCCACCAAAGCCACCGATCACTGCAAAGACAATCGGAACAACGGTCAACGCAACGATGGGTGACAGACGTTTGGTCATGATCAGGAAGGTGAACACAACCACCATGGCCAAGCCGAGTAAGGCGAGCATAGGGCAACTCTCTCTTGTTGTTATGAAGTGCGTGGCCGATGCGCAGGCGAACGACCCCGAGCCCGCCAGGCGACGCGATCAGCGACGCCCGGTGGGAGGTAGTAAAAAGGTTAGGTTGTGGAAGCGGCTGCGCGATGCTAGAGGTGACCGGTGGTCCCGATGCGGTCCCAGGTTTGATCCTCACCCGGGGCAGCCGGTTTTTTACCGTCCAGGATATCGAGCAGGACCTGACGGTCGCAGGCGTTCTCGGAGATTGAGATCACCACCGTCGCCACGGCATTGCTCGCCAGGCTGGTCAGGGCTCGCGCCTCAGACATGAACCGGTCGATCCCGATCAACAGCGCCAAGCCTGCCAGTGGAATGTCGTGCATCACCGTGAGCGTGGAAGCGAGGGCCACGAAACCGCTGCCCGTCACCCCTGCCGCGCCCTTGGACGACAGCAACATGATCGCCAGCATGGTCAAGGTTTGGCTCAAGGTCAGATCAATGTTGCAGGCCTGGGCAATGAAAATCGCCGCCAGCGACAGGTAGATTGCCGTACCGTCGAGGTTGAACGAGTACCCCGTTGGCAACACCAGCCCCACCACACCCTTGCTGCAACCCAGCGCCTGGAGTTTTTCCAGCATGCGTGGCATGACCGGTTCGGTGGAGGACGTGCCCAGCACCACCAGGAACTCTTCGCGCAGATAACGCAACAGCTTCCAAAGGCTGAAGCCGTGGGCGCGGCAAATGCTGCCGAGCACCACGAAGACGAAGAAAGCGCAGGCGATGTACAAGGTCATGATCAACTTCGCCAGCGAACCCAGCGAGGTGATGCCGTACTGTCCGACGGTGAACGCCAGTGCCCCGAAGGCACCGATCGGCGCGAATCGCATCAGATAAGAAAAGATCTTGAAGACCATCTGCGACGCCGCTTCCAGTACATCCAGCACTGGCTTGCCGCGTTCGCCCAGGGAAGACAGGGCGAAACCGCACAGCACCGCGATAAACAACACCGGCAGCACTTCGCCTTTACTGAATGCACCGATAAAGGTGTCAGGGATGATGTGCATGAAAAACTCGACCACCCCAAGCTTCGCTGCGGACTCGGTGTATTGAGACAAGCCCGCTGTGCTCAATTGGCTCGGATCGATGTTCATGCCCACGCCTGGTTTGAACACGTAGACCGCGACCAGGCCGATGATCAGGCTGACCACCGTCAGACCGAGAAACAGCAGCATGGTTTTGCTCAGCAAGCGACCGAGGGAGCGTTTGTCGCTCATCCCGGCGATGCCGATGACGATGGTGCAGAACACGACCGGCGCAATCATCATTTTGATCAGTTTGATGAAGGCATCACCCAGCGGCTTGAGGGCAATGGCCTGCTGGGCCCAGAAGTGCCCGACCACAACACCCAGCAGCACGGCGCAGAGGATCTGGAAATAGAGCGATTTAACAATTTTCATGGCATCACCCATTTTTTAGAATTGTTCTGATGCAAAAACTGCAGTGACTGCGCGGGAAGACTACCCGGCGAGCCGTTGGGAAACCGGGGCATATACAAAGCCGGAAAACAGCCTTCGGGCGGTACGAACAACAGAGGCGCGGATTGTCTCACCGTTCTCACCGGTGTAGGACAAGACGACATCGATGCCGCCGCTCGGATGCTCGATTCGCACCTGTTGCAGACGCGGCCCGCCAGTATTGCCGAGCATCTGCGCGACCACACTGCCTTCGCTGACACAGGCCGTGGCCAGACCGATGGAGCCGGTAATGGCCAGCGCACGGTGACAGTTGTGCGGCATGAAGTAGCGAACCTGAATCGTGCCGCCGGCCTTGGCCTTCGATACCAGCACCGGCTTGGGGATGACCTTGTCGCTGACATCGCCCAGCCCCATAGCCATGCCGGCCCGCAAACGCAGGGCTTCGAGGCGCTGCAGAAAGTCTTTGTCGGCGTCCAGCTCGGCCGGAGTTTCATCGCCGCGTTTGCCCAAGTGACGCGCCTCGATGATCAGCATCGGCATGGCCATGTCGATGCAGGTCACCGGAATGTCGTCAAACCAGTCCTGGGTGCTGCCGGTTGGAAACAGCTTGCCGGTCTTGCTGCCCGCCGCGTCAAGGAATGTCAGTTGAACCGGTGCCGCGCTGCCAGGCACGCCATCGATGGCGGTGTCGCCTTCATAGCTGACTTTGCCGTTTGGTGTCTGCACATCAGAGGTGACGAAGGTGCCGGTGTTGAGATTGCGAATCCGCACGCGAGTCAGTTCATCGGTCGCCTTGACCAGGCCCTGCTCGATGGCAAACGGCCCAACCGCACAGAGCATGTTGCCGCAGTTCGGGGCGGTATCCACCCGACGCTGGGACACCATGACCTGAACGAACAGGTAATCAACATCAGCGTCGGGATGCAACGACGGGCTGACGATGGCGACCTTGCTGGTCTGCGGGCTGCCGCCGCCGATGCCGTCGATCTCCAGTTCGTGACCGGAGCCCATCACCGAGAGCAATATTTCATCGCGCTCTTCAATCGAAACAGGTAGATCCCAGGCGAGAAATACCGGTCCCTTTGAGGTACCACCGCGCATCAGGACACAAGGAATTCGTTGCATGGCCACTAGCTCTTGTTAATCAATCGGGGTAATTGATGTCTTGCAAACAAGAGTGACAGGGATGTAATTGTGTTTCCAATGCAAAGATCGGAGCAATTATTGCGCTTCACAAAAGAAAGTTTTAACGTTCAGAACGCAGTTCAACGCACTTCCCGACGAGATAAAACATGGAATACGAGCTCCAGGACATCCGATCTTTCGTGAAAATCGCCGAACTGGGGAGTTTTCACGAGGCTGCCGACGCACTGCATCTGTCACAACCGGCCTTGAGCCGACGGATAAAAAAACTTGAGGAGGGTTTGGGGACTACGTTGCTCGACCGAACCACGCGCAAGGTCAGCCTGACCAGCGTCGGCCGCGATTTCCTGCCCAAGGCTCGCCGATTGCTGGATGACTTCGACGACTCGATCCTGAACATCCGTGAGCTGGCCGAACGGCAAATCGGTCAGGTGACCCTGGCCTGCATTCCAACCGCTGCGTTTTACTTTCTGCCGTCAGTGATTCGTCTTTATAACGAGCGTTACCCGAAAATCCGCATCCGTCTGCTCGACCTCAGCGCCAATGAAGGGCTCGAAGCGGTGTTGCGGGGGGAGGCCGACTTCGGCATCAACATGATGAGCGGCCAGCACCCGGACATCGAATTCGTTTCACTGGTCAACGAACCCTTCGTCCTGGCCTGCCGTCGTGACCATGAACTGGCCCAGCGGACGTCCGTGACCTGGTCAGAACTGAGCGATTACCGGTTGATTGGCGTCGGACGCCTGAGCGGCAACCGCATGTTGCTGGACCACGCCCTGTCGGGCCTGAGCTGGCGTCCGCAGTGGTTTTATGAGGTACAGCATTTGTCCACCTCGCTGGGCATGGTCGAAGCCGGTCTGGGGGTTTCTGCGATGCCGAGCCTTGCGATGCCGGCGGCGGATCACCCGACGCTGGTGAGCATTCCGCTCACCGATCCTGTGGTGAACCGGACACTCGGCCTGGTGTACCGTCGGGGCGCATCGTTATCGCCGGCGGCGGAGAAGTTCGTTTCGATCCTGCTCGAACAATGGCCCCACTGAGCCGTGAGCTCGATCAGCAACCTCCTTGCTGACTGAAAGGACGCCAGCCTTTATCCTGACGCCCCGCTGAAAATCGGGCGAGCGCCGCTCTCGCCTGCCACACCCTGGAGTTTCGCCATGCCCCACGAAGGCAACCTGTTGCAAGCCGCTGTCGTCTTTTTGTTCGCGGCGGTGCTCACCGTGCCCTTGGCCAAACGCCTGCAATTGGGGGCGGTGCTCGGCTATCTGTTTGCCGGGGTGATCATCGGGCCGTCGGTGCTGGGCTTGATCGGCAACCCGCAAAGCGTCAGCCACATCTCCGAACTCGGGGTGGTGTTGTTGCTGTTCATCATCGGTCTTGAGCTGTCGCCGCGACGTTTGTGGGTGATGCGCAAGTCGGTGTTCGGCGTGGGCCTTGCGCAGGTGCTGTTGACCGGTTCGGTGATTGGCGTACTGGCGTTGTTCGTGTTCGGCCAATCCCTGAACAGTGCCATCGTATTGGGCCTGGGCCTGGCGTTGTCGTCTACTGCATTTGGTTTGCAAAGCCTGGCCGAGCGCAAGGAACTGACCAGCCCTCATGGGCGGTTGGCGTTCGCGATTTTGCTGTTCCAGGACATCGCCGCGATCCCGCTGATCGCGATGGTGCCGCTACTGGCCGGCGGCGATCACACCACCAGTGGCGCCGAAGATTTGAACCATGGTTTGCGGGTTCTGGGCAGCATTGCGGTGGTGGTGATCGGCGGGCGTTATCTGTTGCGCCCGGTGTTTCGCGTGGTGGCCAAGACTGGCTTGCCGGAGGTGTCCACCGCCACCGCATTGCTGGTGGTGATCGGTACGGCGTGGTTGATGGACCTGGTCGGCGTGTCCATGGCACTCGGCGCGTTCCTCGCCGGTTTGCTGCTGGCGGACTCCGAATACCGCCACGAACTGGAAGCGCAGATCGAGCCGTTCAAGGGCCTGCTGCTGGGGCTGTTTTTCATCAGCGTCGGCATGGGTGCCAATTTGAGTCTGCTGTTGAGCGCGCCAGTCGCGGTGTTGGGGCTGACCGTGCTGCTGATCGCCCTCAAGTTGCCGCTGCTGTTTGTGGTCGGTCGATTGGCCGGAGGTTTGGGCAAAGTCAATGCGATTCGTTTGGGGATTGTGCTGGCGGCCGGTGGTGAGTTTGCCTTTGTGGTGTTCAAGATCGGCCGGGATCAGGGCTTGTTCGAGCCGCGCCTGTACGACTTGCTGGTGCTGACCATCACCCTGTCGATGGCACTGACACCGCTGTTGTTGCTGGCCTGCGCACGCCTGGTCAAACCCAAGGTTCAACCGGTAGAGGTGCCGCAGAAGTTTCGCGAAATCGACACCGACACGCCACGCGTGGTGATCGCCGGCATGGGCCGTATGGGGCAGATCGTGGCGCGGATTCTGCGGGCGCAGAACATCAAGTTCGTCGCCCTCGACACATCGGTGGAAACCATCGAACTGTCCCGCAGCTTCGGTGGCGTGCCGGTGTTCTACGGCGACCCGATGCGTGCGGAAATTCTCAGCGCGGCCAAGGTCGGGCAAGCGGAGTTTTTCGTGATCGCCACCGATGATCCAGAGACCAACATCAAGACGGCCGAGCTGGTGCACAAGCTCTATCCGCACATCAAAATCATCGCCCGCGCCCGTAACCGTCAGCATGTGCACCGGTTGGTGGATGTCGGGGCTGAAGCGGTGCGGGAAACCTATTACTCCAGCCTGGAAATGACCCGGCGGACCCTGGTTGGACTAGGGTTGACCCAGGCCCAGGCAGATGCGCGGATCAAGCGTTTCACCCATCACGATGAACAGGTGCTGGAAGCCCAGCACGCGGTGTATGACGATGCGGCCAAGCTGATGCAGACCGCTCAGGAAGCGCGGGCGGAACTGGCAAAACTGTTTGAGTCGGATCAGTTGGAGGAGGAAGCGGGTAAGGTTTGAACCGGATCGTTCCCACGCTCTGCGTGGGAATGCCGCCATGGACGCTCTGCGTCCGCTCTTGAAATGTGACGCAGAGCGTCACGGGATGCATTCCCACGCAGAGCGTGGGAACGATCACTTGGCAAGGACCCCACAATGGCTGACCAAACCTCCCCCGCCCTGAAGGAAATCTTCAACGCCGAACGCCTCGCGCACATCGCCACCGAGATGACGGCGGTCTACCCCGAATTCGATGCCAAGGCCTTCCTGAAACTGGCCAAAACCGGTCTGGCGGAGTTGTCAGTCATGCAACGCATGGCCCGCGTCAGTGAATGCCTGCACGCGGTGTTGCCGCTCGGTTATGAAGAATCCCTGGACGTTCTGCGCGCCCTCGCCCCGCGCCTGAACAGCGCCTTCGTCAGCATGTTTTTGCCGCATTACGTCGCGACCTACGGCGCTCATACGTTCGATCTGTCGATGAATGCGCTCAAATATTTCACAGCCTTCGGCTCATCGGAATTCGCCATCCGGCACTTCCTGCGCAGCGATATCGAACGCTCGTTGGCGCTGATGCACGATTGGTCGCTGGATGAAAACGAACACGTCCGGCGCCTGGCCAGCGAAGGCAGCCGACCACGCCTGCCATGGTCGTTCCGCCTTGAGCCGGTCCAGGCCGACCCGACACTGGCGGCTGCGATCCTCGACAACCTCAAGGCCGACGACAGCCTCTACGTGCGCAAATCCGTGGCCAATCACCTCAACGACATCACCAAGGATCATCCCGAGTGGGTGCTGGCGCTGATCGAGGGTTGGTCACTGGAAAACAAGCACACAGCGTGGATCGCCAGACACGCCCTGCGCAGTTTGATCAAACAGGGTAACAAGCGGGCGCTGGCAATCATTGGCGCGGGCGGCACGCCCGAGATTGAAATCATTGACGTGAAGGTCGAACCGGCGGTGATTCGCCTGGGTGAGAAAATCACCCTGTCTTTCAGAGTGAAGTCCACGGTCCCGGACAGTCAGCGATTGGTGATCGATTACGCTATCGATTATGTCAAAGCCAACGGCAGCACCTCGGCAAAGGTGTTCAAACTTAAAGCCCTCACACTGTCCGACAATGCCAGCGAAGCCATTAGCCGCAGTCAGCACATCAAGGAACTGACCACCCGCAGGCACTATGCCGGCCAGCACGCGGTGCACATTCTGGTAAATGGCGAACGCTTGGCCAGCACCCAATTCCGAATTATCGCTGACGCTCATTGACCCCCACACCAGAGCCCCCCGGCAGCATGCGCGTGAGCGTGTTGTCGCGGACCCAATAGTGATGGAGCAAACCCGCCGCTGCATGCAAACCAATCAACCAATAGCCGGTGCTGCCGAGCAATTCATGCCAATGCTTGAGTTGCTTGGCCAGCACCGGATCAACCGCCACGGGCGCCGGCAGGAAAAACTCGAAATACGGCATCGGCTTGCCACCGGCGGCCAGCATCAACCAGGCCAATAGCGGCGTTGCGATCATCAGTACATACAACGCCAAGTGCATGAGGTGCGAGACGCCGGTCTGCCAGGTGGGCGGGGCCGGTGTAATCGGGGGCCGAGGGGTGAGGCGCCCGAGCAAGCGAACCCAGACCAGCGCAAAAATGCTCAACCCGAATACGCCGTGCAGCCCCAGAAACAGGCCCTTCAAGGCATGCCCACGGGGCAGCAATCCTTTGATCTCGATGCAACCATAAACGCCGACGAACAGCGCCAGCATCAACCAGTGCAAGGTAATCGAGAGTTTTCCATACCGATGTACTGCTGAATCTCGGGTCATACAGTGCCTCGTGGAGATCAGTGGCGGCTGCCGACTCAGTCGTGCAGCCCGGATCCGGTTTCGTCGAACCGACCGGCGCCACCCTGCCCGTCCAGTCTTAAGACAATCTGAAGGTCCACCTTCAGACTCCGTTAAGAATTGCCTTTGATACTCCTCCCAAACTTACTCAGGGAGGCGTTCTTGCCCATGCCCGATTTCGACTGGAACATCCCTCTGCCCCTGCACTTCGGCCAAGCCGAAACCCCGCAGATGAGTCTGGCCAGAGCCTTGCCGGACGACCCCCAGCGTCCGGTCTTCGAAGCTTTTATCCAGCAGCGTTTTCGAAAGGCCCACGGCGCCGACATCCGCCAATTCATGCCGCAGCTGTTCGGCATGAGCGATGCGTCAGGCACGCTGTGTGCGGTGGCTGGCGTACGACTGGCCGGTGCCGACTCCTTGTTTCTGGAGCGTTATCTGGACGAGGCAATCGATCCGCTGATCAGCGACGCTGCCGGCCAACCCGTGGACCGGGCCGGTATTGTCGAGGTCGGGAACCTTGCCGCCAGCGATACCGGCAGCGCTCGTCTGAGCATCATCGCCATCACCTACCTGTTGGCCATGGGCGGGCTGGAATGGGTGGCGTTCACCGGCAACATCGGGCTGGTGAACAGTTTTCATCGCCTGGGCTTGAAGCCGGTGACACTCTGCGCCGCCGATCCTGCGCGGCTGGGCGACGACCGTCACCACTGGGGCAGTTATTACGAGAGTCAGCCATGGGTGCATGTCGGCAACATCCGCGCCGGTTTCATCCATTTGCGCAACATCGGTCTGTTCAATCGCCTGGGGTTGCCGGCGTCCCTTGAGGAGCCCAGCCATGTCGCCTGAAATGGAGCGTTTCAAACAAACCCTGCGCCATCACGCCGAACACAAAAGCAGCACGATTGCCTTGTGGGGCGATCAGTTGAAACTGGACTACGCCACGCTGTACGCCGAGGTCATGTATCGCCAACAGCGTCTGCGCGATGAGCACGTCAAAGTGGTCGCGCTGGCCCTGGACAACGGCACCGAGGCGATGCTCTGGGACCTGGCCGTACTGTTCGAAGGCCTGACCTGCCTGACGTTGCCGCCCTTCTTCAGCCCGGCACAACGCAGTCATTGCCTGGAACAGAGCCAGGCCGAACGGGTGATTGCCGAACCGGAACTGGAAGCCGAACTGCAGGCGGCCGGCTACGAGAAGACCGGCGAATTCTGGCGTCGCACCTTCAGCGGTCCGAACCGGATACCCGCAGGCACCGCCAAACTGACCTTCACCTCAGGCACCACCGGTACGCCAAAAGGCGTGTGCCTGAGCGCCGAGAGCCTTTTGCGGGTGGCCCGTGAACTGGATCAGGCAAGCAAACCCACCAATCCACGGCATCACCTGGCGCTGCTGCCCCTGGCGATTCTGCTGGAAAACCTCGGTTGTTATGCCGCGTTGTATGCCGGTGCGACCCTGAGCGTGCCAAGCCAGAAAAACCTGGGCATTCAGGGTGCCAGCGGTGTCGATGTGCCGCGGTTGCTGGGGTGTCTGGCCTCCCGCGCGCCCGAGAGTTTGATCCTGGTGCCACAGTTGCTGCTGATGTTGGTCAGCGCCGCCGAGCAAAAAGCGTTCAACCCCCAATCGCTGCGATTTGCCGCTGTGGGCGGTGCGCGGGTTTGCGAAGAACTGCTGCATCGTGCGCAACGCATCGGCATGCCGGTATACGAGGGTTACGGGTTGTCGGAATGCGCGTCGGTGGTGTGCCTCAATCGCCCGGGAGCACACCGCCCCGGCAGTGTCGGTAGGCCCCTGCCCCATGTCGGGATTCGCCTGGCCGACGACGGCGAAGTGCTGGTCAAGGGCTCGACCCTGCTCGGCTATCTGGGGCAAGCGCCCTACCACGATGAATGGTGGCCGACCGGCGATCTCGGTGAGTTCGACCCGGAAGGTTTTCTCTACCTCAACGGGCGCAAGAAACATCAGTTCATCACCAGTTTCGGCCGCAACGTCAACCCGGAATGGGTCGAGGCCGAACTCACCCAGCGTCGCCACATCGCTCAGGCGTTCGTCTACGGCGAAGCGATGCCAACCAACCACGCCCTGCTCTGGCCCCATCGGCCGGACTGCACCGACGACGAACTGACCGCCGCCGTGGCCCAGGCCAACGAGGCCTTGCCCGATTACGCCCAGGTTCATCACTGGACCCGTCTCGATCAGCCGTTCACCGCCGCCAACGGCTTGCTGACCGCCAATGGCCGACCGCGCCGCGACGCCATCGTCGAACGTTACCGGGCGCAGCTCACTGAATCCGTTTTTTCCGAGGAATCCGCATCATGAGTTTTTTCGACACCCTGCAAGAAGCCACCCTGCAAGAACGCCACGAGTTGTTCAACCTGCCGATCATCCGCGATGCCCTTGAGGGTAAGGTCAGCCTGGACAGCTACCGTGCCTTCCTCGCCCAGGCCTACTACCACGTACGCCATACCGTGCCGTTGATGATGGCGTGCGGCGCACGTCTGCCGCAGCGGCTGGAATGGCTGCGCAAAGCGGTGTGCGAGTACATCGACGAGGAATACGGCCACGAGCAATGGGTACTCGACGACATCGAGGCCTGTGGCGGCGACAAAGAGGCGGTGCGTGACGGTCGTCCATCGCTGCCGATCGAGTTGATGGTCAGCTTCCTCTACGACCTGATTGCCCGAGACAACCCGGTCGGCCTGTTCGGCATGGTCAACGTGCTGGAAGGCACCAGCATTGCCCTGGCCACCCACGCGGCCGGCAGCATCCGCGAACGCCTGGCGCTGCCAGAAACCGCCTTCAGCTACCTGAGCTCCCACGGCTCGCTGGATATCGAACACATGCAGACCTACCGTCGGCTGATGAACACACTCGAAGACCCGGCGGACCAAGCCGCGGTGATTCATGCCTCGAAGGTCGTGTACAAGCTCTACACCGACATGTTCCGCGGCCTGCCCCGCGATGGGGAGAATCTGCATGCGCCCGTCTGAGGCTCGCGTGGTGTTGACCGGAGCCAGCGGCGGCATCGGTCTGGCCATCGCCAGCACCCTGTGTGCCAGTAATGCGCAAGTATTGGCCGTGGCCCGGAACCGGGAGTCGCTGGAACCCTTGCTCGAACGCTACCCGGAGCAGTTGCGTTGGGTCGATGCGGACCTGACCTTGCCCGACGACCGGCGCAAAGTGCTGGCCGCGGCCGAGGCCATCGGCGGTATCAACCTGCTGATCAATGCCGCGGGCGTCAACCATTTCGCCATGCTCGAGCAGCTCGATGACAGCGAGATCAACGCCATGCTGGCAGTGAACGTCAGCGCGCCGATCTGCCTGACCAGGCTGTTGCTGCCGCTGCTCAAGCAGGCCGAGAGTGCCATGGTGGTGAACGTCGGCTCGACCTACGGTTCCATCGGCTACCCCGGTTACGCCAGCTATTGCGCCACCAAGTTTGCCCTGCGCGGTTTCTCCGAAGCCCTGCGCCGGGAACTGGCCGACACCCGGATCAGCGTGCTTTACGTTGCCCCTCGGGCGACCCACACCAGCATGAACAGTCCGGCGGCCCAGGCGCTGAACGATGCGCTCAAAGCCAATGTCGACGACCCGCAAACCGTTGCCACGGCGGTCATCCACGCGATTGCCGGTGACCGGCGCGATTTGTACCTGGGCTGGCCGGAACGCTTTTTCGTGCGCCTGAACAGTCTGTTGCCGCATCTGGTGGACCGTGGCTTGCGCAAGCAGTTGCCGCTGATCCGTCGCCTCAGTCAGAAGCCCGATAACGAGAGCCTCAAACCATGAAAAGAATCGTCACTTGCTTGCTGCTCGCGGCGTTGAGCCAAAGCGTCTGGGCGCTGGACGCAGCCGATCAGCAGCGCCTCAATGGCATTCAGCAAAGTTGGGCGCACATTCAATATGAATTGCCCGCCGAACAGCGCACTGCGGCCTTCGAAAAACTCGCGACCCAGGCCTCGGCGTTCACCCAGGAACGCCAATCCCTGGCCGAAGCGTGGATCTGGTCCGGCATTGTCACCAGCAGTTGGGCCGGAGCCCAGGGTGGCCTCGGCGCCCTGAGCAAAGCCAAGGCCGCCAAAGTCGATCTGGAGAAAGCCCTCACCATCGACCCCAAGGCCCTGCAAGGCTCGGCCTACACCAGCCTTGCGGCGTTGTATGATCGCGTGCCCGGCTGGCCCATTGGTTTCGGCGATGCCGACAAGGCCGAACAACTGTTAAAGCAGGCTTTGCAGCTGAACCCGACCGGCATCGACAGCCTGTACTTCTGGGGCGATCATCTTTACCGTCAAAAGCGCTATGGTGAAGCCAGGGAAGCACTGCAAAAAGCCCTGCAAGCTGCACCGCGTCCTGGTCGGGAAAGCGCCGATGCCGGGCGCCGCAAAGAGATCGAAGCGTTACTGGTGGACGTGAACAAGAAACTCGACTGACAGGAGTCCGTGTGCGCTTATTACTGATAGAGGATGACGTAGCCCTTGGCGAGGGCATTCATCAGGCCCTGGGTCGTGAGGGTTACACCGTCGACTGGCTGCAGGACGGTAGCAACGCCTTGCATTCACTGCTCAGCGAAACGTTTGATGTGGCCGTGCTCGACCTCGGCCTGCCGCGCATGGACGGTCTGGAAGTGTTGCGCCGCTTGCGGGCCAGCGGCTCGAACCTGCCGGTACTGATCCTCACCGCCCGGGATGCCACCGAAGACCGCATCGCCGGGCTGGATGCCGGCGCCGACGATTACCTGATCAAGCCCTTCGACCTGGCCGAACTCAAGGCTCGCCTACGGGCCTTGTTGCGCCGTAGTGCCGGTCGCGCCCAAGTGCTGATCGAACACGCCGGCATCAGACTGAACCCCGGCACCCAGCAAGTCAGTTATCAGGGTGAGCCGGTGGCGCTGACGCCCAAGGAATATCAACTGCTCCATGAATTGCTCTCGCCTCCGGGCCGGGTCATGACCCGCGATCACCTGATGCAACTGCTTTACGGCTGGAACGAAGAAGCCGAAAGCAACACCCTGGAAGTGCATATCCATCACCTGCGCAAGAAGTTCTCCACCGACCTGATCCGCACCATCCGCGGGGTGGGTTATCTGGTGGAGGAGCGTCGATGACTTCAATCCGGCGTCGCACCCTGACGCTGATCATCGGCCTGATGCTGACAGGCCTGGCGATCATCAGCGTGTTCAACCTGCACGACAGCAATCACGAAATTGCCGAAGTCTACGACGCCCAACTGGCACAGAACGCCCGACTGCTGCAGGGTGTGATGCGCATGCCGCTGGCCAGCAGTGAACACGCCGAACTGTATCAAGCGTTCAACAAGGCCTTGAGTGAAGCGGTGCCGAGAGTCGATGGTCATCCCTATGAAAGCAAAATTGCCTTTCAGGTGTGGAATCGCAAGGGCGAAGTGCTGGTGCACACCGCCAGTGCGCCCCCCTTCACGGCACCGCCGACGAAATCCGGTTTCAGCGATGTGGTGGATCTGCACAACCGCCATTGGCGGGTGTTCATGCTCGAAGACAAACAGAATGATCTGCGCATCTGGGTCGGTGAACGGGACGATGTGCGTGCGGACCTGGTAGACCGGATCGTGCGCCATACCCTGTGGCCCAATGTGCTGGGCAGCCTGATACTGGCGGCCATGGTCTGGCTGGCCATCGGCTGGGGGCTCAAACCCCTGGCCGATATGGCAGCAACGTTGCGGGCACGGCACAGCGGCTCTCTGGAGCCGTTGCAACTGACCCCGTTGCCCAGCGAACTGGAACCGATGCAAGCAGCGCTCAATCGCATGCTCGCGCAAATTCAAGAGGTGCTTGGCCGTGAGCGGCGCTTCATCGCCGACGCCGCCCACGAATTACGCACGCCGCTGGCCGTGTTGCGGGTGCATGCACAAAACCTGCAGGAGGCTGGCACAGAACAGGAACGTCGTGAGTCCCTCGCGTTTCTGATTGCCGGGGTCGACCGCGCCAGCCGTCTGGTCAATCAGTTGCTGACCATGGCGCGTCTCGAACCCAAGGCCGTGGCGCCGTTGCTGCACAGCATCGACTTGAGTGAAACCGTACGCGCCAGCCTGGCCCAGCTCACACCCTGGCTACTGAGCAGGAACCTGGAACTGGCTTTCGACGCCGAAGACCGGCCTTTCAAAGTCCTCGCCGATGCCGGCGCCATCGATATCGCCCTGAATAACCTGGTCACCAACGCGGCGAATTTTTCGCCGGAGCATGGCGTCATCACCGTGCAACTGAGCCAGGACGACGGGTTCTACAACTTGAGCGTCCAGGACCAGGGGCCGGGCATCGACGAAGCGGATCGCGCACGGTTGTTCGAACGCTTTTACAGCCGTGGAAATACCGGAGGCGCGGGCTTGGGGCTGGCCATCGTCAACACCATCGCGACGCGGCTGGGTGGGCGGATTACCCTGGTCAATCCACCGGAAGGCGGGCTGCGGGCGACCCTGTCGATTCCCGCCGGCCAGAACCACAGCCCCCTGCAACGGACCACCCGAGAGCTGCCGCCCAATGGCTGAATGGCCACCGAAACACAATTCTGCTCGTGGCCGTGAACAATCTGTGGCGAGGGAGCTTGCTCCCGCTGGGGCGCGAAGCGGCCCCAAAAAAGGGACCGCTGCACAGCCCAACGTCAGTTATCCACTCACCCCAGCAGCCCGCACCTACTTGGGCAGATCAATCTTATCCAGCACCCGGTTCGCCGTGATCTCCGCCACCATGATGCTGTTTGAAATGCCCAGCAGGGCGTAGCGCGACCCACCTTCCAGATGATCCACCAACTGATGGACCATCACATCGACCGAGGCCAGCGTCTCGACCAAAAAAACCATCAGGGTTTCGTTAGTAGCCTGCGAGTTCACGGAAAATAGGGTGCTGGGCGTGCGTGCGGCGGCTTTGATGTCGGCATTCGACGGGAAGTGGAAGTTCAGAGCCCGCTCGGCGGCCTCATTGAGCTTCTTTGAATCGGGTTCGTACGGAGACACCGGATCGGTGTCCGGCGGATTGGGCGTAGGTTTGATCATGGTGAAACTCCTGATTGTTCATTAGGAGCTACCGACATCACTTGCAGATGATGGGTGGCAGCTATGTGCGGGTCTGCAAGACCGGGAAACCAGGAACCCGGCAGATCCGAAGATCTCCCGCACAAAGCCGCCATTTCGCGGACACAAACGAGCGTCCGCTGACAGGGCTATGCGACTGGTATTCCGGCGGGCTTGCAGACCCGATCACTGATGAGCAGTGACAGGAATCAAGTTACCGAGCGGCCCCTAGACGCACAAGCCGGCGGATTCTGTCTTACTTGTAGGGGATGGCGCAAGGCGTTGTAGCCCTTAGGTGGTAACGGCAAGCTTCATTTAAACGATCGCGATTTTTCTTGTTTAAATTGACTGTGGGCTAGGTTGGCGAACTCGCCAAATAATATGCAACCAAAGCATTAGCATGCCCATGCCCCATACCGTGTTCAGCCTTCAGCCAAGCCACCATTTCCATATGTTTCTTAGCGCTCACTGTTCCGAGCAGATCCAGCCAGTGGCTGATGGGCTGGCCATATTTTTTCTCGATTGACGGGAAGTACGACGCCGGGCCTTTCACTTTTGTATCTTCGGTCATGCTGCAAGCTCCCTTGTTCGCGGCGGAGTATCGGTGGACGCTCCTTGTCTTCATCCCACGAATTGAAGGCCAGGACGGCTGCGCTGTCCAGCGGGAACAAGCTCGCAGAGCATTTGGGAAATGAATCTGACACTCTCCCAAGATCAAAAGATCGCAGCCTTCGGCAGCTCCACCTATCCCTGTAGGAGCTGCCGAAGGCTGCGATCTTTTGATCTTTATCCCATCAACAACCCCTGCTCGCGCTCACACAACTCCACCACGTAATCCCACAACACCCGCAACCTCACGGACTTGTGCAGCTCACGCCTCGTACTGATCCAATAACTGCGCTGGATGCTTTCATCCGGCAGCAACGGCACCAGTTCGGGATCGGCGCTGGCCATGTAGCTCGGCAGCACGGCGATCCCCAGGCCCGAGCGCGCGGCCTGTTGCTGGGCGATGACGCTGGTGCTGTGAAACACCACCTGGGGGTTGCGGCAGAAGCTGTTGAGGAACATCAGTTCCTGGCTGAACAGCAAGTCGTCGACGTAGCCGATCCACGCATGACGACCGAGGTCTTCGCGGCTGCGCAGTGGTGGCGAGCGGTCCAGATAGGCCTGGCTTGCGTAGAGCGCCAGTCGGTAATCGGTGAGTTTTCGGGTGACCAGCATGTCGGCGGCCGGGCGTTCCAGGTGAATGCTGATTTCCGCTTCACGGTTGAGAATGCTGACGAAGCGCGGCACCGCGACCAATTCCACCTCCAGTCCTGGATAGCGTTCGAACAGCCCATTCATACGGCTGGCGAGGAACATGATGCCCAGCCCTTCCGTCACCCCGACGCGGATCTTGCCCAGCGGCGCGGATGACTGGGTAATTTCTTCCTGAGCCAGCAGCGCGACGTTTTCCATGGCCTCGGCGTGCTTGAGCAGCGCTTCGCCGGCCGGGGTCAATTCGTAGCCTTGGGCATGCTGGACGAACAGCGCGGTGCCGAGGCTTTTTTCGATGGCTTCGATGTGCCGGGCCACGGTGGCGTGGGTCGTGTTCAAACGGCGAGCGGCGGTCAGCAAGCGGCCGCTGCGCTGCAATTCGAGAAAAAACCGCAGGTCATTCCAGTCGAACATGAACCATCCTTGACGTTATGCCGTTAACGACGCTGTTTAAAAACGCACAGCAGCTGCGCAAAAACTAACATTCTTTTAACGAAAGCTAACAACTAGGATGACCGACAACAAGAACAACAATACGAGGTCAGGGATGCAGACTTCCCTTGATGAGTTCGACTACATCGTGGTCGGCGCCGGGCCGGCCGGTTGTTTGCTGGCCAATCGACTGTCGGCCAACCCGCAACACCGGGTGCTGCTGCTCGAAGCCGGCGGCCGCGACAATTACCCATGGATTCACATCCCGGTGGGCTACCTGTTCTGCATCGGCAACCCGCGCACCGACTGGTGCTTCAAGACTGAAACGCAGCCGGGCCTGCAAGGCCGCGCCCTGAGCTACCCACGCGGCAAGGTGCTCGGTGGCTGTTCCTCGATCAACGGCATGATCTACATGCGCGGCCAGGCCCAGGACTACGACGGCTGGGCGGCCGAGGGCAATGCCGGCTGGAGCTGGCAAGACGTGCTGCCCCTGTTCAAACACAGTGAAAACCATTTTGCCGGCGATTCGGAATTTCACGGCGCCGCCGGCGAATGGCGGATCGAGCGCCAGCGGCTGTCGTGGCCGATTCTCGATGCGTTTCGCATGGCGGCTGAGCAAAGCGGCATCGCCAGCATCGATGACTTCAATCAGGGCGACAACGAAGGCTGCGGCTATTTCCAGGTCAATCAGAAAGCCGGGATCCGCTGGAACGCGGCCAAGGCGTTTCTCAAACCGATCCGCCAGCGCGCCAATCTGACAGTGCTGACCGATGTCGAAGTGGACCGCGTATCGCTGGAAAACGGCCGTGCCTCGGCGGTCAACGCACGTTGGCAAGGCCAGGCAAAAACCTTCAAGGCACGTAAGGAAATCGTTCTGTGTGCCGGCTCCGTCGGTTCACCGGGCATCCTGCAGCGCTCCGGCATCGGCCCTCGCCCGCTCCTGCAAAAGCTGGGCATCGGTGTTGCCCATGAACTGCCCGGCGTGGGCGGCAACTTGCAGGACCACCTGCAACTGCGGCTGATCTACAAACTGGAAAACGCCCGCACCCTGAACCAGATCGCCGGCACGCTGTGGGGCAAGATGGGCATGGGCCTGCGTTATCTGTATGACCGCAGCGGCCCGCTGTCCATGGCCCCAAGCCAACTCGGCGCCTTCGCCCGTTCGGGGCCGGAGCAGACCTCGGCGAACCTCGAATATCACGTGCAACCGTTGTCGCTTGAGCGTTTCGGCGAACCGCTGCACGCCTTCCCCGCCTTCACCGCGTCGGTCTGTGATCTGCGCCCGCAAAGCCGTGGCCGAATAGACATTCGCTCCGCCGACCCGCGGGAAGCGCCGCTGATTCAGCCCAACTACCTGAGCCATCCCGAAGACTTGCGAGTGGCAGCGGACGCCATCCGCCTGACCCGCCGCATCGTCTCCGCGCCCGCCTTGCAAGCGTTCAAACCGGTCGAGTACCTGCCCGGCGACAGCTTGCAGAGCGAAGAGCAATTGCACGAAGCCGCCGCGCGGATCGGCACGACGATTTTCCATCCGGTGGGCACCTGCCGGATGGGCAACGATGCGGACGCGGTGGTCGACGCCGAGTTGCGCGTGCACGGCATCCCCGGCCTGCGCATCGCCGACGCCTCGATCATGCCGCGCATCACCTCGGGCAACACCTGCTCGCCGACGTTGATGATTGCCGAAAAAGCCGCGCAATTGATCCTCAACCCTGTTGTAAACACCAACCCTGTGGGAGCGGGATTGCCCGCGATAGCGGTGTGACATTCAACATTACTGTTGACTGAACCGCCGCCATCGCGGGCAAGCCCACTCGCACAGGGATTGCATTAGATTCACGGACATCGAGCATTACCCCTACAAGGAACACGCAACACCAGTGGAACAACAAAAATAATCACTGTGAGGGATACCGATATGTCAGAACATGTTCAGTCTTTAGAAGCCGTCCGCAGCGCCGGCACCAGTCAGGAAACCCAGAAAGTCATCTTCGCCTCGTCCCTGGGGACCGTGTTCGAGTGGTACGACTTTTTTCTCTACGGCGCCCTCGCGGCGGTCATCAGTAAACAGTTCTTTGCCGGGGTCAACGACACCACGGCGTTCATCTTCGCGCTCATGGCCTTTGCCGCCGGCTTCATTGTGCGGCCGTTCGGTGCGCTGGTGTTCGGACGGTTGGGGGACATGATCGGGCGTAAATACACGTTCCTCGCGACCATCGTCCTCATGGGTCTGGCGACGTTCTGCGTCGGCTTGCTGCCGACTTACGCGAGCATCGGCATTGCCGCGCCGATCATCCTCGTGGTGCTGCGCATGCTTCAGGGCCTGGCGTTGGGCGGTGAGTACGGCGGCGCTGCCACTTACGTGGCGGAACACGCGCCGATGGGCAAACGTGGTTTCCACACCAGCTGGATTCAGTCCACCGCCACCCTCGGTCTGCTGCTGTCGCTGCTGGTGGTACTCGGCTGTCGCTACTTCACCGGCGACCAGTTCGAAGTCTGGGGCTGGCGCATTCCGTTTCTGTTTTCAATCGTGCTGCTGGGCATCTCGACCTGGATTCGCTTGAGCCTGCATGAGTCGCCTGCGTTCGTGAAAATGAAAGAGGAAGGCAAACTCTGCAAGTCACCGCTGCGCGATTCCTTCGGCAAATGGGACAACCTCAAAGTGGTGCTGATTGCCCTGTTCAGCATCAATGCCGGGCAAGCGGTGACCTTCTACGCGGCGCAGTTCTACGTGCTGTTCTTCCTCACCCAGTTCCTGAAAATGGACCCGGCCCTGGCCAACAGTTTGCTGATTGTCAGCGTGATCATCGGCGCGCCGTTCTTCATCTTTTTTGGCTGGCTGTCGGACAAGGTCGGGCGCAAACCGGTGCTGATGATCGGCCTGTTGCTGGCCACCGCGCTGTACTTCCCGATCTTCAAGACCCTGGCCCATTACGCCAACCCGGCCATCGACCAGGCCAGCCGCCAGGCACCGATCACTGTACTGGCCGACCCGGCCACCTGCACGTTCCAGTTCGACCCGGTGGGGAAGGCGAAATTTGATAGCCCGTGCGACAAGGTCAAAACCTTCCTGGTCAAACAGGGCCTGCCCTACAACAGCGAAGCAGCCCCGGCCGGCAGCGCCGTGCAGGTGAGCGTCGGCGAGGTGAAAATAGACGGCTACGATGAAGCGGCCCTGCGCGGCGCAGTGACCCTGGCCGGCTATCCGTCGCAAGCCGACACCCAGCTGATCAACAAGCCGATGATCGTGGCGCTGATCGTCGCGCTGATCATCATCTCCGCCATGTGCTACGGCCCGCTGGCGGCGCTGATGGTCGAACTGTTCCCGACCCGCATCCGTTACACCTCGATGTCCCTGCCCTACCACATCGGCAACGGCTGGTTCGGTGGTTTCCTGCCGACGGTGTCGTTTGCCCTGGTGGTGTACACCGGGGATATTTTCTACGGGCTGTGGTACCCGGTGGTGATTACCGGGGTGAGCCTGGTGGTGGGGATGATGTGTTTGCGTGAGACGAAAAACGTGGACCTCGATAAAAACTGATCTGAGTAGCGGAACCTGTGGGAGCGGGTTTGCTCGCGAAGGCGGTAGCACAGTCAACATTGATGTCGCCTGACACACCGCTTTCGCGAGCAAGCCCGCAGGGATTGCGACACCACAATGTTCTCTGCAAATCAGGTATCGAGCACCTCAAACGTCACTTCTTCAGGATAGAACGCCACATACCCGCGAATCTGCGCGACCGACACCTTGGGGTCCTCATAACTCCACACCGCATTGGCGCCTTCATGCCCGGGAATTTGCAGACTGAAATAACTGGCATCGCCCTTGTACGGGCAATAGCTGGTGTGGTCGGTGCGGGCGAAATACTGTTCGGCGATGTCCTCCCGCGGGAGGTAGTACACCGGAGGATAATTGGCCTCATGCATGACCAGCGTCCGATCGGAGGACGCGACTTGAATGCCATGGAATTTCACCACCACACAGCCGGGTTGCGGGGTGATAGCGATGGGCTTACCGGGTCCGGGGGCTTTCATGAAAGGGTTCCTCCCTTGCTGTTTCGCGGTAACCGCGATCCATCAGGTATACCTCATGTTCCGGAATCAAGGCGGTTACACAGCCAAACGGCAGCAACGCCTTCGCCACACGCGCCAACGCCCTGGGCGCCCGCTACTTGCCATCCTCGATTTTGTATTCGTGCGGCGTCCAATACCTGCCCTTTGGGGGCTGCACGTTGTTTTTGGTGTAGTAGTCGTACCAAAACATCGCCGTCGCCCAGATGGCTTCCGGGCTCGACGCCCGGGTTTCGAGCCCTGGGGTCAAATCCAGCCCTGCGCTGGCGTAGAGGGTTTCCAGCATGCAGGCCGACGGCAACCCAATCCCGTCATGTATCGGGTTCGGGGTGCGCGCCACGCCCCAGGAGAACGCGAGCCAGCGTAATACGTGCTCCAGCGCATCCACGTAGGCGCGTCCTTTCTCGAACTGGTCGAGTTTGCTCAATACTTCTTTCTGCGATTTGGGTAACGCAATGACTGCAATGTTTTTCCAGTGGTCGGGGTCTTCCAGGTGCTGGAGAGGCGTCTCGACCACGCCGTTGCGCTCGGACGCAAACATACCGGTTTCCGGCTGGAACAAGGGCACGTGGAGAATGCTGGACTGTGCAATGCCTTTAGGGGAAACCTTGAGAAACGCCGAGGTGGACCAATAAGACGGCAACATGTCGAAGCGCAGGTGCGACTGACCGATTCTCAGACGCCACCCCAGCGTATCGGTGGCCCCCAGCAGCAACACATAGGATTGATCGGTGTTTTTTTTGTCGACCAGTTCGGTGATCGCCCTGCCAATCCATTCAACGTTGTCTTCTTTACCCTTGCGCCGTAGTTTTTGTATCTCGGGGTTGGATCTGGATACGGTTGTATATTTGGCGGACATGACTCTTCTCCAGCAGCGATGGCTTCAGGTATTGAGCAACGTAAATGGACCGACTCGAGTGGCAGGCGAAGCGGGTGCGGTGATGGGGTGGTACGTGACGTTCAATTCCACACCAAGCCCCAGGCAGGAAAACTCAAGAATCGCCACCTGGTTTCCACTCCCGTCTTGCTGCTTGACCGGGCAAAACGACTTCACACCGATGTAGGGCGGAGCCCGCTCGGCTTCAGGATGAAGAGGCCAACGTTTTCGTTCGCCGAAAATACTTTTCAGATAATCCTTGAGTCGCGCCACCTGATCGGAACCCGGAGTGACCAGCAGACTCGTTGGCGAACAGATGACTTCGGTCAGGGTGATTTGCCCGCGCTTGACACAGTTGGCCTGTGCGACACGGCTCCAGTGCACGTCCCCGGTCAGAAAAACCACCTGAATGCCGTGCTGTCCCAGCCGCTCGAGCGTTTCGATAATCACTTTGAACTGTCCCTTGTAATTGGACAGTTCGGCATCGCCCATCTCATCAAAGAACGGCGTTTTGACCAGTAGCGCCTGCCCGGTCGACAGCACGCCGATTCGCGGTATCCCCTGGTTCTGACAATCGATCAGTTCGCTTGCCCACTGCTTCAACGCCTGTTCGGCCTCCTCTGGCATCAGGCCGAAAGGGTCGTTGAAGTCTTGCTTGCGATGACTTCGGGTATCGAGAAACAGCATGAACAACGGCTCGATGTCCACGCGCAGCCAAGGCTTCTGCGCAGAGCCTCCCACCTGGTAGTCCTGGAACATCTCGAGCGCCGCATCGGCCCAGATGTTCACACCGCCACCGGGGGTCGGGGCTGTCTGGGTACCCCTTTTCCAGAACTGAGGCCAAGGGTAGTTATTCCAGAACTCATGATCATCCGGGAGGCAGACGGCGGGCGCTTTGGCCAGTGCAGACTGAAGACCCGCCACCTCCTTGAACGTAGATGTCCAGTTGCGTTGATATTTTTTGGAAATAACCTGCCGCAGTTCATCTTCCGTTGTCGGCAGGGTCTCGAAGGGCAGTTGATCGAGGTAGACCTGATCACCCGCGAACAATGAAATATCGGGCCTGACGGGCAGGCTCTGGATGAACCGCCCTACATTCGCTTTGTCGGTTTCAACGCAATAACAGGAAGAGAGCAGAATCTTGAAGCTCCCTTCCATTTTTTGCGGCACCTTGGCCGGCAAGGAAAAAACCCGCAGAGCGCAGGGTTCGAAACCAGCACCCGCGCGGACCACAATCTGATGCTCGCAACCAGCGCCCCTGGTTTCGAAGGTAAAGAGCCCCTGATAGTTGAGATACCCCTTGTCCGGCGTTCGGTCTCGGATGGGGTGAAGTCCATCCATCGTGACCGGCAAACACGACGCGCCATCCACGGTAAATTCGACGGCTGGCGGTTGGGCCACGCCAAACACCCCGACCCACAATTTGATCTCGTCGAGGGCGCCAAGCACTGGGCGAGCCATCAGATATGCCATTACCGCTCCTTGGGCCAGAGGCTCGAATGCAGAGAAGTCCGATCTCGCTGCTTGCCGTTGATTAAAGCAAAGACCGGCAGGAACACAACGCGGCCAGCCTTCCAGAATGAGCGCGCAATCAATCGCAACGCATAAGCTGTACATCCATACAGATAAAGATTGCTCCAACGCTCATCAACCGCCATTCTGTGCACCTCTCGGTCCTTGAACGACGATGGTGGTTATGCGGCTGTACCTCTGTGAAAAACCTTCCCAGGCCAAAGACATCGCGGCCGTGCTCGGCGCCAGACGCCGGGGCGACGGCTGCTGGCTGGGAACGGACGTCACGGTGACCTGGTGCATTGGCCATCTGCTGGAAACCGCGCCGCCGGATGCCTATGACGCGCGTTACAAGCGTTGGGTGCTGGCGGATCTGCCGATCATTCCCGAGAAATGGAAGATGACCGTCAAACCGCGCACGGCCAGCCAGTACAAGGCGGTCAAACGCTTGCTCGGCGAGGCGAGTGAACTGGTGATTGCCACCGACGCCGACCGCGAAGGCGAGATGATCGCCCGGGAACTGGTGGAGCATTGCCGGTATCGCGGGCCGATCCGGCGGCTGTGGCTATCGGCGCTGGACGATGCGTCGATCCGCAAGGCGCTGGCGGCGCTCAAGCCCGGGGCCGAGACGTTCAGCCTTTATCATTCGGCGCTGGGGCGATCCCGGGCCGACTGGTTGATCGGGATGAACATGAGTCGGTTGTTCACCCTGCTGGGGCGTCAGTCCGGCTATCAGGGTGTGTTGCCGGTCGGTCGAGTACAGACACCGACCTTGCGTCTGGTGGTGGATCGCGACCGCAGCATTGCCGATTTCGTCCCGGTGCCCTACTGGGCCATCGAGGTGCAACTGCTGCACGACGGCACCACGTTCACGGCTCAATGGCGGGCGGCCTCCGATGCTTGCGACGATCAGGACCGCTGCCTGAATCAGGCGCTGGCCCAGACAGCGGCTGCGGCCATTGGCAGCGCGGCGAGCGCTCGGGTGATCAAACTGCGCACCGAACGCATGCGCGAAGTCGCGCCTTTGCCGTTCGACCTGGGCACCTTGCAGGAAGTCTGCTCGAAGAAGCTTGGGCTCGGCGCTCAGGAAACCCTCGATATCGCCCAGGCGCTGTACGAAACCCACAAAGTCATCACCTACCCACGTAGCGACTGCGGCTACCTGCCCCTGAGTCAGCACAGCGAAGCCCCGGGCATTCTGGCGGCGCTCCGGCAAGCGGACCCAACCCTGAACGCCCTGCACGACCACCTGGAGCCCCAACGCCGCTCACGGGCCTGGAACGACGCCAAGGTCAGTGCTCACCACGGCATCATTCCAACGGCCGCGGCGAAAAACCTCGACCGTCTGGTGGGCAAGCAACGGGCGGTCTACACCCTGATTCGTGCGCGTTACCTGGCGCAGTTTCTGCCCAACCATGAATATGACCGGACCCAGGCCGACTTCGACTGTGCCGGTGAAGCCTTGCGCGCCGTGGGCAAGCAGATTGTCGAACCCGGCTGGAAACGCGCCCTGCCCGAAGCCCTCGCGCCTGCCAAGGGCCGCGAAGTACCCGCGCCGCAGACACTCCCGGCACTGGCCGAAGGGTGTGACTGCGCGGTGGCCGACGTGAAGCTCAAGGACCTCTGGACCCAGCCGCCCAAGCCGTTCACCGAGGGCGATCTGATCAAGGCGATGAAAAACGTCGCCAAACTGGTGGAAGATCCGCTGCTCAAGCAAAAGCTCAAGGACACCACCGGCATCGGCACCGAAGCCACCCGCGCGTCGATCATTCAGGGCCTGCTCGACCGCGGTTATCTGGTGAAGAATGGCAAGGCGCTGGCCGCGACGCCGGCGGCGTTCAGCCTGATCGATGCCGTGCCGCGAGCGATTGCCGACCCCGGAACCACGGCGATCTGGGAACAGGCGCTGGACATGGTGCAGAGCGGTGAAATGAGCCTGGAAGAGTTCGTCACCAAACAGGCTGCGTGGATGAGCAAGCAGGTGGCACGTTGCGCCGGTCTGAACCTGACCATCAGCGGGCCGGCAAGCCCGGCCGGGCGTGGCGCCACCCCCTGGAAAAACAAGCGCAAGCCCGCCAAGCGCAAGCCCTCGACCGGCACCAAACGCGCGGCAAAACCGGCAAGCAAGGCTTGAGGACAGTTCGAGCGAACCTGAATGGTCTAGTGTTCTTCATGTCCGGCAATAGCCCCCATGGCAGTCAGTCAAGCCCAATCCATGTGGGAGCGAGCCTGCTCGCGAAGGCGGCGGCACAGTCAATATTGATGTCGACTGACACACCGCTATCGCGAGCAGGCTCGCTCCCACAGGTTCCGCACCCTAACTGACAGGCATCAGGCAACAGCCCTGCTTTCTGCAAAGGTACAACCATGACGACAATCAGGAGCCAGCCCTCGATAGAACTGCATGCCGCCCAGCGCGACGAACTGGAAACCATTGAAAACCTGATGCAGTTCTACATGTACGACTTCAGCGAATGGCTGCCGCTGAAACTCGGGGAGCATGGTTTCTTCAACATCCAGCCCAAACCGGACTACTGGCGCAACCCGGCAACCAGGCCGTTTCTGATCAGGGTCGACGGCGAGTTGGCAGGGTTCGTGACCGTGGATAACGAGACCCATATCGTCGGCGCCGAGCACAACATCGGCTACTTTTTTCTCAGTCGCCGCTTTCGTGGCCAAGGCGTCGCGAAGTTTGTCGTCTCTGCCCTCTTGAGCCGGTTCCCCGGTCAATGGCAAATTTTCCACATCGATGCCAACCAACCTGCGCGGCTGTTCTGGGCCAGGGTGATACCCGACCTCACGAGTGCCGAGTTCACCCTGCATCAGCTGCTGGTGGACGGTTATCCCTGCACCGTTTACCGCTTTGAAAGATCGCAGCCTTCGGCTACGCCTACCCCGGCCCCGTAGGAGCTGCCGAAGGCTGCGATCTTGACGATTCCAGCGACGCCACAGCCCTCCAAGCGCTAGCCATGCCGATTTTCTAATGCCAAAACCACTTTGTCCGACAATATGTAGTGAACAAAAATAATCACTACAAAACCGTTGACGCCTCCGATTTGCCCTTGCATGATGCAGACGTCTCCCCGATCGGGAGTACAGGCAACACGTTTGAGCAAGCTCGTCTGACCGCCGAGCTGTTTTTCCCGGATACACGCTGCCCACAAGGCAGATTGAAGAAGCTGACCTGGCCTGAACGTCCAGTACAAGGACGAGAAGCGCTGGCGATCAATCCTCATGAAGCTTGTGGCCGACCCTGAAAACGTCGGCAGTGGCCTCCAGGTTTTCGCTGCTTCTCTTCGTTGTGACGCTATTGCGTAGCAGTTATTCAACACGACTACATGCAACAGACGCGCGACCCCGTCGTATTGACGGTCGACCGCTGACGTCCTGGTTTCGGTGCCAGGGATCAACTAACCGATGGGCTACCTGTATTAGCGAATCAACTTTGAAAGATCACCAAATGGTCAAGGGGCTTACAATGAATCTGAACAATCAACCTACTGTCGAAGAACTGGCCCGCTTGTTCGCTGCGCAAAAAGACAGCCAAGACAGCCATATTCTGTGGATCAGCAAATCGGGCCAGGTTCATATCGACTGCCTGTCGCCCCATGCCCACGAAGAAGCGTTCGACCAGAACAACCAGAACCTGCTCGCCCGACTGAAGATGTACCGTCGCGGCCAAGGTTATGTCGGCAAGAAAGCCGCGGCCGACAAGGACTTCATCGGCAATGTGCTGCAAACGCTGAAACAGGCGTGGGCTTCGATGCAGAACCAGAACGAAGTACGGGTGATTGATCGGTTGTACTGATCTCTCCCAAACACAAGAAGGCCCCGCTCGTTTTATCGAGCGGGGCCTTTTTTTGTTTGTGGCGCATGCACCTCTAACCTCACGCTGAGTCAAAAGAACACAGCTATGGTTAACACAGCGCTGGACATCGGTTTATCCGCTGGAGGTCTGCGATGAAAAGAACCCTGACATTCATGCTACTGGCATTGGCGAGTGCGGCCCATGCGAACAGCGTCCCCGGCGTTCCCGCCTTCGATGTGGACTGCCCCGGGAAAATCATGGTCCACGCCGACCAGGATGGCCCGGTGATGATCAACAGCAAAGAAGCCCAGACCAAAATGATCAACGATCGCCTTTTCGAGGCCAAGGGGCCGGACGTGACGATCTCGATCAGCATCGCCGATGACGACTCGGTCGCCGTGACCTACACCAGCAAGAAAGGCGGCAATGGCATCTGCCAGTCAGTGGATGATTGATCTACTCAGTGGCGCTGCCAGACATCACCAGGTTCGCGAACGCCACTGACGCGGCACTGTGATAGTTGTTCTTCCTGCGCAGCAATGCCGCGTCGCGCCGGGGGGCTTCGCCCTGTAATTCAATCCGGCGCAATGCCCGTTCCGCGGTAGCGATGGGCTCTGGAAGGATGGTGGCCATCGGCGTGTGACGAATGACCTCCAGCAACGTACTCACCGAGTTCACCTCGATCGCCACCTTGGGCGTGATGTTCTGTTGCCGAAAATATTCGTCGATGGAAGATCGGGTGATGAAGTCCGGTGTCAGCAACGCGAACTCCAGCTGCGCCATCTCCTTTGGCAGCAGCGGGCTCTGGCGCTCGTACAACGGATGACCGTTCCCGACCATTACGCCCAGGGTCTCGACAAACGCCGGCAGGCACTCGATGTCGGGGCTCCTCACCGGGGTAAAGGCAATGGCGATGTCCAGCGAGTCGTCGAGCAGCCCGGCCTCGATGTCGTCCATCGATAGCTCGAAAATCTGCAGATGGATGTTCGCAAACTTCGCCACGTAGTCGCGCACCAGCGGCCCCACCAGATACGCCATGAAGGTTGGCGTCATGGCCAGTCGCAAGGTGCCGCGAGACAAGTCCTTCACGTCATGCAGCGCGCGTTTCCCCGCTTCAAGCTCCACCAACACCCGACGAGCGCATTCGATGTAGGCCTGCCCCGCATCGGTCGGCTTGACCGTGCGCGAGGTGCGGTCGAACAGGCTGACGCCCAGGGTGTCCTCCAGTTGCCGGATCTGCTGGGACAGCGTCGGTTGAGAGACGTGTAACGCCTCAGCGGCACGGGTGAAACCGCCGTGGTCGGCGACCGCCAGCAAGTAGCGCAAATGTCGGAGCAGCATGGGCACACCATCTATAGGCAGAACTTATGCAAAGCATTGTATATCGATCTTGGACGCTATGAATAAATCGACCGAAGATGGCTCCACTTTCCAGCCACAACCGATAGGAGTCACACCATGCAACAGTCCCACGCTTACCAGGACCCAAGTCTGGCCCTGACCACGTCGATCCTCGATGCCAAGGCGCGCAAACATCTGTCCTGGCAGGATCTGACCGACGGCACCGGCCTGGGCCTGGCCTACGTCACCGCCGCCCTGCTCGGCCAGCATCCGCTGCCGGAAGCCGCCGCCAAAGTGGTCGGCGAGAAACTCGAGCTGGACGCCGACACCGTGGCCCGTTTGCAGATCATCCCGCTGCGCGGCAGCCTCTCCGGTGTTCCGACCGACCCGACCATCTACCGCTTCCACGAGATGATCCAGATCTACGGCACCACCCTCAAAGCGCTGGTTCACGAGCAATTCGGCGACGGCATTATCAGTGCGATCAACTTCAAGCTGGACCTGAAAAAGGTCGAAGATCCGGAAGGCGGTTCCCGCGCGGTGATTACTCTGGACGGCAAGTTCCTGCCGCTGCGTCCCTTCTGAAACAACCCAGTCAATTCAGGTGCGGAACCTGCGGGCTTGCTCGCGAAGAGGGAGTGTCAGTCAACACTGATGTCGCCTGACACACCGTTTTCGCGAGCGAGCCCACATGGATTGCACTTGACTGATCAGCGATTAGGCATCAGCCCCCCTCACTCATTGCAAGGAAGTCCGCCATGAAAGCGCTCATCGAAGGTTTATTGAAGTTCCAGAACGAAGCCTTCCCACAACGTACCGACCTGTTCAGACACTTGGCCACCACCCAGCATCCCGGCACCCTGTTCATCACCTGTTCCGACAGCCGCGTGGTGCCGGAACTGCTGACCCAGCAAGAGCCCGGCGAACTGTTCGTGGTGCGCAATGCCGGCAATATCGTGCCCTCCTACAGCCCGCATCCCGGCGGTGTGTCGGCCACGGTCGAATATGCAGTCGCGGTATTGGGCGTGACGGACATCGTGATTTGCGGGCATTCGGACTGTGGCGCCATGACCGCCATTGCCCAGTGCAAATGCATGGATCACCTGCCCGCCGTCAGCGGTTGGCTGCAGCACGCCGAGTCGGCCAAGGTGATCAACGAATCCCGCCCTCATGCCAGCGACGCGGCCAAAGTGAGTTCGATGGTGCGGGAAAACGTGATCGCCCAACTGGCGAACATCCAGACCCACCCGAGCGTGCGCCTGGCCCAGGAAAAAGGCCTGCTGAACCTGCATGGCTGGGTCTATGACATCGAGACCGGTTCGGTCGATGCCCTGGATGCCGACAGCCGCACGTTCGTGTCGCTGGCCGAGCACCCGGGCACCTGCGCCGTTTATGGCAAAGCGGTCGAAGCCGCCTGAAGGGTCATTTGTCGTCCGTCTTGGCTGACGATTGTGGCCGACGCTCAGGAGTGTCTTCGGCATTGGGCGCTTCTGGAAAATGTCCTGGTGTGAACACATGAGTAAGCAATTCGCTGGCATCGATGTCGACGACACCTGGCACCGAGCGAGCCAGAGCAACAGCCTGCTCACACTGCCGATGGGTGTTGACGCGACCGTTCAATGCCACCCTGCCCGCATGGGTTTTGACATGGACATTCAGGCCAAGGGTGGATTCAGCCAATGCCAGGGCCGACTTCACCCTGGCGGTAATCCACGTGTCGTGAACGACCGTTTCCAGGTCATGAGAGTAATGTTGAAAGGAATGAAGTTTCATGGCGCAACCCTCCCTCACGTAATCAGAGGCACTGCCCGTCCCCACGCAGACACGGACATACATTAAGTATAGGCGGACGTTGCAGTCGAGGGGGCAGCCCCTAATGCCGGTAAGTTAATAAGAGCGACGGAAATCCTGTGGGAGCGTGGCTTGCCCGCGAAGAATGCACCGCGGTTTTTCAGGTATTACGCGTCATCGTTCTTCGCGGGCAAGCCACGCTCCCACAGGTTT
>NZ_CAXAQH010000009.1:0-177300 GCF_963970905.1 Pseudomonas sp. EL_65y_Pfl2_R96 | reverse complement strand
GTGGTCGAAATCCAGCAGCAGGTTAGCGAGCTGCCCAGCTATGGCTACCGTCGGGTCTGGGGATTATTGCGTCGCGCCCGTGAAACCCAGTTGCTGCCGGCGATCAACGTGAAGCGGGTTTACCGGGTCATGCGTGATCACAACTTACTGCTGGAGCGGCGCATCAAACAGCCCGGCGTGCCGCGTCGGCACGAAGGCCGTATTGCGGTGCAAACCAGTGATACACGTTGGTGCTCGGACGGCTTTGAGTTCCGCTGCGAGGACGGCGCCAAACTGAGCGTGACCTTCGCCCTGGATTGCTGTGATCGCGAAGCCATCGGCTGGGTCGCGAGCCCGACCGGGTACAGCGGCGATGACATCCGCGACTTGATGCTGGAAAGCGTGGAGGAGCGTTTTGGTGACCAACTGCCGACCACGCCGGTGCAATGGCTCAGCGACAACGGCTCGGCGTACACGGCCGAACAGACACGCCTGTTTGCTCGACAGATCGGCTTGCAACCGGTGCCCCCCCCCAGTACGCAGCCCGCAGAGCAACGGCATGGCCGAGAGCTTCGTGAAGACGATCAAGCGTGATTACGTGGCGCACATGCCCAAGCCGGATCGCGAAACGGCGCTGCGCAACCTGACGATTGCCTTCGAGCATTACAACGAACAGCATCCGCACAGCGCCTTGAACTATCGCTCGCCGAGGGAGTTCAGGCGCTTGGCGGCAGCATCAATTTAACGGGGAGTTGGTGTCCGGTTTGGTAGGGGCAAGTCCAGTGGTCAAAAATTCACTTCCATGTCATGCAAAACAAATATGTCACTTTGCTACGAGCTAAACGTCGCAGCTAGGCATCCCGTGGCGAAGTATGGTGTGCATTAACTGCAGTGGATGTGGTGAGCACAGAATCGCACCTATGAACCCTGTTTTCATTTGAATGTCTCCGCCGGACCTGCCATTTTCTTAAGGCTTGAGACGTGCGTAACACTTCCAGAAAAAAGCAATCCAATGAGTTAAATCAAGCTCTACACTGATGAAATAGCCAATGCATCAGGAGTGTCAGCATGAACGGGAAATTTTTTTTTGTGGGTTTGGGGTTGAGTTTGGGGGGCGGCCTGTCTGGGATTTGTTTTGCTGGGTCATCAATGAGCCAGAGTGTCATCTATTTTCAAGGGGGTATCGTTGAGGAGACATGTACGCCTGTCATTCAGTCAGGCATTGATGAGCAATCCACCAGATTCAAACTGGAAGAATGCCCGGCTCTAGTTCGCAGAGATTCTATCAGAGTGCAGAATGTCAATCCTGTCGGTTCGGTCACTACACTTGATCACTCACGCGTTAATGTTCAGCTCATCGCCGATAGTGGAAAAAGCGGGCCTTCTTACAGTCAACAATACTTATTGGTAGATAGCACAGGCAAGTTGGTGAGTTCTGGTGCGTACCTGATTACCCTTACTGCCCCGTAAATGCTACTAGCAGAGGATGGAAACTGAGTTGCGGAGCGCAGCTTTATTGGCAACCGCGTTATCACGCAAGGCGGGGGGGAGCCCGGCATTTGCGATTGGAGAGTCGAGGGGACTCTCCTCGTACAGTTTATGCGCTCCAGGAATTACGGCTGTAGACGATTGGGAGCGAACGGCCAAAGTGGATGCTCAAACAAGGGCCGATGTAGCCTTGAGCATGGCGGTCGAGCTGCATCTCGACTGATTTCCTGACATTCGTTATCCGCTGAGCAGAGTGCTGCACTAGGAAATTTCCTACAAAACAAAGAGATTAATCCTTCTTGGATATTCAGATTTCACCGACACTATTGTCACCTTCGGGTCTGCAAAGCGGTTGATGAAGATGACCTCTCCACGTGTGCTGGTTATGGAAAATCACGGGATTCAGCGTAGCGTGCTGGTAAAGATGCTGCAGCGACTCGGTGTGCGCAATGTGCTGCAAGCCAGTGATGGCGAGCAGGCGATGGTGCAGATGCACTTATCCGGTGGCGTCGATATTGTACTGTGTGACCTCGGTAGCAACGGACTCGATTGCCTGGAGTTTCTGCGCTGTGCAAGTCAGATCGGTATGGTTCGGGCAGTGGCTTTGTGCCGTGAGCTGCGGCCTGAGTTGCACCGTGCTATCGGGCAAATGGCTTCGTTATCAGGTATCGAATTGCTTGGGGTGCTAAGTCAGCCTTTGCAGATGAGTTCATTGCACAAACTGCTCCATCGTTACAGCCACCCACGCCGAACTTCCAAGACCAGTGTGCCGACCATGCAGGAGCTGCCGAGTGAGGACGATGTGCGGCGCGGACTTGCGTTGGGTGAGTTTCGTGGCTGGTTCCAGCCCAAGCTCTTCATGGACAGTGGCGAACTCGCCGGTGCCGAAGTCCTGGTGCGTTGGGAGCATCCTGCTCGGGGTCTGTTGTTGCCCAAGGATTTTCTTGCCGCTGTGCTGGCCTATGACTTGATCGACGAGATGTTCAAACAGCTGCTAGAGCAGGGTTTGAGTCTACTGGGTGTCTTGCGCCGCAAAGGTGTGACTCTTGAACTGGCGTTCAACTTGCACGCCTCACAACTAGCCAGTTATGAGCTTACCGAACATATCCGATATGCCCTGATACGCCATGAGCTGTTGGGGTCCAGGCTCTTGTTCGAATTATCGGAAAATGGTTTGCTGGATTTGCAGCCCAAAACCCAAGAAAACCTGCTCCGCCTGCGAATGCTGGGCTGTGGCCTGTCGATCGATGATTTCGGCGTGGGTTTTTCTTCCTTAAAGTTGCTGTGTCAGTTGCCGTTCAACCAGATCAAGCTCGACGGTGAGTTTGTCCAGAATCTGGCCGAACCGCGAAGCCGGGCCATGGTTTCCAGCACCCTGGCTCTGTCCCGTTCACTGAACATGAGTCTCGTGATTGAGGGGGTCAGTAGCCAGCAAATACGTGATGTGCTGGTGCAAATGGATTGCCCGATTGGACAGGGCTTTCACCTAGCGCGCCCCATGACCGGGCACGGTTTGCTGCAGTGGCTGGAGGCCCCTAGCATAACGCAATGAAATTAGTTTAAAAGTTGGCAGAAAAGCTCAGATATTTCCTACAACTCAGTCGCGCTCGTGTATTTTTAGTACAAATCGACTGGTTAGTAGTTCCATTTTTTTTGCGACATGGACGTTCTCGTCACCGGAACTCTCCGGCGTGCCTTACAGGGGGTCATATGTATAAAGCTTTGGTTGTGGATGATCACCCGTTCATTCGCTCGTCGGTTAAGATGCTTCTGAAACAGGAGCAGTTCGAGGTAGTCGCCGAGGCAGATAATGGCGCCGATGCAGTGCAGATGGCCCGTGAACTTGAGCCCGACCTGATCATTCTGGATATTTCCATGCCTAAGCTCGATGGCCTAGAGGTCATCAGTCGTATCTCTGCATTAGGGGTATCGAGCAAGATTTTGGTGCTGACCTCACAGTCGGCGCTGTTTTACTCAATGCGCTGCATGAAGGCAGGCGCCGCTGGTTACATCTCAAAGACAAATGAGCTGGATGAGTTAGTTAAGGCGATCAAGGCGGTTATGTCCGGCTACACCTTCTTCCCCAACCTGGCTACTAGTTCGGTACGCCGCAGTGATGTCGAGGCCACGGATCTGGAGCTGATTCAAAGCCTGTCCGATCGTGAACTGACGATCTTGCAACAGCTATCCAACGGCCTGAGCAATAAGGAAATCGGTGATTCAATGCTGCTGAGCAATAAAACTGTGAGCACCTACAAAACTCGTTTGATCGAGAAGCTCAATGTGAAGTCGGTGGTGTACCTGGCTGATTTCGCCAAGCGTAACAATCTCATTTAGATGACCCTTTCCTTTCGAAATTACCTTATTGCACTGATGCTTCTGTGCTCGCTGAGCAGTGTCCTACCGGTGAATGCGGCCGAGTCGGAAAGCTTGCGCCTGCTTGGACGCTCCAGCGTCGGCGAGTATCAGGTCAGTCTAGATGAACAGGACTGGAACTGGCTACGGCGTAAGGGGCCCTTGCTGCTGGGCGACTCGTCTCCCAACTATTCGCCGTTCAGCATGAGCAACAATGGCAATGAATATGAGGGCTTGACGGCCGACTATGCGAAGCTGATTTCTCAGTTGTTGCATGTTGATGTAGAGGTGCGCCGTTACCCATCACGGGCTGAGGTGATCCAGGCGCTTAAAAGTGGTGAGATCGATCTGCTGGGTACCGCCAACGGTTTTGAAGCAGCCGACCCTGAGCTGGCGATGTCCAGAACCTACGCTCAGGACCAGCCGACGCTGGTTACTCGCATGGGCGATAGTCAGACGCTTGCGCCGGACCTTGCAGGTAAAAAAGTGGCGATGTTGTATCACTACTTGCCACCCAAATCGGTCGAGGCGTTCTACCCCAAGGCCTCGGTACTCCTTTATCCTTCTACCCTCAGCGCGATTGGCGCAGTGGCCTTCGGTCAGGCCGATGTATACCTCGGGGATTCGATCAGCGCCAACTATCTGATCAGCAAGAACTACCTCAACAATGTGCAGTTGGCCGACTTTTCACGCATGGAGGTCCAGCCGTTCGCTTTCGCCGTGGCTCGCAGCAACAGCCGTTTGCTGAATATCGTCAACGAGGCAGTGGGAGTGATCCCAGTGACCGAGCGCATGAGCATTCTGCGCCGCTGGAGCGCCGGAGGCAGCAGTATGCCAGGTGAGCAGTCGTTGCATTTCAGTGTCAGTGAGCAGCGATGGCTGGACAAACATCCGCGAATCAAAGTGGCGATCAACGATAGCTTCCTGCCGTTGACCTACATGGATGAGCGGGGACACTTTCGCGGTATCAGCGCAGACTTGCTGGCCAAGGTCAGCCTGCGAACCGGCTTGAAGTTCGATGTTCAACGTGGTGACTCGGTCGGCAACTTGATCGATCAGGTCTCCAGCGGAAAAGCGGACATGCTGGCTGCCATCATCCCCAGCTCTGAGCGGGAAGGGGAGTTGCGTTTCACTAGACCTTACTTGATCAACCCGTTCGTATTGGTCACTCCGGTCGGAGAGGTCAAACCCAGTACGCTCGATGATATGGCTGGCATGCGCTTGGCGCTGATTCATGGCAACGTGCTGCGTGAGTACCTGATCGAACACTTTCCGAAGGTGGAACTGGTGTCGGCCGAAAATGCCTCCGATGCCATGGCGCTAGTGGCTGAGGGCAAGGTCCAAGGGGCGATCAATACGTTGATCAGTGCTCGCTACATCATTTCTCGCCAGTACCGCGACCGCCTGCAAGTGACCAGCACTGTCGGCACTATGCCGGCGCTGATTTCCTTTGCCACGAACCGGGGTGCGCTGGAGCTGTATTCGATCCTCGATAAAGCGTTGCTGAGTATTCCACCGGAAGAACTGGACGAGCTGACCAACCGTTGGCGCAGTGAGGTGGTGGTTGACGATAGTTACTGGCTGCGTAATCGTACCGCGATCATTCAGGGTTTTTCGGTTGCGGTAGTGCTGTTGCTTCTGGCGCTGGGCTGGATCGCCTACCTGCGCCGATTGATGCGTCGGCGTGAACAGGCAGAGTTGGAGCTCAACGATCAGCTGGAGTTCATGCGGGTGCTGATCGACGGTACGCCGCACCCGATTTATGTGCGCGACCGTGAAGGACGCTTGATGATCTGCAACTCCGGCTACCTGGAGGTATTTGGCGTCGAGCGTGAAGCTGTCATCGGTAAAACCGTGACTGAGGGAGTGTTAAGTCATCTTGCGGAAGCCATGAGCTATCACCGGGATTATTTACAGGTCATGGAAGAAGGTATACCCCGCGTTCAGGACCGGACCCTGAGCATGCCTGACGGTCGGGTGTTGACCATTTACCACTGGATGCTGCCTTATCGTGGCAGCGACGGCGAAGTCAGCGGCATGATTGCTGGCTGGATTGACGTCAGCGAGAGGCAGCGCCTGTTGGAGGAGTTGCGCGAAGCCAAGAAGGGGGCCGATGACGCCAATCGCGCGAAGACCACCTTCCTGGCCACTATGAGCCACGAAATTCGTACACCGATGAATGCGGTGATCGGCATGCTCGAATTGGCCATGAAAAAGGCCGATCAAGGGGTGAGTGATCGCTTTGCCATCGAAGTAGCGTCCGGTGCTGCACGGGGATTGCTGGACCTGATCGGCGACATTCTCGACATCGCACGTATCGAGTCGGGGCGCCTGTCATTGGCGCCGGAGCGCGCCAACCTTCGCGAATTGCTGGAGTCGGTGGTGCGGATCTTCGAAGGTTTGGCCCGGCAGAAACGCCTGCAACTGGTGCTGGATCTGGACGCAGGGGCCAACTGCGATGTGTTGATCGATCCTCTTCGCTTCAAACAGGTAGTTTCCAACCTGCTGAGCAACGCCATCAAGTTCACGGCGGAAGGTCAGGTACGTTTGAGTGTGCATGTCGAGCCCGACGCGGATGGCGAGCGCCTGGATGTCAAGCTGCGGATTGAAGATTCCGGCAGGGGTATTTCAGAGGAGGACCAGCAGAGCCTGTTCAGTCCATTCGCCCAAGCAAGCAACAACAGCCAGTCGGTGCGCAGCGGCTCCGGATTGGGGCTTGTGATCAGCCGGACTCTGTGCGAAATGATGGGTGGCCAGTTGGTCCTGACTAGTCAGTTGAACAAGGGTACGCAGATCGACATTACGCTGAACCTTTTGACTCTGGCGCCACTGGCCCAGGCCCCTGTCGTGGATGAGGAGGCGGATCAAAAGATCCGGACGCTGAGCATTCTGGTAATTGACGATTACCCGGCCAACCGCCTGTTGCTGTCTCAACAGTTGAGCTATCTGGGGCATAAGGTCAAGGACGCTGAAGACGGCGCCCATGGGCTGCGCGCCTGGCGCAGTCAGCACTTCGATGTGGTGATCACTGACTGCAATATGCCGATCATGAACGGCTACGAATTGACCCGGGCCATCCGCGACGAAGAGAGCACGCGAAGCCTGGCGCCGAGCCTGATTCTGGGGTTCACCGCTAACGCCCAACCTGAAGAAAAGACTCGCTGCCTAGAGGCTGGAATGGACGACTGCCTATTCAAGCCCATCAGCCTTAAAGATCTCAATGCGCGACTGTCATCGGTAGTGCCGGACACCGTGCTGGTCCCCGCGGATGAGGATCGAATGGGAGGCGACGACATCGACCTGACCAGCCTCGAACAACTCACCCGAGGGGATCAGGCCTCGATCAACAGCCTGTTGAGGGACCTGGTCAGCAGCAACGAAGAAGACATGGCTAGACTGATGCAGCTATTCACTCAACATGACCTGCCGGGGCTCGCGGATCTGGCCCACCGGGTCAAGGGTGGCGCGCGGATTATCAAGGCCAGCAGTCTGATTCATTGCTGCGAAACGCTGGAGGAGGCCTGCAATGGGCTCGACTCTGCGGTGTTGACCGAAGCGGTGGATGCGTTGCATCAGGCGATGGAGAAACTCGCGCAGCGTCTGGAGCCGCACTTCGAGTAAGGGGACTGTTGTCGCTGTCGTGAGTAAGCTCGTGCCCAATAGGCGCGACCTAGTGTTACAGCGCCAAGGCGTCAGTCGAGAAGATCTCTCTCTTTAGGAAACGTCCTACATAGTTGGGTAATGGCTTCGGATAGTTTGTTGGACATGTCGCATCTTGAGTGTCCAAACGAGGCTGTCGAGAACATGTCCACCCAGCTGAAAATATTGGTTGCCGATCCGCAGGGTGAGCAACGATCCCTCATTGAAAAAAATGTAAATACACTGGGCTATTACCGAGTTATGTCGGTGTCCTCTTTTCGCGAGTTGGTCACTCTGATTCGCTATTCTTCCGAGTCTCTTGAGCGCTTCGACCTGTTGATTCTGAACGCTGACCTGATGTCCGCGGTTGGGGTGGATGCGCGCGACTTCTGCCTAGGTAACCCACAGTTACGACATGTGCTGATTTATGAGTTGCACCGTGAGCATCATAGATCGAACACCTTCTCTGAGAGGCCTAGACAGCAGGTGCGTCTGATACGGACGCCAGACCGCAAAGCCCTTGTCGATTTTCTGCTGCTGATTGATCCGTCGTTCTCGGTGGCGCCTGCTCAATACTGGCTCAACTGATTTAACCCGATCCTCTAAAGCGCCCTGGTTCGTCACGGCAAGGAGTTCTATCGCCTACATAACAGCTTTTTCAAGGATTCACGTACTGAAAAAATGTGTACTCACTCGGGAAAAGTCCCGGAATTAATGTGGATTAATGGTCTGGAGCCGTTGATGACTATTCAACCTGTGTATCGCCGTTCGGGTAATTGGACGGCGCTGTTAGTGGTGACTTGGGCGCTGAGTGCTTGTGCCAATGTGCCTGCGCCTGATGATCAGATGGTGCTGTCGAGGAACGCCGTCAATCGCGCTGTGTCTGCTGAGGCAACGCAGTACGCGCCGCTGGAAATGAAAGCCGCTCAGGACAAGATGTTTCTGATGGAACGTGCCATGGGGGAGCGTAATTACGTTCAGGCACGGACTCTGGCCGAACAGATCGAAGTAGATGCCAACTTGGCCGAGCGCAAGGCTCGAGCAGTGAAGTGGCAGCAGCAATTGCAACAGTCCCGTGCCGGCATCCAAGTGCTGAAACAGGAAATGCTCCAGGCCCCGGACACGGGCTTCAACCCAACTGCCACCGACTCCGAGTAAGGATACGATCATGCGTAGTTCTATGATGCCCCCTGTTGTTTCCTTGTTGGCATTGATGATCGCTGGTTGCGCTGCGCCGCCGCTAAACAGCCACCTGCAGCAGGCCCGCGATCAGTTCAGTGCGTTGCAAGGCAAGCCAGCATCTCAGACGCTGGCGGCGCTGGAAACCAAGGACGCGTTCAATGCCCTGAACAAAGCTGATGCAGCGTCCAATATGGATCGTCGCGACCCAACCATCGATCAGTTGGCCTACCTAGCCACCCAGAAAATCGCCCTGGCCGAGCAGACTATTGTTGTCCGCGAGGCTGAGGTGGCACTGAAGAATATTGCTGCCGAGCGCACCCAGGTCCAGCTCGATGTGCGAACCCAGCAGCTCAAGGCGTTGCAGGCGATGAAGGCCAAACAGAGCCCGCGTGGGCAAGTGGTTACCTTCGGCGACGTACTGTTCGACACCGGCAAGGCTGATCTGAAATACGGCAGCCAGAGGCAGTTTCAACAACTGGCAGATTTCCTGGCCAGTAACCCGGAGCGTAAGGTCCGGGTAGAAGGTTTCACCGATGACATCGGTAGTGTGGAAGCCAATCAGCAACTATCAGAACGCCGCGCAGCGGCTGTGGCCTCGGCGCTGGTGCGGCTAGGTATCGATCGCCAACGCCTCAGCATCAAGGGTTACGGTGAGGAGTTCCCGATTGCGGACAATGGCAATGCCGAGTCGCGCCAGCACAATCGCCGGGTTGAGGTGATTGTTTCTAATGGGGCAGCAGTGGTAGGGACCCGCAACTGATCAGGCGTCTTATGTTGTTTTGAAGCCCGCTACCCATTTACCGGGATGCGGGCTTTTTAGTGGGCGTCAGTTTTGTAATACCTAAATCTGCCCTCGCCAAAAGACGCTGAAACGCTAGGAAATTTCCTACAAGTGGAAGGGAATGTGCCTACGTTGGCAACTGGGGCGAGAGACGACTATAGCTCCGTCGCCCAAGGCAGATGGTTTGATCTTATCCATGACGCATCCAGCGTCTGGCAAGCCATCGAGGCTTTCGCGATAGGTTTCAAAATTTTACTTTTTGGAGTTGTCTCATGAATCGCAAAGCCCTTGCTCTCGCCATACTGGTTTCCGCTACTGGTGCTCAGTTTGCCAATGCCGCCGATGGCACTATCAATTTTAACGGTGAGCTGGTTAACCAGACCTGCACCATCGCTGTTGACGGTGTGGTGACTCCAGCAGTTGCGACTGTAACTCTGCCAACCATCTCTACCAGTTTGTTGACAACTGCCGGCCAGGCCGAAGGCCGTACCGGTTTCAACATCCAGTTGACCGACTGCGTAGGTGCAGCTACTACCGCAGCCGCCTTCTTCAACTCGGGTTCGACTGTTGACCCGGTCAGCGGCAACCTGAACAACATGACCGGCACTGCGACCAACGTGCAACTGCAACTGGTCGACGCTCAAGGCGACACGATCATTAAGGCGGGTAACACCAACCAGAAGACCCAAACTACCCGTAACACCATTGATGGCACTGGCTCGGCCAACATGCCGTACGCCGTCCAGTACTTCGCTACCGGTGCTACCACTCCGGGTACCGTGGTTAGCTCCGTGACTTACAACGTCGACTACCAATAAGCCACGTCCACGGCAGCGCGCTCCCGTCCAGGCGGACAGGGGGGCGCCACCGTGTGGCTGATGAGGTGCATGATGATTTATGCAAAAACACTTCGCTGTGGTGTGTTGGCGATGCTTGTAGGCTTGGTCTGTTCCCAAGCCATGGCCGGTGTGGTGATCACCGGGACTCGACTGGTTTACCCGGCGGGTCAGAAAGAAATCACCGTCAAATTGAACAACAACGGTACTCGTCCGGCTCTGGTGCAATCCTGGGTTGACAGTGGTGATGTTGACTCCAGCCCTACCAGCTCGAAAGCACCGTTTGTGCTTTCGCCGCCGGTTTCGCGCATCGACCCGAGCAAGGGTCAAAGCCTACGCCTGATGTTTACCGGCGCAGCTTTACCGAACACTAAAGAGTCGGTGTTCTGGCTCAACGTGCTGGAGATCCCACCCAAGGCCGAAGGCCCGGTGGATCTGAATGTATTGCAGATGGCCTTCCGTTCGCGGATCAAGATTTTCTACCGCCCTGATGGCTTGCAGGGTAAGCCGACCGACGCCATCGAGCAGTTGCAATGGAAGCTGATCAAGGCTGATCAAGGCTTTGCTTTGCAGGCTTACAACCCGACGGCCTACCACGTTTCCCAAGTCGAGTTGACCTTGGTGGCCGGCAATCAGCGCTACACAAGCGAAGATGGCATGGTCGGCCCTGGCGAGAGCAAATCGTTTGCCGTACCCACACTCAAGGCCATGCCGGCAGCGGGCGCTCAAGTGCAATTCAACGCCATTAACGACTACGGCGCTTTATTGCCGACCCAGCAAGTTCTGAAGCCTTAACCCTTACGCGATCGGTCCAGCGCACGAGTAACCTATGACCACTTTATCCAGCCACGGGGCACCCCTGCGGGCTCAACCTCGCTTTGCCTCGAGTCCATTGACGGCCTTGATTCTCAAAGCCTTTGCGGTTGCGCCAGGGATTTTTGCAGCACAGGGTGCGTTGGCTGAAGACGTGCAGTTCAACGATGTGTTCCTGCCGGAAGACTCACGCAGCCTGGACCTGACCCAGTACCAGAAAGGCAACCCAGTGCTGCCAGGTGAGTACCGTGCCGACGTGGCAGTCAATGGCCGGTTGGTGAGCCGTCAGGATATTCGCATCAATGCAGAAGCTGATGGCAGCAGCCCGACCGTATGTGTCAACCGTGGGCTGTTGGAGTTGGTTGGAGTTGATTTGCGCAAGTTAAGCCCTGAGGCCACGCTGAGCCTGGAAAGCGGCAAGCAGTGCCTGGACCTGACGCAGTTGATTGAAGGCGCGAGTGCGAGCTTTTCGCCGTCCACACAGCAACTGGACCTGAGCATTCCTCAGATTGCCCTGCGTCGTGACGCCCGTGGTTACGTTAGCCCTGAATTGTGGGACCGTGGTGTGACCGCAGGTATCCTGAGCTATAACGTCAACGCCAATCACAACAAGACCCGTACCGGGAATTATGATTCGGCCTACATGGGCTTGAATGCTGGGTTCAACGTGAGTGACTGGCGCCTACGTCACAACGGTTCGCTGAGCTGGGACAAGTTTGGTGGCCGGGATTATCAGACGCTGAATACCTATGCCCAGCGTGATATCACGTCGCTCAAAAGCCAGCTGACAGTGGGTGAATCCAATACCAGCGGCGAGATTTTCGACACCGTGGCCTATCGTGGTGTGCAGTTGGGTACCGATGACCGGATGTTGTCCGAGTCCCAGCGCGGTTACGCGCCGGTGATCCGCGGTATTGCCCGTACCAGTGCTCGAGTGGCCGTGCGTCAGGCCGGCAACCTGCTGTACGAAACCACCGTGGCGCCGGGTGCTTTTGTCCTCGATGATCTGTACTCCACTGGTTACGGTGGTGATCTGGAAGTGACTGTCTACGAAGCCGACGGCAGCGAGCAGCGCTTTATTGTGCCTTATGCTTCAACCGCGCAATTGCTGCGTCCGGGGACTTCGCGCTTCAGCGTGACGGCTGGTGAGACGCGCAACAACTACGTCACCGAGCAGGCCAAAGTGCTGCAAGGCACCTATCAGCGTGGTCTGAACAATACCTTCACTGGTTTTGGTGGCACGCAAGTCAGCGACGACTACATGGCTGTGCTCAGCGGTCTGGCGTTCAGCACGCCGATCGGTGCCATGGCGGCGGACATCACCCACGCTCAGACCGATCTGCCGAGCGGTACAGCCAAAGGCCAGAGCCTGCGTTTGTCGTACAGTAAAAACATTCTAAGTACGGGCAGTAACTTCGCTGTGGCAGCCACGCGGTTCTCCACTGAGGGTTATTTGGATTTCAATAACGCAGTGCAACTGTTGGATGCGGAGCGTAGTGGCCTGGACACCAGCCTGTTTGGTCGTCCGCGCAGCCGTCTGTCGCTGACCGCTAACCAGAGCCTCGGTGATTGGGGCCAGGTCGCATTCAGTGGCTTTACCCAGAATTACTGGAACCTCCCAGGTAGCGATGTGCAGTACCAGTTCAGCTACAACAAGCAGGTCAATCAGGTCAGCTATGGCGTCAGCGCCAACCGCAGTCGCATTGGCCTGGGCGAAATGGAAAACAACCTGTTGTTCACCGTTAGCATGCCGCTGGAATTTGGCTCTACGGTCAATCGGCCGCAGCTGTCGGCACGGGTGATGCGCGATAACAATGGTAACTTCAGCGAGCAGGCGATCCTTAGTGGCACAGCTGGTGAAGACCGCCAGTACAACTATGGCGTGACCGCCGGTCACGAAGGCGCTAGCCGTACCAACAGCACTTCGGTGAATGGTCAGTACATCAGCCCTAAAGCCATTGTCGGCGGTACCCTGAGCCGCGGCGAGGGCTATGACAGCATGTCGCTCAATGCCAGCGGATCGGTGGTGGCTCACCCGGCCGGTGTGACCTTCACCCCGTATCGCGGTGAAACCGTGGCAGTGGTCAGCGCACCGGGTGCCGAAGGCGCGAAAGTCGTCGGCTTCCCAGGCCTCAAACTCGATGGTCGGGGCAATGCAGTGGTGCCGTACCTGCGCCCTTATGAACTCAACGAAGTGGCGATCGACCCGTTGGGTACTTCGCTGGACGTCGAGTTGACCGAAACCAGTCAGCAAGTCGCCCCGCGTGCCGGTGCCGTAGTGGCCCTTAAGTACGGCACCAGCAATGGACAAGCTCTGCTGCTCAATGTGAGCCTGGCTGACGGCAGTACGCTGCCGTTCGGGGCTGGGGTTGTGGATGACCGAGGTGTCTCGGTTGGTATCGTCGGGCAAGGCGGCCAGCTCTACGCCCGGGTCAAGGAAGATGCGCGCCGGCTGTTGATCAGCTGGGGTACCCAGGCTGACCAGCAATGCTCTTTGCCGCTGCCCCCGGGTAAAAGTGAAGGCAAGACCCTGCGCCAGGTGAACGCCGTGTGCGCCGCCGCGCAACCGGACAATCGCGTGGCGGCCGTGAGCGGCCCGCAGGAGATGAAGTGATGAATATGTCGAAGAAGTTGAAATTGAGTACGGCGGTGTTGGGGTTGTCGTCGATGGCGGGGATGGCGCTGGCGGACTGTCAGTTCACGCAAGGTGCACCTGCATTCAATACCATGCAATTATTGGGCGGCAACATTACCGTCGGACGTGACGTCCCCTTGGGGGCAGAAATTTATCGCCAGACCTTTCAAGTTCCGGCCAATTCTGCCATCACCTGCTCAATTGCAAGCGCAAATATCCAGCGTGTTCGCACCTTGCTGGTGACACCGTTGTCCTTGTCCGGCTGGTCGGGCTCACCTTGGGGCGGGCATGTTTACCAGACTGGAGTTCCGGGCATCGGCGTCGCAGTTTGGAACGCCGGTACCGCGATGCCGTTCACTCAGAATTACGGCAACTGTGGAGGCGGGACCGCCAACTGCAACTGGCCAAATGTTCAAAACGCGATGGCTTATGACTTGTCTTTTATCAAGATTGGTGAGGTGTCCCCCGGCACGATTCAGGGAGCCTCCCTGCCAACTATGGAACAGAAGTGGGTAAGCACTAATTCCCTTGATGTTCAACGAGTGAATGTCGCAGGCAGTCTGAATATCGTGTCGCGTACCTGTTCGACACCGGATGTGCAGGTGCCCATGGGTACCAGCATGCTCAACGAATTTTCTGGCCCGAACAGCTTCACGCCCTGGAAAGATTTCACCATTGCGTTGAATGACTGCCCAGCGTTCCACGGTTTCTACCGAGACACGGGCCCGCGTTGGCTGAACGATGGCACCACCAACAACTTGAATTCACGCAAGAACAACGTTCTGCAACTACGTCTGGACCCTACCCTTACGCCCATCAACCCGACCCAGGGCATTCTGAGTCTCAACCCCAGCGCTCCCGGCGACGCAGCGGCGGCCACAGGCGTGGGGGTACAGGTCGCCAACAACAGCGGCACCCCAATGCCTCTGGCCACCTTGAACGCCAGTGGTATCACACCGCAGGCTATTGAGGGGGCGAGCTACACCATTCCGCTGAAGGCTCGATACATCCAGACTGGAAGCAGTGTTACCGCTGGCCCGGCCAATGCGTCTGCGGTGTTCACTCTCAACTATCAATAACCATTGACTCGGAAAGCTCCTGCAGTGTTCAGGGGTTTCCCTGATATTAAATTGGCCATCAACCTCCTGATTCTCTGACTTTAAAGGAGTCGCCAATTTTTTTCCTCTGTCATTCGATGTTATCCGGAAAGCTATGGGATCTAACAGTTTATTAGCGTGAGCGAGGACTATTGCTATACCCGCTAAACCGAGGGGGTGTGTCTACCCGCCTCTGCTGTTTTTTCACTTCTGTCTGGGACATAGCAAAACATCCATTATATCCATATTGTCCAGGGCGCTATTTGATATGGCAAGTCGGGAGGGGAGTGGGTGTCTGCTTTTAAGTCTGATTTTTTATGTGCTTTATAATGTAAGTCGATCAGACCGTCCCCTACCGTCAAAAACAAAAAGCCACCGATGCAGAAAGCGACTGGTACGGCGACCTCGATAAGGCAGGACTGCTTCAGCCTGATTGGGGCGACAAAATCGAATATGCCCGTTACAGCTTTAACCAATACGAACAGCGGGACAGTCCAGAAAATCAAAGCATTTTTGACTACCAGGAAAAGGAGTGGAAGCACTTCAAATATACGCCGAAGCAGCACGGTTCATCGAGCAATCGCTTAGACAATGCACTGCATGTCGACTATGAAGGTGACGGCGATAATAGACAGACCCAAAAGAATAAAGATGGGCCGATCTGGCATCCTATCGTGTAAAGCCATCCTGCTCCCCATGTTGACTGGTTTCAGTGAGTTGGATGCAGCACCAGTATAGGTAACCTCCGTAGTACGACCGCGTCCGAGAAATCGACGCGGTTTTTTTTGCCTGTTTCATCGTACTCTGATCACGCATCTGACATTAGAAAATGGTTCTTGGGAAAAATCCTACAAAGATAAGGACGTTTCCTAGTCAGGTTGTTAGCGGTTTCTCGGACAATCCCTTCACCACTCGTCAATAAAGAGTCAAAATCCATGACTGCGCTCCCACTACGTGTACTGGTGCTTGAGGATCACTCCTTTCAGCGATCGGTCGCGGTCAACATGCTTCGCCAGCTTGGCTGTTGCGAGGTCTTCCAGGCAGCGGACGGTGCTCGCGCGCTGGAGATCCTGCAAGAGGTCGGCCCAGTGGATATTGCTTTGTGCGACTTGCGCATGGAGGGGATGGACGGCCTGGAATTTTTTCAGCATGTAGGTAAGTCCGGGTTGGTAGGCTCGATCATTATCAGCAGTTCGTTGTCGGTTGATCTGCGCCGAGCGGTGCAGCAGATCGTTTCTCTTCTGGGTCTGGAGTTGCTAGGGGATGTTGGTAAACCCGTCCAGTCGAGCGAGCTGGAAGCCTTGCTGAACAAGCGCCTGACTGCCTGTGCGGTGGAATTCGAGCCTCAGTCGGCCCCGCAGCTGGCGACTGAAGATGAGGTTCGTTGGGCGTTGAAGCAGCAGCAGTTACAGGCCTATTACCAGCCGAAGTTTAATTTGCTGACCGGTGAGGTTTGCGGGGTCGAGGTGTTGGCTCGCTGGATGCACCCACTCAAGGGCGTCGTGTCCCCGGCTGTGTTTATGCCGGTGCTGGAGCGCTGCGGGTTGCTGGATGAGCTGTTGTTTGGGCAGATGCATCAGGCGTTGCGCCTGCAACAGCAGGCCAAGGTACAGGGTATTAGTTTGAACATCGCCTTCAACTTGCAAGCGGTGCAATTGTCCAATAGCGAATTGACTACCCTTATCAAGGGAGTTTTGGCCCATCACGCGGCGCCGGGCTCCGGCCTGACGTTCGAACTTACTGAAAGCGGTTTGCTGGAGGCGCCGGCCACTAGTCTAGAGAGCCTGGTGCGCTTGCGGATGATGGGCTGCAAATTGTCGATCGATGATTTCGGTGCCGGTTTTTCATCCCTACAACGCCTGTGTCAGCTGCCGTTCAACGAAATCAAGCTCGACGCCGAGTTCGTCCGTACCCTAAAGCAGGAACCGCGTTGCCGGGCTGTGATTAGTAGCACCCTGGCCCTTGGTGAAAGTTTGGGGATGTCTGTGGTGATCGAAGGCATTGAGACACAAGAGCAATGTGAGCAGCTACTGGAGCTGGGCTGCAGTCAGGGGCAGGGTTACCTGTATGCCCGACCGATGAGTGGTCCAGATCTGTTGCGTTGGTTACCGATTTCATCCGCTGCGTGACAACTGCGTTGAATCGTTTTCCAATGTGGATGACCGATCTGCCAACTCACCCTAACACCCAGGTTTCCGCTGATACCGTCCAGTTCGTTACTGTCCAGATTAGTGTTGTAGTCTATTGCAAGGTAGACGCTGACCGTGGAGGACAGTTTGGCTACAACCCCCACACCAAGATCCGCCGTGGAGGACTTGTGTTCACTTTTGATGTGGTCGACGCTGTTATAGGTCACCGTGTCGTAACCTCCGAAGGTGCGCCAGGCATTGGCTCGCAGGTAAGGCTCGACGGGCATGTTTTGCACCAGATAGCGCCCCCTGATGCGCACACAACCGGCCCGTCCAGTAGTCCTGTAAATCGAATGACACATCAGCGATCCCGTCGTTCTGGTCGTCAAGCTCGATGCGTTGGCCTGATTGGGTGCAGGGGCGCTGACAGCGGGGGAAAAATGAGCGAGCGTACTGGGATTTTTCAACAGCTATCACAATGAGTAGCTGAGGGGGAGATGAGGCTTAGCTTAAATTCCCTCCCTACACCGTTTCCGATGACACTCCATAGAATTGTCAGCTTTATTTCCAAAACCTACAAAAGGTCCTGGCCATCTCGCAAGCGCCGAAGGCCGCTTACGCCCGGTAGTTAAACTGAAGGTTCAGTTTAGGCGGCGATAGCTCATTTCAATTTCTGGTGAATTCATTTTATTTTCTAATGATTACTGAAGTGAGGGTAGACCGTCATTGCTATAGTCTGTGTAAACCAAAAGTTTATAGTGATGCCTATGGAAGCCTTCAGCAGTATCGAATGCTTCGTGCGTAGCGCCGAGGTCGGCAGCTTCGCCGAAGCCGCGCGACGCTTGAGCCTGACGCCGGCAGCAGTGGGCAAGAGCGTCGCCAAGCTGGAGGCGCGACTGGGTGTGCGGCTCTTCCAGCGCAGCACGCGCAGCTTGACGCTCACCGAGGCCGGTCAGCTGTTTCTCGGCGAAGTCAGCGCCAGCCTGCACACGATCCAGAATGCCGTGGCCAACCTGGCCAGCGCCGAAGGACGCCCGGCGGGAACGCTGAAGGTCAGCATGGGCACGGTGTTCGGGCGTTTGTACATCGTACCGTTGCTCGGAGAGTTTCTGCGGCGCTTTCCGGCGATCAACCCGGACTGGCATTTCGACAACCGCCAGGTTGACCTGATCGGCCAGGGTTTCGATGCGGCGATTGGTGGCGGATTCGAGCTGCCCCAAGGCTTGGTGGCGCGCAAGCTGACGTCCGCTCATCGGGTGTTGGTGGCCTCAGCCGAGTACCTGGCGGGGCACGAGGCGATCGTCGAGCCCGACGACCTCAAGCACCACGATGGCATCTTGATACGGTCGCCGCAGACGGGGCGCGTGCGTTCCTGGCAGTTGACCAGCCGAACCCGGCAACACAGCCCGCTGACACTCAAGGCGCGGATGACCATGAGCGATTCGCAAGCCGCTTGTGCCGCGGCGGCCCAGGGTTTGGGCATCGCATTGGTCAGCATGCCGTTCGCCGTGGGCTATCTGGATGCCGAAACGTTGCAGCGGGTGTTGCCCGACTGGCATGTCGACGACGGCAACATCTCTATCTATTACGCCGAGCACAAACTGCTGCCGGGCAAGACCCGGGCGTTTGTCGATTTCATCATTGAGCAGTTTGCGGAGCAGGGGTTGGGGCAGCGATTTAGTGCGCTTTGAACCTGGCATAAGACCGAGGTGTGGCCATCGCGGGCAAGCCACGCTCCCACAGGGTGTTGTGCAAAACCCTGTGGGAGCGTGGCTTGCCCGCGATAAACGATAACGCGATCTACCGCCCCAACCGCCCCGGCCAACCAATAATGGTCTTCGGCCGAGGCGTCGCATACGTCCGCACTTTCGACGTCGACAACCCCAACCGCACCAGTGATTCGGCAATGGTCACCGCCGCCGTCACGCCATCCACCACCGGTACGCCGGTGCGCTGACGAATCTGTTCATCCAGCCCGGCCATGCCGCCACAGCCCAGGCAAATCACCTCGGCCTTGTCCTCGCTCACCGCCAATTCCGCCTGCCGGACAATCGCCTCCAGCGCACGCTCTGGATCGGATTCCAGCTCCAGTACCGCCAACCCGCTGGCCCGCACCGACGCGCAGCGGTCCCAGAGCCCGGACAATTTGAGGCGATCCTCGATCAGCGGCACGGTACGGTCCAGGGTGGTGACCACCGAGTAGGCATGGCCGAGGAACATCGCGGTGCTGGCGCCGGCATCGGTGATGTCCACCACCGGCACGTTGAGCAACTCCTGCAAACCTTCGCGACCGTGCTCGCCATACCCGGCCTGGATCACCGCATCGAAGGGCTGGTCGTAGGACATGACCCGATCCATCACCGCGATGGCGGCCAGGTAGCTTTCGAAATTGCCTTCGATGGAGTCGGCACCAAAATGCGGAGTCAGGCCGATGATTTGCGTGCCGGGCGAGGCCACGGATTGGGCTTGGCGGGCGATGGCCTGGGTGATGGATTCGGTGGTATTGACGTTGACCACGAGAATTCGCATGGGAAGTCCTTTATTAATGGCTGACATTATCGACCGCGATGGCTTCGCCGCTGACATCGGCGTAGTAGGGCTGCCGTTTGGCGATGATCAGGTAAAGCATCCCTGCAATTGCGGCGCCAATCAGCCAGGAGAACGGCGATACGTTGTCGAAACCTGGAGCCAGGGCCAGGACAATGGCGATCATGGCTGCCGGAATGAACGCCGCCACGGCACGCAGATTGACGCCATAGCTGTAGTAATAATCGCCATCGGGATCTTCGCTGTACAACTGCGGCACGTTGATCCGGCCTTTTCGTACCTGCCAGTAGTCGACCATGATCACCCCGTACAACGGGCCGAGCAGGGCGCCGAGGCCGGACAGGAAATACACGATCACCAGCGGGCTGTTGTAGAGGTTCCACGGCAGGATCAGCACCGCGATGGTTGCACTGATCAGCCCGGCGCGGCGGAAGGTCAGGTACTTGGGCGCCAGGTTGCTCAGGACGAAGGCCGGGGCCACGAAGTTGGCCATGATGTTCACTGCCACGGTGACAATCAGGAACGCCAGGCAACCGAGTACCAGAAAGAAGGTATTGGGAATCGACGCGATGATCTCCGTCGGGCTTTCGATGATCCGGCCATTGATCTGAAATTGCGCACCGCATAGCAGGACGGTGATCCCGGCGAACACCAGAATGTTGACGGGCAGGCCCCAGAAATTTCCGACCCGGATGGTCTTGCGGCAGGGCGAAGAGCGGGCGAAGTCGCAGAAGTTCAGGATCAACGTGCCGTAGATCGATAGCCACAAGGCGCCGCCGGCAAAGATGTTGCGCCACATCTCGCCGCCGGTCAGTGGTTCGCGAATCGACCAGGCAATGGTGGCGTTGGCCTGGAAGTACATCCACCCGGCGAGGGCGGCGACGGTCAGTAAAATCACCGGGCCGGCAAACGCCTCGTAACGTCGCACCATTTCCATGCCATAGGCCAGAATCGCCAACTGCACGAACCAGATCGCCACGAAACACACCCAGCCCAGGCTCGACAGCCCGAGGATCGAGTTATGGTCGTAATCGGCGAAGCCGGGATGCACCGCCGTCAGCAATACGCGAAAGACCACTGACGCCAGGTACGTCTGAATTCCAAACCAGGCAATGGCGATAATGGCGCGAATCAATGCAGGAATCTGCGCCCCATGGATGCCGAAACTGATGCGGCTGATCACCGGAAACGGCACACCGGTTTTCTGGCCCATGTAACCGGACAGGTTCATGAAGCAATACACCAGCGTCGCACCGATTCCCAGGGACAGCAGAATCTGCCAGCCGCCCAGGCCCAGTGCGTACAGGCCAATGGCGAAGGAGTAGTTGGCAATGTTGTGCACATCGTTTGTCCACAGGGCAAAGATGCTGTAACGACCCCAGCGCCGGCCTTCAGCCTTGGTCGGTGCCAGGTCCTTGTTGTGCAGGCGGGGGCTGAGCACGACGGGTGGCTGAAACGTTTGATCGTGAATGACAGACGTGGAAAGGGGGGAGGGCAGATCCAGCGCGATGTTGTTATCGGGGAGGCTAGTACGCATTCCGGCAGGCTCCTGAAGCTCGTTGCCGCGATGACTGTGCATGAGCGTGGGCTCGACAAATCTTCGTCGCGGGCGGGAGGGCATCCTTGGGTTACGGGGCATCTGCAGCCTGTACGGGATAGGGCGCTTCAGGCTTGCGGATCTAAAGTGTGTGTATGTTTCTGTATTTATTGTATACAAAACATGTGTTCACTTAAGCCAGATTTGTGCCAATCCCTGATCTATTAATTTCAGCGTTAATTTCGTTTTGTTATTGATTGAAGCTAAGTAGCTGAAAAAATGGCGATATAAATTGACCGATTGAACAGGTATTTATTTCGACGGAGATTTTCTGGAAATGATCGACTGAGGAAGTCAGGAGAGGGGGATGTAACTTTTTGGGGCTTTGAAACTAGAAGTGAACACAAATATGGCACTTATGGTGACATTTATGTGTACATAATTATTCTGGTTGACCCAGGATCAGTGTGGGAGCGGGCTTGCTCGCGAAGAGGCAGTCACGTTCAACACTGATGTTGACTGACAGTCCGCCTTCGCGAGCAAGCCCGCTCCCACAGGGGATTGCATAGGGCGAGGGGGTCAGGCCTTGGATTTGCTGATGATATTGCCCGCATGCAGCCCGCATTCTTTCTGCGTGGCTTCTTCCCACCACCAACGACCTTCGCGCTCATGCTGGTTCGGCAGCACTGGGCGGGTGCAAGGCTCGCAACCGATGCTGATGAACCCGCGCTCATGCAGGCTGTTGTACGGCAGCTCCAGCATGCGGATGTAGCCCCAGATCTCTTCGCTGGTCATCTGTGCCAGCGGGTTGAATTTGTACAGGGTGCGCTCCGGCGTGGAGAACGCGGTGTCGATTTCCAGCACCACGACGGCGCTGCGGGTGCCCGGGCTCTGGTCCCGACGCTGGCCGGTGGCCCAGGCGGTCACGCCAGACAGTTTGCGACGCAGCGGCTCGATCTTGCGAATGCCGCAGCACTCGCCATGGCCGTCCTTGTAGAAACTGAACAGGCCTTTTTCCTTCACGAAAGGTTCGAGTTTGGTGTAGTCCGGCGACACCACTTCGATGTCTATCTTGTAGTGCTCGCGCACCTGTTCGATGAAGCGGTAGGTCTCGGGGTGCAAGCGGCCGGTGTCGAGGCTGAACACTTTGACGTTTTTGTTCAGCTTCCAGGCCATGTCCACCAGCACCACATCCTCGGCGCCGCTGAAAGATATCCACAGGTCATCGCCGAACTCGGCAAACGCGAGTTTCAGGATGTCCTGAGCGGATTTGTTGGCATAGGTCGTGGCGAGTTCCACGACATCGAACGATGGGCTCATCAGGTCGGCTTCCTACAGGTCGGTGGCGCTGGGCGCTCTATATGTGCCTGATGGTAACAAAATCCTGCGGCGGCTGGTGTGCCCTCTGCGTTGCACAGAGGGAGGCTAGTCGCTAGAGTTCGGCAGTCCCTTTGCTCGCTCGACTCAATAAACAGTACAAATAGGAGTGTCTTGTGGAAATTGCCTGTCTGGATCTTGAAGGTGTGCTGGTCCCGGAAATCTGGATCGCCTTTGCCGAAAAAACCGGGATCGACTCCCTCAGGGCTACCACTCGGGACATTCCCGACTACGACGTGTTGATGAAGCAGCGCCTGCGGATTCTCGACGAGCACGGCCTGAAGCTTTCCGACATCCAGGAAGTGATCGCCACGCTCAAGCCCCTGGAGGGCGCCATCGAGTTCGTCGACTGGCTGCGTGAGCGTTTTCAGGTGGTGATTCTGTCAGACACCTTTTACGAATTTTCCCAGCCGCTGATGCGCCAGCTGGGCTTCCCGACTTTGCTTTGCCATCGCTTGATCACTGACGATGCCGGTCGGGTCACGGGCTATCAGTTGCGTCAGAAAGATCCCAAGCGTCAGTCGGTGTTGGCGTTCAAGAGCCTCTACTATCGGGTGATTGCGGCGGGCGACTCCTACAACGACACCACGATGCTGGGCGAGGCGGATGCCGGGATTCTGTTCCATGCGCCGGACAATGTGATTCGCGAGTTTCCACAGTTCCCGGCGGTGCACAGCTTTGCCGAGTTGAAGCAGGAATTCATCAAGGCTTCGAACCGCAACCTGAGCCTGTAAACCCGATCCTGTGGCGAGGGAGCTTGCTCCCTCGCCACATAAAAGTGCGGTATCAGAGGCTCTGCAACGTATCGAGCAACACCTTCACCTTGGTAATCGATTCCTGATACTCCGCCTGCCAATCCGAATCCGCGACGATCCCGCCGCCGCCCCAGCAGCACACCTGCCCATCCTTGACCAACAAACTGCGAATGGCGATGGAGCTGTCCATCTCCCCGCGCACGTCCAGGTACAGCAATGAACCGCAGTACAACCCACGACGGGTCGGTTCCAGCTCATCGATGATCTGCATGGCCCGAATCTTCGGCGCGCCGGTAATCGAACCGCCGGGGAAGCTGCCGGCGATCAGATCCAGCGCATCCTTGTCATCCGCCAGCTCGCCGGTAACGCTGCTCACCAGATGATGCACGTTCGGATAGCTTTCCAGACTGAACAGCTCCGGCACCCGCACCGAGCCGATGCGGCAGGTACGACCGAGGTCGTTGCGCAGCAGGTCGACGATCATCAGATTTTCCGCGCGGTCCTTGGGGCTGGCCAGCAGTTCGGCGGCGTTCGCCGCATCTTCAGCAGCGGTCAGCCCGCGGGGGCGGGTGCCTTTGATCGGGCGGGTTTCGACGTGGCGTTCGCTGACTTTGACGAAACGCTCCGGCGACAGGCTCAGCACGGCGCCGCCGTCGGGCAGGCTCTGGAAGCCGGAAAACGGTGTCGGGCACGCCGCCCGCAGCGCGCAATAGGCGGCCCACGGATCGCCCTGGCATTGCGCGCGAAAGCGCTGGGCGAAGTTGACCTGATAGCAGTCGCCGGCCTGGATGTACTGCTGAATGCGTTCGAGAGCCTGCCGATAGTCATCGGCGCTCAGGTCGGCGTTCATCGGGCCGTCCAGTTTGAAAGGCTGGACTTTCTGAGGTGCCGGTTGGGTGAACAGTTCGATCAGTCGCTGTCGTTCGCTGTCGATCAGCGTCGGGTGGAACACTAGTTGACTGGTGGCCAGGTGGTGATCGCTGATCAGTGCCCAGTCGTACAGCCCGAAACGTGCATCGGGCAAATGCAGGTCGTCCCGCGCCTGGCTCGGCAGGTGTTCCAGATGCCGGCCAAAGTCGTAGCTCAGGTAGCCGATCAGGCCACCGGCGAAAGGCAGGTCGACAGGAACAGTGGCTTCACCGAGTCGGGTCAGGTTGTCGCGAAGGCGTTGCAGGAAATGGCTGCCGCTTTCATTCGGTAATACAGCCAGTTGCTCCAGCGGCCAGGCGCTGAGCAGGTCATAACGCCCGCGCTCGGCGCTCGGCCGGCCGCTGTCGAGCAGCACGGCACCGGGGGCATGACAAATCGCCGCGAAGTACTCGGCGGGGTTGGCGCGATAGGGCAGCGGGTGTACGGAACAGGTCAACATGGGCGGGGCAGATCAGCCATCGAGGCGGGGGAGCGATTGTAGTCCTCTGCAGGATTTGCTCCTAGAGGGGATGTCGGGGATTGGCAGGTTGAGAGCTTTAGTGACTGTCAGTCAGCCATCGCGAGCAGGCTCGCTCCCACAGGGTTTAGCGCGGTCCTTGTGGGAGCGAGCCTGCTCGCGATGGCAGCACTTCGGTCTTGGATCAGCCCTCAACCGCTGGAATATGCCCAAACATTTCCTGAACGAACTCCACGCGTTCCTGCACCGTTTCGGTTATCCCGCGCGCTTTCAATTCTTCCAGTCGCGCTTCGATCGCGTGGGTGCGCAACGTCAATCCGCAATCGTTGGCAATCTGAATGTTCAACCCGGGCCGGGCGTTAAGCTCAAGAATCAGCGGGCCTTTTTCCTGGTCGAGCACCATGTCGACACCGATGTAACCCAGCCCGCACAGCTCATAACAGCCGGCGGCGAGTTTCATGAAGCCGTCCCAGTAGGGCAGTTGCACGCCGTCCACCGCGTTGGTGGTGTCCGGGTGTTTGTTGATGATGTTGTTCAGCCAGGTGCCGCGCAATGTCAGGCCGGTGGCCAGATCGACACCGACGCCGATGGCGCCCTGGTGCAGGTTGGCTTTGCCACCGGACTGGCGCGTTGGCAGGCGCAACATGGCCATCACCGGATAGCCCATCAGCACGATGATGCGGATGTCCGGCACGCCTTCATAGCTGATGCTTTTGAAGATCTGGTCCGGGGTCACGCGGTACTCGATCAATGCACGGTCACGGTGACCGCCCAGGGAATACAGGCCGGTCAGGATGCTGGAAATCTGATGCTCGATTTCCTCGTGGCTGATGATCTTGCCCGACACCGTGCGGTAACGGCCCTCGAAGCGGTCGGCGATCACCAGAATGCCATCACCGCCGGCGCCCTGGGCTGGTTTGACCACGAAATCGGTGCGCCCGCCAATGATCTCGCCGAGGTTGTCGATTTCCTTCTCGGTGGAGATCACGCCGTACAGCTCCGGCACGTGGATGCCGGCGGCGATGGCGCGCTCCTTGGTGATGATCTTGTCATCGACGATCGGGTACAGGCTGCGCTTGTTGTACTTGAGCACGTAGTCTGCGTTACGCCGATTGATCCCCATGATGCCCCGGGCCTCCAGGGCTTTCCAGGTCTTCCAGAGACCGAACATCAGGCGTCAGCCTCCTTCAGGAAAGCCTTGAAACGCACCAGTTCGGTCAGGCGGTAACCGCGATAGCGACCCATGGCCAGCATGAAGCCCACCAGAATCAGCAGGACCGCCGGGAAGGTGAACACGAAGTACACCAGCTCCGGCACGCTCATGATCAGGTGCGCCAGGGAGGCGGCGAACAGCGTGCCGATCGCCACTTTCATCGCGTGGCCGCCACCGCGCTCTTCCCAGGTGATCGACAGGCGTTCGATGGTCATGGTCAGAATCACCATCGGGAACAGCGCCACCGACAACCCGCGTTCCAGGCCGAGTTTGTGGCTGAACAGGCTGATCGCCGCGATCAGCACCACCACGAAGGTCAGCACCACCGACAGCCTAGGCAGCATTTGCAGCTTCAAGTGCTCAAGGTAGGAGCGCAGCGACAGCCCCAGCGCCGTGATGATGGTAAACAGCACGATGCCGAAGCCGAGCTGGGTTTCCCGGAAGGCGAGGGCGATCAGCACCGGGGTAAAGGTGCCGAGTGTCTGAATGCCGATCAGGTTGCGCAGGATCAGGATCACCAGCACGCCGATCGGGATCATCACCATGATCATGAAGGTCTGCTGGGTTTCCAGCGGCAGGCCGTACAGCGAGTAATCGAGGAAATTGGCGTCGGAGTTTTCGTCGGTCAGCTTGGCCAGGCGAATGGCGTTCATTTCGCTGTTGTTCAGGCTGAACGTGACGTTGGCTTTTTTGCCGCCATCGACGGTGATCAGGTTTTCATCGCCGGCCCACCACAGCAAACGGTCAGTGGGCAGGCCTTGTTCGCCGGTTTCCGGGTTGAAGTACAGCCAGTCGGTACCGTTGAAGCTGCGCAACCAGAGTTCAGGCATTTGCGGCTGATCGGCCACCAGGCGGATGGTGTGGACCTTTTCCACCGGCACGTGGGCGATGGACAGTACCAGCTCGACGATTTTGGCTTTGTTCACGGTGGACGGATCGCCCGCCAGCAGCAGTTTCACGTTGTCATCGTTGAGATTGTTGACGCGCTTGATGGCTTCGCCGATGAAGGTTTCGACGTCGGCCGAATGCTGGCGAATCGGTGCGAGCAGGGCTTCGGCAGCGATTTTTTCCGGGCCTTCGACGGCGATGCTGTCGCGGAAGGTCGGCCCTTTGACCTTGGATTTTTCGCCGCTGTAGCGCTTGGTCAGCACCAGACGGTAATAAAGGGTCTGGTTGCCTTTGGCCCGACGCGCCGACCAGGTGACCTTGCGGTTGCCGTCGACGCGGTTCACCGCCACACCGTAGTTATTGGAAATGAAACTCTCGTTGAGGCTCACATAGTCGCGGCTCAGCGGCGGCACGAACATCTGGATCTTGATCGGGTCTTTGGCGTTGGCGACGAACTCGACCTTGGCGTCGATGTTCCACAAGTCGTCCGTGGCGTCTTCGGTTACCGGAATTCCGAGCACGAAAATCTGATAGGCCGTAACTGAAATGCCCAGCACCACCAGGATGGCGATCAGCAATTTCAGGTGGAGGGTAAGAGAGCGCATTGGAATTACTCTGCGGTATGTGCGTCGGTGGCGCAGGCAGGTTTGCCAGCAGCGTATTTAAGACTTGGGTCAACCAGCGCGTCGAAGCGCTTGAGCGCCTCGGAGCCGATCAAGAGCGGGTATTGGAAGGCACTGCGGTCGGTCAAGTTCACTTCGATACTGCGTAAAGCCGAACCCATGCAAATATCCAGCTCGATGACCGGACGGGCGGTGTACTTCTTGCCTTCTTCCGGGTCGTAGTCGCCGGCCCGGCGCTTGATCTTGCTGACACGGGCCAGAGGTCGTTCGATCGGGTGCGAATGCGCGGCGTCGATGGCCAGATAGAAACGCACCCAGGATTCGCCATTGCGTTTGAAACGCTTGATGTCGCGGGCGCTCAACGAAGCGGTTTTCGCCCCAGTGTCGAGTTTGGCGGCGACTTCCAGGTTGATGCCGTCCAGCGAAGCGTACTCATTGAGGCCGTACACAGTCTTTTCCCCTGCCGCGGTGAAACCTGACAGGCCAAGAAGACAAAGGAATGTGGTGAAGAGCTTGAGTCTCATAAATCCTGATGCGCAGCGGTCCGTTCTTCAATTCAAGGCCCTGGCATTGCTGCACAAGCTCCCTCGTATGCCTGTCCACTTTTTATGACCGGCAATGCAGATGACAAGCAAATGCGGGCGGCATTCTAGCACGGTGGTTTTATGGCGCCAGCGCTGGCGGGCGGCTATAAACAGGGGTTCTGCTTCGTTATGGTGCAGCCAGTTATTAGACGATTGTCGACAATACCTATTTATCCTTTGACGTAACTGGTCTTATTCGCTAATTTTTGCCACATTGGTTTTCAAGGTGTCGACAATATGCTGGATCAACTCGATCCCCCAGTCACGGTACAGGACGACTCGGAGACACTTTCCGAAAATGTCTTCCGACGCATTCAGGCGGCTATCGTCAAGGGTGAGATCGCTCCGGGCAGCAAGATCTCCGAACCGGAGCTGGCGCGCACCTACGGCATCAGTCGCGGGCCGTTGCGTGAGGCGATTCACCGTCTGGAAGGCCAGCGCTTGCTGGTTCGCGTGCCGCACGTCGGGGCGCGGGTGGTGTCGCTGAGCCACGCCGAGCTGCTGGAGCTCTACGAAATTCGCGAATCCCTGGAAGGCATGGCCTGCCGTCTGGCGGCCGAACGCATGACGGTCGAAGAAATCGACGAACTGCGCCGGGTGCTCGAAACTCATGAGCGCGATGCGGCATTTCAGGCAGGCGTCGGCTATTACCAGCAGGAAGGCGATTTCGACTTTCATTACCGGATCATCCAGGGCAGCGGCAACCGCACCCTGACCCAGATGCTTTGTGGCGAGCTCTATCAGTTGGTGCGCATGTACCGCATCCAGTTTTCCACCACGCCCAATCGGCCGCGCCAGGCGTTTGCCGAGCATCACCGCATTCTTGATGCCATCGCCGACCGTGACGGTGAATTGGCCGAGTTGTTGATGCGCCGTCACATCGGCGCCTCCAAACGCAATATCGCCCGTCACTATCAGGACGGCGCTAACCCGACAGCCACTGAACGAGGTGAGTCATGAGTTCCAGCAAGAGCACTCCAGGCCAGCGTTTCCGCGATGCGGTCGCCAGCGAGCATCCGCTGCAAGTGGTAGGCACGATCAACGCCAACCACGCACTGCTGGCCAAGCGCGCCGGTTTCAAGGCGATTTACCTGTCGGGCGGCGGGGTGGCTGCCGGCTCCCTCGGCGTACCGGACCTGGGGATTACCGGCCTGGATGACGTGTTGACCGACGTGCGCCGTATCACCGACGTTTGCGACCTGCCGCTGCTGGTAGACGTGGACACCGGTTTCGGTTCCTCGGCGTTCAACGTCGCTCGTACCGTCAAGTCGATGATCAAGTTCGGCGCGGCGGCGATTCATATCGAAGACCAGGTCGGCGCCAAGCGCTGCGGCCATCGTCCTAATAAGGAGATCGTCTCGCAGCAGGAAATGGTCGACCGCATCAAGGCCGCCGTCGACGCGCGCACCGACGATAGCTTCGTGATCATGGCCCGCACCGACGCTTTGGCGGTGGAAGGTCTGGAGTCTGCGCTGGATCGCGCCGCCGCGTGCATCGAGGCCGGCGCCGACATGGTATTCCCGGAAGCGATCACTGAACTTGAAATGTACAAACTGTTCGCCAGCCGCGTGAAAGCGCCGATCCTGGCCAACATCACCGAGTTCGGCGCGACGCCGCTGTACACCACCGAGCAGCTCGCCGGTGCCGACGTGTCGTTGGTGCTGTACCCGCTGTCGGCGTTCCGCGCGATGAACAAGGCCGCGGAAAACGTCTACACCGCGATCCGCCGCGACGGCACGCAACAGAATGTCATCGACACCATGCAGACGCGCATGGAGCTTTACGATCGTATCGATTACCACACGTTCGAGCAGAAGCTCGATGCGTTGTTTGCCGCGAAGAAATAAAGATCAAGAGATCGCAGCCTTCGGCAGCTCCTACAGAGATGTCGTCAGGCTCGGTCAATGTAGGAGCTGCCGAAGGCTGCGATCTTTTCGGCATCACCCAAAAATTGCAGATTCCCTGACAAATTCAAAAACTGGAGACAGCAATGGCCGAAGCAAAAGTACTCAGTGGCGCCGGGCTCCGTGGCCAGGTGGCCGGGCAAACCGCACTGTCCACCGTGGGCCAGTCGGGCGCCGGCCTGACCTATCGCGGCTACGACGTTCGCGAACTGGCGGCTGACGCACAGTTCGAAGAGGTGGCCTATCTGCTGCTGTACGGCGAACTGCCGACCAAGGCGCAACTCGCTGCCTACACCCAGAAGCTGAGCAAACTGCGTGACCTGCCGCAAGCGCTCAAAGAAGTGCTGGAGCGCATCCCCGTCGACGCCCATCCGATGGACGTGATGCGCACCGGTTGCTCGTTTCTGGGCAACATCGAGCCCGAGCAAGACTTCACCGAGCAGCACGACAAAACCGACCGCCTGCTGGCCGCGTTCCCGGCGATCATGTGCTACTGGTATCGCTTCAGTCACGACGGCAAGCGCATCAACTGCGTGACCGACGAAGCCTGCATCGGCGGCCATTTCCTGCACCTGTTGCATGACAAGAAGCCGAGCGAGTTGCACGTCAAGGTGATGAACGTTTCGCTGATTCTCTACGCGGAACACGAGTTCAACGCCTCGACCTTCACCGCCCGGGTGTGTGCCTCGACCCTGTCGGATCTGTATTCCTGCATCACGGCGGCCATCGGCTCCCTGCGCGGCCCGCTGCACGGCGGCGCCAACGAAGCGGCGATGGAAATGATCGAACGCTTCTCGTCGCCTGAAGAGGCGGTCGAGGGCACCCTCGGCATGCTGGCGCGCAAGGACAAGATCATGGGCTTCGGCCACGCGATCTATAAAGACAACGATCCGCGCAATGAGGTGATCAAAGGCTGGTCGAAAAAACTCGCCGACGAAGTGGGCGACACCGTGCTGTTCCCGGTTTCCGAAGCCATCGACGCAACCATGTGGGAACAGAAGAAACTGTTCCCGAACGCCGATTTCTACCATGCCTCGACGTACCACTTCATGGGTATTCCGACCAAGTTGTTCACGCCGATTTTCGTCTGCTCGCGCCTGACCGGCTGGGCGGCCCACGTGTTCGAACAACGTGCCAACAACCGCATCATCCGTCCGAGCGCCGAGTACGTCGGCGTCGAACAGCGCAAGTTCGTGCCAATCGAACAACGCTGACCGGGAGGGCGCCGGCACAGGAACCGGAACAAAACGCAGATCCCTGTGGGAGCGGGCTTGCCCGCGATGACGGACTGACATCCAACATGGATGTCGACTGATACACCGCTATCGCGGGCAAGCCCGCTCCCACAGTGGATTGTGTTTGCTTCAATAGCTGCGCCAGGCCCCACCCTTTGAAACCACCGTGACCGAGTCCTGACGATGAACACAGAATTCCGCAAACCGCTGCCCGGCAGCCACCTGGATTATTTCGACGTCCGTGCGGCGGTCGATGCCATTACGCCTGGCGCCTACGACACCCTGCCGTACACCTCCCGCGTGCTGGCGGAAAACCTTGTGCGTCGCTGCGACCCGGCCACGCTCACCGAATCCCTGAAGCAATTCATCGAGCGCAAACGCGACCTCGACTTCCCGTGGTTTCCGGCCCGCGTGGTGTGCCACGACATTCTGGGGCAGACCGCCCTGGTGGACCTCGCCGGCCTGCGCGACGCCATCGCCCTGCAAGGCGGTGATCCGGCGCAAGTGAACCCGGTGGTGCCGACGCAACTGATCGTCGACCACTCCCTGGCTGTTGAGCGCGGAGGCTTCGATCCTGAGGCGTTCGAAAAGAACCGCGCCATCGAAGACCGTCGCAATGAAGACCGTTTCCACTTCATCAACTGGACCAAAAAGGCGTTCAAGAACGTCGACGTGATCCCGCCGGGCAACGGGATCATGCACCAGATCAACCTGGAGAAAATGTCGCCGGTGATCCAGGTGCGTGACGGCGTGGCCTTCCCTGATACCTGCGTCGGCACCGACAGTCACACCCCGCACGTCGATGCGCTGGGCGTGATCGCCATTGGTGTTGGTGGTCTGGAAGCGGAAAGCGTGATGCTCGGTCGCGCATCGTGGATGCGTCTGCCGGAAAGTGTCGGCGTCGAGCTCACTGGCAAGCTGCAACCGGGCATCACCGCCACCGACATGGTGCTGGCGCTGACCGAATACCTGCGCAAACAAAAAGTCGTCGGCGCGTGGCTGGAATTCTTCGGCGAAGGCGCATCAAACCTGACCCTGGGCGACCGCGCGACCATCTCCAACATGGCTCCGGAATACGGCGCCACGGCGGCGATGTTCTACATCGACCAGCAGACCATCGACTACCTGAAACTCACCGGCCGTGAAGACGAGCAGGTGCAATTGGTCGAGAACTACGCCAAGACCACGGGCCTGTGGGCCGACAGCCTCAAAGGCGCGCAATACGAGCGCGGGTTGAGCTTCGACCTGTCCTCGGTGGTGCGCAACATGGCAGGTCCAAGCAACCCGCACGCCCGTGTCGCCACGTCCGATCTCGCGGCGCAAGGCATCTCCGGCCAGTGGGACGACGTGCCCGGCCAAATGCCGGACGGCGCGGTGATCATCGCCGCCATCACCAGTTGCACCAACACCAGCAACCCGCGCAACGTCATTGCCGCAGGCCTGCTGGCGCGCAATGCCAACAAACTCGGGCTGGCCCGCAAACCGTGGGTTAAATCGTCCCTGGCGCCGGGCTCGAAAACTGTGGCGCTGTACCTGGACGAAGCGGGCCTGACCACCGAGCTGGAGCAACTCGGCTTCGGCGTCGTGGCTTTCGCCTGCACCACGTGCAATGGCATGTCCGGCGCGCTGGACCCGGTGATCCAGCAAGAAATCATCGACCGCGATCTGTATGCCACCGCAGTGCTGTCCGGTAACCGCAACTTCGACGGGCGGATTCACCCGTACGCCAAGAACGCGTTCCTCGCTTCGCCGCCGTTGGTAGTGGCTTACGCCATCGCTGGCACCATCCGTTTCGACATCGAAAAAGATGTGCTGGGCCTGGACGCGAACGGCAAGGAAATCCGCCTGAAAGACATCTGGCCGAGCGACGAAGAGATCGACGCGGTGGTGAAAGCTTCGGTCAAGCCGGAGCAGTTCCGTCAGGTTTATATTCCGATGTTCGCCATCCACGAAGACACCGGTCCGAAGGTCACGCCGCTGTATGACTGGCGCGAGATGAGCACCTACATCCGCCGTCCGCCGTACTGGGAGGGCGCGCTGGCCGGGGCGCGTCCGCTCAAGGGCATGCGCCCCTTGGCGGTGCTGCCGGACAACATCACCACCGATCACCTGTCGCCGTCCAACGCGATCATGCTCGACAGCGCGGCGGGCGAATACCTGGCGAAAATGGGCCTGCCGGAAGAGGACTTCAACTCCTACGCCACGCACCGTGGCGACCACTTGACCGCGCAACGCGCAACCTTCGCCAACCCGAAACTGTTCAACGAAATGGTTCAGGAAAACGGCAAGGTCAAGCAGGGTTCTCTCGCTCGCGTCGAGCCGGAAGGCAAAGTGATGCGCATGTGGGAAGCCATCGAAACCTACATGGAACGCAAGCAGCCGCTGATCATTATTGCTGGCGCGGACTACGGCCAGGGTTCGTCCCGGGACTGGGCGGCCAAAGGCGTGCGCCTGGCGGGTGTGGAAGCGATTGCCGCTGAAGGTTTCGAGCGTATCCACCGCACCAACCTGGTGGGCATGGGCGTGTTGCCGCTGGAGTTCAAACCGGGCACCGACCGCAAGACATTGGGCATCGATGGCAGCGAAACCTACGACGTGATCGGTGAGCGCACCCCGCGCGCCGAACTGACGCTGGTGATCAACCGCAAGAACGGCGAGCGCGTCGAAGTGCCGGTGACCTGCCGCCTCGACACCGCCGAAGAAGTCTCGATCTACGAGGCCGGCGGCGTGTTGCAGCGTTTCGCTCAAGACTTCCTCGAAGAATCGGCGGTTGCCGTTTAACACGACGAGCCGCGCGGGATCTTGAGTCCCGCGCTGGCCTACAGGATCAATATGGCTCACGCATCTCAAATTGCACCGCAGATCAAGATCCCCGCCACCTATATGCGTGGCGGCACCAGCAAAGGCGTGTTCTTCAGCCTGCAAGACTTGCCCGAAGCGGCACAAATTCCAGGGCCGGCTCGCGATGCGTTATTGCTGCGGGTGATCGGAAGCCCCGATCCGTACGAAAAGCAAATCGACGGCATGGGTGGTGCGACATCCAGCACCAGCAAAACCGTGATCTTGTCGAAAAGCATCAAGGCCGATCACGACGTCGATTACCTGTTCGGTCAGGTCTCCATCGACAAGCCCTTCGTCGATTGGAGCGGTAACTGCGGCAACCTGTCGGCGGCGGTCGGTTCGTTCGCCATCAGCAACGGCCTGGTGGACGCCAGCCGCATTCCGCACAACGGTGTGGCGGTAGTGCGCGTGTGGCAGGCCAACATTGGCAAGACCATCATCGCCCATGTGCCGATCACCAACGGTGAGGTCCAGGAAACCGGCGACTTCGAACTCGACGGCGTGACTTTTCCGGCGGCCGAAGTGCAGCTCGAATTCATGGAGCCGGCGGCGGAAGAAGAGGGGGGCGGTGGTTCGATGTTCCCCACCGGCAATCTGGTGGATGACCTCGAAGTGCCGGGCGTCGGTACGCTCAAGGCCACCCTGATCAACGCCGGCATCCCGACGATTTTCATCAACGCCGAAGACATCGGCTACACCGGCACCGAGTTGCAGGGCGCGATCAACGGCGACCTGAAAGCCCTGGCGATGTTCGAAACCATCCGCGCTTACGGCGCGCTGCGCATGGGGCTGATCCAGCACCTGGACGAAGCGGCCAAGCGTCAGCACACGCCGAAGGTGGCGTTCGTCGCCACGCCGGCGGATTACGTAGCCTCCAGCGGCAAGGCGATTGCGGCAACCGACGTCGATTTGCTGGTGCGCGCGCTGTCCATGGGCAAACTGCACCACGCGATGATGGGCACGGCAGCGGTGGCCATCGGCACGGCGGCGGCGATTTCCGGCACGCTGGTCAACCTGGCGGCGGGCGGCATCGAGCGCAACGCTGTACGCTTCGGTCATCCGTCCGGCACCTTGCGCGTGGGCGCAGAGGCCAGCCAGGTGAACGGCGAGTGGACCGTGAAAAAAGCCATCATGAGCCGCAGTGCGCGGGTGTTGATGGAAGGTTACGTCCGTGTGCCGGGTGATTCTTTCTAATCCCGACACAGAGCCAATGTGGGAGCGAGCCTGCTCGCGAAGAGGCCATGACATTCAGCATCAATGTTGCCTGTCACACCACCTTCGCGAGCAGGCTCGCTCCCACAGTTGATCTCGATTACCAAAATAAGAAAGTAGCGACTGACTGAGATTTAACCTGAACCGAGGTCCCATCAGCGAACCACTGACCGAGTGAATCGAACATGAGCGCCAACGTCGACCTGAACGACCGCCCCGACTACGACACGGTCCTGCAGGACATCGCCAACTACGTCCTAAATTTCAAAATCCAATCTTCAGAGGCGCTTGATACCGCCCGCAACTGCCTGATGGACACCCTCGGCTGCGGTCTGTTGGCCCTGCGTTTTCCCGAGTGCACCAAACACCTGGGGCCGATCGTCGAAGGCACGGTCGTGCCTTTCGGTGCTCGCGTGCCGGGTACGAGTTATCGTCTCGATCCGGTCAAGGCCGCGTGGGACATCGGTTGCATCGTCCGCTGGCTCGATTACAACGACACCTGGCTCGCTGCTGAATGGGGGCATCCGTCCGACAACCTGGGCGGTATTCTCGCGGTGGCCGATCACCTGTCGCAAAAATATTTGGCCAATGGCGACGCACCGTTGACCGTTCGCGCAGTGCTGGAAGCCATGATCATGGCTCACGAGATTCAAGGTGTTATCGCCCTGGAAAATTCGTTCAACCGCGTAGGCCTCGATCACGTGATTCTGGTGAAAGTCGCCTCGACCGCCGTCACCGCCAAACTCATGGGCGCCAACCGCGAGCAACTGCTGTCGGCGTTGTCCCACGCGTTTGCCGACGGCCAGGCGCTGCGCACTTACCGGCATGCGCCGAATGCCGGGTCGCGAAAGTCCTGGGCGGCAGGGGATGCGTCCAGCCGTGGTGTGCGTCTGGCGGACATCGCTATGCGTGGTGAAATGGGCATCCCCGGCGTACTGACCGCCAAACAATGGGGGTTCTACGATGTGCTGTTCAGCCACACCAACAACGACCTGGCGCTCAAGCCTGAAGACAAACGTGCCTTCAGCTTTTCCCGGCCGTTCGGCAGCTACGTGATGGAAAACGTGCTGTTCAAGATCAGCTTTCCCGCCGAGTTCCATGCGCAAACGGCCTGCGAGGCCGCCGTCACCCTGCACCCGCTGGTCAGAAACCGCCTGCACGAAATCGACAAAATTGTCATCACCACCCACGAATCGGCGATCCGCATCATCTCCAAGGTCGGCCCTCTGGCCAATGCCGCGGACCGCGATCACTGCATTCAGTACATGACCGCCGTACCGCTGGCCTTCGGCAATCTGGTGGCCGAGCGGTACGAAGACGATTTCCACGTCGCACATCCGATAATCGACGTGCTGCGCGACAAAATGGTCATCGTCGAAGACCCGCGCTTCACTCGCGAATACCTGGAGCCGGACAAACGCTCCATCGCCAATGCGCTGCAGGTGTTTTTCAAGGACGGCTCCAGCACCGAAAACGTGGTAGTGGAGTACCCGATTGGCCATCGTCGTCGCCGCACCGATGGTATCCCGCTGCTGGAAGACAAGTTCAAGGCCAATCTGGCAACGCGCTTCACGGCTCAGCGAAGTGCCGAGATCTTTGCGTTGTGCAAGGACCAGGTTGCGCTTGAGGCAACGCCGGTGAACCGGTTTGTGGATTTGTTTGTAATTTGAGGGACCGCGTTATCGTTCAATCGCGGGCAAGCCCGCTCCCACAGGTTCTCCATTGTTTGCAAATGTTGCATTCAACACAGAACCCTGTGGGAGCGGGCTTGCCCGCGATGGCGGTGGAACAGGCGCCGAGAATCTACTTGAACCGCCGCTCCACACCTTTCTCCACCAGAATCTTCGCCGAGATCTCTTCCACCGAGAAATGCGTGGAATTGATGTGGGGAATGTTCTCGCGTCGAAACAGATTCTCCACCTCGCGCACTTCGAATTCGCACTGGGCGTAGCTCGAGTAGCGGCTGTTGGGCTTGCGTTCGTTGCGGATGGCGGTGAGGCGGTCCGGGTCGATGGTCAGGCCGAACAGCTTGTGCTGATGGGCGCGCAGGGCGGTCGGCAGTTGCAGGCGCTCCATGTCGTCTTCGGTCAGCGGGTAATTGGCCGCGCGGATACCGAATTGCATGGCCATGTACAAACACGTCGGTGTTTTGCCGCATCGCGACACGCCTACTAGTATCAGGTCAGCTTTGTCGTAATAGTGGGTGCGGGCGCCATCGTCATTGTCGAGGGCGAAGTTCACCGCCTCGATCCGCTCCATGTAATTGGAGTTGCCACCGATGGAGTGGGATTTGCCGACGGTATAGGAAGAATGCTCGGTCAGTTCCTGTTCAAGGGGCGCCAGGAAGGTCGAGAAAATGTCGATCATGAAACCATTCGAGGTCGCGAGGATCTCACGAATGTCCTGATTGACAATAGTGTCGAAAATAATCGGACGAAAACCATCGTTTTCGGCGGCTTTGTTGATTTGTTGTACCATGGCCCGCGCTTTATCCGCGTTGTCGATGTAGGGCCGCGTGATTTTGCTGAAGGTAATGTTTTCGAACTGCGCCAGCAGGCTTTGGCCGAGGGTTTCGGCGGTAATGCCCGTGCCATCGGAGATAAAGAAAGCAGATCGTTTCATTTGCACCTTGGGCCTTAAGCTAGTGACGATTCTTGGATATAGTAGGCGCGATTTGTCGGCCGCCAATGGCCCGCATTCTCACTTATTTTCCAGGTCCAGGCCATACAGCCGGCAAATGCTCCCCCGAGTCGCCGGCTTCTGAGCTTTTCCAACACAGTTAGTGGAGAGATCACCTTGGTAGAGTACGTAGTTTCCCTCGATAAGCTCGGCGTCCATGATGTAGAGCATGTGGGGGGCAAGAACGCATCCCTGGGCGAGATGATCAGTAACCTTGCAGGTGCCGGTGTATCGGTGCCCGGTGGCTTCGCCACGACAGCTCAGGCTTATCGTGATTTTCTGGAACTGAGCGGCCTGAACGATCAGATCCACGCTGCCCTCGACGCCCTGGACGTCGATGATGTAAACGCCCTTGCCAAGACCGGCGCCCAGATCCGTCAATGGATCATGGAAGCCGAGTTCCCCGAGAAGCTCAACGCCGAGATCCGCACCGCGTTCGCCACGCTGTCGGCCGGCAACCCTGACATGGCCGTGGCCGTGCGCTCTTCCGCTACCGCCGAAGACCTGCCGGACGCTTCCTTCGCCGGTCAGCAGGAAACCTTCCTGAACATCCGTGGTGTCGAAAACGTCATTCGCGCCGCCAAGGAAGTGTTCGCTTCCCTGTTCAACGACCGTGCGATTTCCTACCGCGTCCACCAGGGCTTCGATCACAAGCTGGTTGCCCTGTCGGCCGGCGTGCAGCGCATGGTCCGCTCCGAAACCGGCACCGCCGGCGTGATGTTCACCCTCGATACCGAATCGGGCTTCCGTGACGTGGTGTTCATCACCGGCGCCTACGGCCTGGGTGAAACCGTCGTACAAGGCGCGGTGAACCCGGATGAGTTCTACGTCCACAAAGGCACGCTGGAAGCCGGTCGGCCGGCCATTCTGCGTCGCAACCTGGGCAGCAAAGCCATCAAGATGATTTACGGCGAAGTGGCCACGGCCGGTAAATCGGTCAAGACCATCGACGTGGACAAAGCCGATCGCTCGCGTTTCTGCCTGAGCGACGCCGAAGTCAGCGAGCTGGCCAAACAAGCGATGATCATCGAGAAGCACTACAAGTGCCCGATGGACATCGAATGGGCCAAAGACGGTGACGACGGCAAGCTGTACATCGTTCAAGCTCGCCCTGAAACCGTGAAGAGCCGCACCCAGGCCAACGTCATGGAACGTTACCTGTTGAAAGAGACCGGCACCGTGCTGGTTGAAGGTCGCGCCATCGGCCAGCGTATCGGCGCTGGCAAGGTGCGGATCATCAAGGACGTGTCCGAGATGGACAAAGTCCAGCCGGGCGACGTTCTGGTTTCCGACATGACCGACCCGGACTGGGAACCGGTCATGAAGCGCGCCAGCGCCATCGTCACCAACCGTGGCGGCCGTACCTGCCACGCGGCGATCATCGCTCGCGAGCTGGGCATCCCGGCAGTGGTCGGTTGCGGCAACGCCACCCAGCTGTTGAAAGACGGCCAGGGCGTGACCGTTTCCTGCGCTGAAGGCGACACCGGTTACATCTTCGAAGGCGAGCTTGGTTTCGACATCAAGAAAAACTCCGTGGATGCCATGCCGGATCTGCCGTTCAAGATCATGATGAACGTCGGCAACCCGGACCGCGCCTTCGACTTCGCGCAGCTGCCGAACGCCGGTGTGGGCCTGGCCCGTCTGGAATTCATCATCAACCGCATGATCGGTGTGCACCCCAAAGCACTGTTGAACTACGACGGCCTGCCGCAGGAAATCAAGGACAGCGTCGACAAGCGCATTGCCGGTTACAACGACCCGGTCGGCTTCTACGTCGAGAAACTGGTCGAGGGCATCAGCACCCTGGCGGCAGCGTTCTGGCCGAAAAAGGTCATCGTGCGTCTGTCGGACTTCAAGTCCAACGAATACGCGAACCTGATCGGCGGCAAACTCTACGAGCCGGAAGAAGAGAACCCGATGCTGGGCTTCCGAGGCGCTTCGCGTTACATCAGCGAATCGTTCCGTGACTGCTTCGAGCTCGAATGCCGCGCGCTCAAGCGCGTGCGTAACGAGATGGGCCTGACCAACGTTGAAATCATGGTGCCGTTCGTTCGTACTCTGGGCGAAGCGAGCCAGGTGGTCGATCTGCTGGCCGAAAACGGTCTGGCCCGTGGCGACAACGGTCTGCGCGTGATCATGATGTGCGAACTGCCGTCCAACGCGATCCTGGCTGAAGAGTTCCTCGAGTTCTTCGACGGCTTCTCCATCGGCTCCAACGACCTGACCCAGCTCACCCTGGGCCTGGACCGTGACTCCGGGATCATCGCGCACCTGTTCGACGAGCGTAATCCTGCGGTCAAGAAGCTGCTGGCCAACGCAATTCAGGCTTGCAACAAGGCGGGCAAATACATCGGCATTTGCGGTCAGGGCCCTTCGGACCACCCGGACCTGGCCAAGTGGCTGATGGAGCAGGGCATCGAAAGCGTTTCGTTGAACCCCGATTCCGTACTGGAAACCTGGTTCTTCCTGGCTGAAGGTCAGGCTTCGGCCTGATGTGTTGAGTGAAGAGGCCTGTCGGTGACTGGCCTCTTTAGGATTCAAGTAGGGCGGGCTCCATCTGGATGCCGCCCTTTTTTGTGCAAGAGCATTATGCAAAGCAGCAGCAACCTATTTCCTGTCGCCCTGATCAGCGCCGAGCGGCGCGGCGATCTGAGCGAAGACGTCTATCGTTTGAAACCCGGCAACAGCCCCGACGGCACCGTCGAACTGGCTGTGACGCGCCTGGGCCTGGCCGACGAGCCAGCGGTGCGTGGCGTGCCGGTGATTCTGTTGCACGGCAGCTTTTCCAATCGACGGTTCTGGTTCTCTCCCAAAGGTCTGGGCCTGGGCGCTTATCTGACGCGCCTGGGATTTGATGTGTGGATTCCGGAAATGCGCGGTCACGGCTTGTCTCAGCGCAATCAGGGCTATCGTCAGAACCGTGTCGCCGACTATGCGCGTTACGATTTGCCGGCCATTGGCGCGTTCGTGCGCGAGCAAAGCGGCCAGGTCCCACACTGGATCGGTCACTCGCTGGGTGGCATTACACTGGCGGCGGCGCTGGGTGGGGAATACATCGGCGAGCCTGTTGTTGCGTCTGCGGCGTTCTTCGGCACGCAGGTCAGCCGCACCTACTGGCCGTTGAAGTTTCCTCCGGTGGAGTGGAGCGGACGCTTCATTCTCAAGCGGTTTGCCCAGCTGTCGGGTTCACGGCTCAAGCGCGGCCCGGAGGACGAGCCGATAGGCCTGGCCTTGGAAAGCATGCGCTGGTACGGCCTGTTTGGCCGTTTTGGCGATGCCGACAAAGACTGGTGGGCGGGTTTGGCCGAGGTTCAGTTGCCGGTGCTGGCCGTGAGCGCCGCGGGCGATCATCAGGACCCGACGTGGGCCTGCCACAAGCTGTTCGATCAGGTCGGCTCCGAGCACAAGCAATTCATCGCCCTTGGCCGCGAGCAAGGCTTTGGCGATAATTTCGGTCATGTGGAAATGCTGGTCAGCAAGGCTGCGCAGACTGAAGTCTGGCCGTTGGTGGCGCGTTGGCTGGCGGATCAACAGACGCCTTTGCTGGGTGGTAAGCCGGATTTGGCCACAGCGATTTGAGCTTGATGCTCTAAAAAGGGCATTTGGCTCTGATCGGCTTGCGGCTAAGATGTGACGAATTGAGCAGTTCTGGTCACTTTTGATGGCCGATTCGGCCGCTATGTTCGTGCAAACGGAGCGATTTACAGCCGTCCAGCCTCGGCCCGAGTATGCTGCATACTCGATTGTCTTCCTTTTTACAGGAGTTTCTCGATGAACCATTACCTCACGCCTGACCTGTGCGATGCCTACCCGGAGCTGGTGCAGGTGCTGGAACCGATGTTCAGCAATTTTGGCGGCCGTGATTCTTTCGGCGGCGAAATCGTGACCGTCAAATGTTTCGAAGATAACTCGCTGGTCAAGGAGCAAGTCGAGCTCAAGGGCAACGGTAAGGTGCTGGTGGTCGACGGTGGCGGTTCCCTGCGCCGCGCGCTGCTGGGCGACATGCTGGCCGAGAAAGCCGCGAAGAACGGGTGGGAAGGGCTGGTGATCTACGGTTGCATCCGCGACGTCGACGTCATTGCGCAAACCGATCTGGGGGTTCAGGCCCTGGCCAGTCATCCGATGAAAACCGACAGGCGCGGTGTTGGTGAACTCAACGTTGCCGTGACCTTCGCAGGCGTGACCTTTCACCCGGGCCACTACGTTTATGCGGACAACAATGGCGTGATCATCTCGCCAAGCCCGCTTGCGATGCCTGAATAAAGCACTGCCAGCTTTTTGTTTCAAGAATAGGGGTGAGGATGTTCGAGGAAGAAAACGCGCAGTGGGGGCTGGTGCATGCCCTGGTGCTGGATGGTAAAGGCGGTGCGCGTTCGATAGCCCGGACTGAACTCGATGACTTGCAGCTGCAGGCCCATGAAAGCCTGTGGCTGCACTGGGATCGCAGCCACCCGCAAACCCAGACCTGGCTGCGTAAATCCAGCGGTTTGAGTGAATTCAGTTGCGACTTGTTGCTGGAAGAGAACACCCGGCCGCGTCTCTTGCCGCTGCCGGACTCCGAACTGCTGCTGTTTCTGCGCGGGATCAACCTGAACCCGGGCGCGGAGCCGGAAGACATGGTCTCGGTGCGGATCTTCGGTTCGGCGCGGCGTGTGATTTCCTTGCGTCTGCGGCCGCTGCGCGCCACCGATGAGTTGTTGGTGCAGCTAACCGAAGGCAAAGGGCCGAGAACCGCCTCCGAACTCATCCTTTATATGGCGCAATACCTCACCCACAAGGTGCAGGATCTGGTCGGTTGCCTCTCGGAAATCGTCGATGAGGAAGAAGAAAAGCTGGATGCCGACGAACGGTATACACCCGAGCATGGGGCCGTTTTGCAGATCCGTCGCAGGGCGGCTGCGCTGAAGCGTTTTCTGGCGCCGCAGCGGGATATTTTCGGTCAGCTGACGCGGATAAAACTGCCGTGGTTCGCCGAAGACGATGGCGATTACTGGAACGAATTGAACAACAGCCTGACCCGTTATCTCGAGGAGCTGGAATTGACCCGGGAGCGCGTGGGGCTGGTGCTGGAGGCCGAAGACCGGCGTCTGACCGTGCGCATGAACCGCACGATGTACCGCTTCGGGATCATCACCGGGATCTTTTTGCCGATGAGTTTTCTGACCGGTCTTTTGGGTATCAACGTAGGCGGCATTCCGTTCTCCACCAACCCTTATGGCTTCCTGATCGCCTGCTTGCTGGCAGGCTCGGTAGCGCTGGCGCAGTGGTGGCTATTCCGACGTTTGCGCTGGTTCTGACGATGAGTCATGTGACCCGACCAAATTTGACCGCGTCTTTCACAGATATCACGAGAGGTGCGTATGCACGATCCGTTTGAACAGTCTTTGCGTGACATGCTCAAAGCCTCGCCGTCCAGCCGTGACGACGATGCCTGCCTGGGTCGCGTGCTGAAAACCGCCAACCGTCAGGTCGGTGCCGGCGATCTGTTCAGCCTGCTGGGCCGTTGGCTGCCCGCGCTGATGATCGCCCTGAATAACGGATCGGCCCATGTCGCGCCGGTTTCTCGTCTGCGCAAACCTACCGCTCGCACTGCTGATAAGGCTGATTGAATATGGAACTTGACCTCTGGACTCAGAGCCTCGTCACTGCAATGACTGCGTTGTGGACCAAAGTTGCGAACTTCATTCCGAACCTGTTCGGCGCACTGGTTGTGCTGCTGCTGGGTTTTGTCGTGGCCAAGCTGCTGGACACGCTGCTCTCCAAATTGCTCGCCAAACTGGGCCTCGATCGCCTGATGGGCGGTACCGGGCTGACCAAGTTGCTGTCTCGTGCCGGCCTCCAGGTACCTATCTCGACCCTGATCGGAAAAATCGTATATTGGTTTGTTCTGCTGATTTTTCTGGTTTCTGCCGCAGAATCCCTTGGCCTTGAGCGAGTTTCGGCTACGCTGGACATGTTGGCGCTGTATGTGCCGAAAGTATTCGGCGCGGCGCTGGTGCTGCTAGTAGGTGTCTTGCTGGCGCAACTGGCCAATGGGCTGGTGCGTGGCGCGGCAGAAGGCGTGGGGCTGGATTACGCCGCGGGCCTGGGGCGGATTGCCCAGGGCCTGGTGATCATCATCAGTATTTCGGTTGCGATCAGCCAGTTGGAGGTCAAGACAGACCTGCTTAACCACGTGATCGTGATCGTCTTGATTACCGTTGGTCTGGCGGTTGCGCTGGCCATGGGGTTGGGAAGCCGGGAAATTGCCGGTCAGATTCTTGCGGGAATCTATGTGCGTGAGTTGTATCAGGTTGGGCAACAAGTACGAGTTGGCGAGGTCGAAGGTCAGATCGAAGAGATCGGGACGGTGAAAACCACCGTGCTGACCGACGAGGGTGAGCTAGTCTCTCTCTCGAATCGGATTCTCCTGGAGCAGCATGTGAGTAGCCGCTAACCCGGCAAATCCTGCTAATGTATGCCGCCGCAAAATGCCCTGAGGGGCTGCGGCGGACATTGACCTGACTGTCGGCCCGACTTGTTTTGAATAAAGCTCAATCGCTCTCCACGCGCTACGACCCCCGCGAGCTCTCTGATGAGGAGTTGGTCGCGCGCTCGCACACCGAGCTGTTTCACGTAACGCGCGCCTATGAAGAACTGATGCGGCGTTACCAGCGAACATTATTTAACGTTTGTGCACGATATCTGGGGAACGATCGTGATGCAGATGATGTCTGTCAGGAAGTGATGTTGAAGGTGCTGTACGGCCTGAAGAACTTCGAGGGCAAATCGAAGTTCAAGACGTGGCTCTACAGCATCACGTACAACGAGTGCATCACGCAGTATCGGAAAGAACGGCGAAAGCGTCGCTTGATGGACGCTTTGAGTCTGGACCCCCTCGAGGAAGCGTCTGAAGAAAAGGCGCCGAAACCCGAGGAGAAGGGCGGACTTGATCGCTGGCTGGTGTATGTGAACCCGATTGACCGTGAAATTCTGGTGCTACGATTTGTCGCAGAGCTGGAGTTTCAGGAGATCGCAGACATCATGCACATGGGTTTGAGTGCGACAAAAATGCGGTACAAGCGCGCTCTAGACAAATTGCGTGAGAAATTTGCAGGCATTGCTGAAACTTAGTTCGGCGCAAATTTCTCTTGCGTGTAGGCAAGTTCTGATAGACTTGCCGCCGAGTTGTCCCCCGGTTTGCGGGACTGCTTCACAATCACCAGATGGGGATTTAACGGATGAAACTGAAAAACACCTTGGGCTTGGCCATTGGTACTCTCATTGCCGCCACTTCGTTCGGCGCTCTGGCACAAGGCCAAGGCGCAGTTGAAATCGAAGGCTTCGCCAAGAAAGAACAGTACGACAGCGATCGTGACTTCAAGAACAACGGCAACCTGTTCGGCGCTTCTGTCGGCTACTTCATTACTGACGACGTTGAAGTGCGTCTGGCCTACGACGAAGTGCACAACGTGCGCTCCGACGACGGTCGTAACATCAAGGGCGCGGACACCGCTCTGGATGCTTTGTACCACTTCAACAACCCGGGCGACATGATCCGTCCTTACGTTTCCGCAGGTTTCTCGGACCAGAGCATTGGCCAGAACGGCGGTGGCGGTCGTAACCGTTCCACTTTCGCCAACGTTGGCGGCGGTGCCAAGTTGTACTTCACCGAGAACTTCTACGCCCGTGCCGGCGTTGAAGCTCAGTACAACATCGACCAGGGCGACACCGAGTGGGCTCCAAGCGTCGGTATCGGTGTGAACTTCGGTGGCGGCTCCAAGCCTGCTGCTGCTCCAGTTCCAGCACCAGCTGAAGTTTGCTCCGACAGCGACAACGATGGCGTTTGCGACAACGTTGACAAGTGCCCGGACACCCCGGCCAACGTAACTGTTGACGCTGATGGCTGCCCAGCAGTTGCTGAAGTTGTTCGTGTTGAGCTGGACGTGAAATTCGACTTCAACAAGTCGGTAGTCAAGCCTAACAGCTACGGCGACATCAAGAACCTGGCTGACTTCATGAAGCAGTACCCATCCACCACTACTGTTGTTGAAGGTCACACTGACTCCGTCGGTCCTGACGCTTACAACCAGAAACTGTCCGAGCGCCGTGCAAACGCCGTTAAGCAAGTTCTGACCAACCAGTACGGTGTTCAATCGTCCCGCGTTCAGTCTGTTGGCTACGGCGAATCCCGCCCAGTAGCTGACAACGCCACTGACGCTGGCCGTGCTGTAAACCGTCGCGTAGAAGCGAAGGTTGAAGCTAACGCTAAGTAATTAGCTCGCAGCTCTGGAAAAGCCCGGCTCAGGCCGGGCTTTTCTTTGTCTGCGATTTGGGTTTCAGCGAGGGTTTTCGGTGTTTCGTAAAGATCGCAGCCTTCGGCAGCTCCTACAGGGATCGCATTTCAAATGTAGGAGCTGCCGAAGGCTGCGATCTTTTAGTTTCTACAGGGATGAGAACCGAACCAATGCAGGCTGCGATCTTTTGATCTCATCACAGGCCGCCACAGCGCCGATTACCAGGATCGCCGGGCTTTTCAGCTGGAAGCTATGGGCATCGTCCTCCATGGCTGTCAGGTCGCTCCGACATTCCCGTTGGTGCGGCAGGGAAGCATTTTCGATCATCGCCACGGGTGTATTGGCAGCCATACCGCCGGCCAGCAGTTGCTCGCGAATTTCACTGAGCTTCGCCACGCCCATGTAGATCACCAGCGTGGTGCCCCCTTGAGCCAGGGCCTGCCAATTCAGGGTGCTGTCATCCTGAGTGTGCGCCGTGACCAGTGTCACGCCACGCGCGACGCCCCTCAGCGTCAGCGGAATATCGCATTGTGTCGCGCCAGCAAGACCCGCCGTGATGCCATTGACCAGCTCAACCTCGACACCGCGCTCACGTAGCCACTGTGCTTCTTCACCGCCACGCCCGAAGATGCACGGATCGCCACCCTTGAGGCGCACCACGCATTTGCCGTGGCGGGTATAGCGCAACATCAGGCGATGAATGAATGCCTGAGGCGTGGAGCGACAGCCGCCGCGCTTACCCACAGGAATAATTCGCGCGCTCGGGCAATGCTCCAGTACCGCGTCATTGACCAGATCGTCGATCAGCACCACGTCCGCTTCGCGCAACGCTCGAACCGCCTTGAGGGTCAGCAATTCAGGGTCGCCGGGACCCGCACCCACCAGCCAGACTTTTGCGCTCATAGTGTTTTCCTCACGAGATGACGGCGACTGGCTGCGCGGTGGCGGCCAGTAAACGCTTGATTTCCGGAACGCAGGAACCGCATTGCGTGCCGCAGCCCAATTCTTGTTTTAAACCCTGCAAGTCCAGGCCACGGCCAATGCCGGCACAGACTGCGCTCTGGCTGACGTTCATGCAGTTGCACAGGGTTTTGGTGCCGGATGTCGGACCGCCAGCGTTGCCCGGTGGTGCGCTCAAGGGCGCCAGCAGCCAACGGCGCAGTTGTTCGTCGGCGCGACCTTCAAGCCACAGGCTTTGCAGCCAGTGCTGGGCGAGGGTTTCACCGGCCAGGCGAATCGCGGTGATCCGACCGTTCTCGATGCGCACCCGTTTGCCGATCGAACGCCGGGGATCGTCGTAGGCCAATACCGGGCCCTCGTTGAGGCCCAGGCATTGATCGATATCACGCAACAGTTGCGGATCGGGTGCGGTGGCGCTGGCGGCGCGTATCAGCAGCGCAGGACGTTCACGACCGGCCAGGCTGAGGCTGGCGTAGGAAAACGCCTCACAGAGCGGTCGTAGCGTCTCTAAATGCTGTTGAACATCACCCTCTATCAGGGCGAAAAGCTGCCAAGGCAATTGCACTGGCTCGAGGCGCACACCGCTGTGTTTGAGTTCCGGTTGTTTCGACAACGGATCGAAGGCGGGAAGAGTGAGGGTATTCACACCACCCTTGAGAAAGCGATCACCCCAATGCATCGGCAGAAAGGCCTGGCCCGGACGTACGCTGTCGTCGCTGCTGACCGGCACGATGACCGACCCCCGGCGACTTTTCAGATTGATCAGATCGCCAGGTTGCAGGCGATGCCGGCGCAGCTCATCCGGGTGCAGGCTCAACACAGCTTCGCTGACATGGCCGAATAACTGCGCGGCGGTGCCGGTGCGGCTCATGCCGTGCCATTGATCGCGCAGGCGGCCTGTGATCAGGGTCAGTGGGAACCGCGCATCGCGCTGCTCCTTGGCGGCGCGATACGGGTCGGTCACGAACTGTGCACGCCCGCTGGCGGTCGGGAAAACCCCGTCGAGGTACAGCCGCGCCGTGCCTTCGCGGGCACCGGCGGGGAAGGGCCACTGCTGCGGACCGAGCCGGTCGATCAACTCATGGCTGATCCCGGACAGATCGAGGTCGCGGCCGCGAGTCAGGAGTTTGTATTCGTCGAAGACTTGCGCCGGGGTTTCAAAGGCAAACAGGCTGGTGGCTCCAGGGCACAGATGTTTTTCCAGACGCTGTGCGAAATCCACGGTGATCGCCCAGTCGGAACGCGCTTCACCGGGTGCGCCGATGGCCCGACGGACGTGGGAAATGCGCCGCTCGGAGTTGGTGACCGTGCCGTCCTTTTCGCCCCAACTGGCGGCGGGCAGCAGCAGGTCGGCGAACGCGGCGGTTTCGGTGGTGTGGAAGGCTTCCTGCAACACCACGAACGGGCAGGCTTGCAGTGCCTCGCGCACAGCGGTCTGGTCCGGCATTGACTGGGCAGGGTTGGTGCAGGCGATCCACAGGGCTTTGATCTTGCCGCTGCGCATCTGCTCGAACAGTTCGATGGCCGTGAGCCCGGCGTGCTCGGGCAGTTGATCGACACCCCAGTAGGCAGCTACTTCTGCGCGGTGTTCGGCATTGGCCGCTTCGCGATGGCCTGGCAGCAGGTTCGACAAACTGCCAGTTTCCCGGCCACCCATGGCATTCGGCTGACCCGTCAGCGAGAAAGGTCCTGCACCGGGCCGGCCAATTTGCCCGGTAGCTAGGTGCAGGTTGATCAGCGCGCTGTTCTTCGCGCTACCGGCGGTGGACTGGTTCAACCCCATGCACCACAGCGACAGAAAGCTCGGTGACGTGCCAACCCATTCCGCGCATTGCTGCAATTGCTCGACGCTGATGCCACAGAGCTGCGAAACCATTGCCGGGGTGTAATCGCGCACCAGGCTTTTCAGCTCGGCCAGGCCTTCGGTGTGAGCCTTGATGAAGTCGCGGTCAATCCAGTCTTCCCACAGCAGCAAGTGCAAAATCCCATGGAACAAGGCGACATCGGTACCGGGCAGAATCGCCAGGTGCAGGTCAGCCAGATCGCAAGTGTCGGTGCGCCGTGGGTCGATGACGATGACTTTCATCTGCGGCCGGCGGGATTTTGCTTCTTCCAGGCGACGAAACAGGATCGGGTGGGCGTAGGCCATGTTGCTGCCGACGATCATCACGCAGTCGCTCAATTCCAGGTCTTCGTAGTTGCAGGGCGGCGCATCGGCACCGAGGCTGCGCTTGTAGCCGACCACCGCCGAAGACATGCACAGCCGTGAATTGCTGTCGATGTTGTTGGTGCCCACCAGCGCCCGCGCCAGTTTGTTGAAGGCGTAGTAATCCTCGGTCAGCAATTGCCCGGAGATGTAGAACGCGACGCTGTCCGGGCCGTGCTCGGCAATTGTTTGGGCGAATACGCTGGCGGCGTGATCGAGAGCCGTGTCCCAGTCGGTACGGCTGCGGGCCAGGCCTTTGCCCAAGCGCAGTTCCGGGTACAACGCCCGTGCCTTCAAGTCGCCGGTCAGATGCAGGGTCGAACCTTTACTGCACAACTTGCCGAAGTTGGCCGGGTGCGCCGGATCGCCGCTGACGCCGAGGATGCGCTCGCCGTCGTGCTCGATCAGCACGCCGCAGCCGACTCCGCAATAGCAGCAGGTGGAGGCGGTGATTTGACGGTCCATCAGCTTGCTTCCCGCAGGGCCAGCAGCACCCGGCCATTCTCGACCCGTGCCGAGTGATGGTGGGCGCAGCCGATATCCGGAGCCTGGGCCTCGCCGGTTTCCAGGTCGATCTGCCAGTTGTGCAGCGGGCAGGCCACCCGTTTGCCGTAGATCAAACCCTGGGACAGCGGCCCGCCCTTGTGCGGGCAGCGGTCGTCGAGGGCGAAAACCTCATCGTCGCTCGTACGAAAAATCGCGATGTTACCTTTCGGGCCCGCGATGATCCGCGAGCCAAGGGTGTTGATCTCTTCCAGTGCGCAGATATCCAGCCAGTTCATACCGACACCTCCAGGTTCTTCACGGGAATGACCTCGAATTCTTTTTTCAGCAGCGGCTGTTCGAGGCGTTCTTTCCACGGGTCCTGTTCAAACGACAGGGAGAATTGCAGGCGTTCGTTGAGTGCCTTGCGCCGTACCGGGTCTTCCAGCACGGCTTTCTTGATGTGTTCCATGCCGACCCGTTGCAGGTAATGCACGGTGCGCTCGAGGTAGAAGGCTTCTTCGCGATACAACTGCAGGAACGCGCCGTTGTATTCGCGCACTTCCTCGGCGGTTTTCAGCTTGACGAAGAACTCCGCGACTTCGGTTTTGATCCCGCCATTGCCACCGATGTACATCTCCCAGCCGGAGTCCACGCCGATAATTCCGACGTCCTTGATTCCCGCTTCCGAGCAGTTGCGTGGGCAACCGGAGACGGCCAGTTTCACTTTGTGCGGCGACCACATGTTGAACAGGTCGTGCTCAAGCTCGATGCCCAGTTGCGTGGAGTTCTGGGTGCCGAAGCGGCAGAACTCGCTGCCGACGCAGGTTTTAACGGTGCGGATGGATTTGCCGTAGGCGTGGCCGGACGGCATGTCCAGATCCTTCCAGACCCCTGGCAAGTCCTGCTTTTTAATCCCCAGCAAGTCGATGCGCTGGCCGCCGGTGACCTTGACCATCGGCACGTTGTACTTGTCGGCCACGTCGGCAATGCGGCGCAGCTCCGAAGGATTGGTCACACCGCCCCACATCCGCGGGACTACAGAGTAAGTGCCGTCTTTCTGAATGTTGGCGTGGGCGCGTTCGTTGATCAGGCGCGATTGTGGATCGTCCTTGGCTTCGCCCGGCCAGGTGGAAATCAGGTAGTAGTTGAGGGCCGGACGGCACGTGGCGCAACCGTTCGGGGTGCGCCAGTTTAAATAAGTCATGGTGCCGAAGAGGGTCAGCAGGTGCTGGTCGCGGATGGCCTGGCGGATTTGCCCATGGTTGAGGTCGCTGCAACCGCAGATGGCTTTTTCGCTTTTCGGTTTGACGTCCGCCGCACCGCCCACGGTGTTGATCAGGATCTGCTCGACGAGGCCGGCGCATGAGCCACAAGAACTGGCGGCCTTGGTGTGTTTCTTCACGTCATCGACGCTGAACAGACCGTGTTCCTGAATGGCTTTGACGATGGTGCCTTTGCACACGCCGTTGCAGCCGCAGACTTCGGCGGTGTCGGCCATGCTCATGGCTTTGTCCTGACCTTGATGTCCTACGTCGCCGAGGGCGTTTTCGCCGAACATCAGGTGATCGCGGATCTCGCCGATGCCATGGTTCTCACGGATCTGCCGGAAATACCAACCACCATCTGCCGTATCGCCGTACAGACAGGCCCCGACCAGCACGTCATCCTTGATCACCAGTTTTTTGTAGACCCCACCGATCGGGTCGGAGAGGGTGATGGTTTCGGTGCCTTCGCCGCCCATGAAGTCACCGGCGGAAAACAGGTCGATGCCGGTGACTTTCAATTTGGTCGACGTCACCGAACCCTTGTAGGTGGCGAAGCCCAGTTGGGCGAGGTGGTTGGCGCACACCTTGGCTTGTTCGAACAGTGGCGCGACCAGGCCGTAGGCAATGCCACGGTGGCTGGCGCATTCGCCGATGGCGTAGACCCGAGGGTCATAGGTTTGCATCGTGTCGTTGACCAGAATCCCGCGGTTGCAAGGGATGCCGGATTTCTCCGCGAGCTCGGTGTTGGGACGAATGCCGGCGGCCATCACCACCAGATCGGCGGGGATGATGTCGCCGTTCTTGAACTGCACCGAGCCGACCCGGCCATTGCCGGCGTCGTGCAGGGCCTGGGTCTGTTCGCACAGGCGGAAATGCAGGCCGCGGGCTTCCAGAGCGGTTTGCAGGAGTTGGCCGCTGGTTTTGTCCAGTTGCCGTTCCAGCAGCCATTCGCCGATGTGCACCACGGTGACGTGCATGCCGCGCAGCATCAGGCCGTTGGCGGCTTCAAGGCCCAGCAGGCCGCCGCCGATGACCACGGCGTGCTTGTGGGTCTTGGCGGTGTCGATCATCGCCTGGGTGTCGGCGATGTCGCGGTAGCCGATCACGCCCTGCAAGGTATTGCCGGGGATCGGCAGGATGAACGGGGTCGAGCCGGTGGCGATCAGCAGGCGGTCGTATTCGGCCTCGGTGCCGTCTTCGGCGATGACCCGGCGTTTGACCCGGTCGATCTCCACCACTTTGCGGTTGAGCAGCAGCTTGATGTTGTTGTCCAGGTACCAGTCCAGATCGTTGAGCACGATCTCTTCGAATGTCTGTTCGCCGGCCAGTACGGGGGACAGCAGGATACGGTTGTAGTTGGTATGAGGTTCGGCGCCGAAGACCGTGATGTCGTACAGCTCATTACTCAGCTTGAGCAGTTCTTCCAGGGTACGAACCCCGGCCATGCCGTTGCCGATCATCACCAGTTTTAGTTTTTTCATCAGGTTCTCCGGGGAGCTCGGGCCTGCCTCATCAGGGCATTCAGGCCTTGCTCGACAAAATTTTGCGCAAACAAAAAAAGGCGTCCCGCTAGTTAACTAGCGAGGACGCCTTTGTCCTTGTCCCGTTCTCTCGGGCAGCGCAGCCTTCTACGTTGAAGGCCGGGCTTTATGTATGTTGGGAAAGGTAATGCAGTGGTTGTGCCAAGTCGCACAAATGCCGAACTTATGGGCTCTCAGCGTGGGATGAGGGTGTTTGCGTGCACCGGTTCAAGGCGCTATGCCCGGTTATGAAGCAAAAAAGTCAAAAGATCGCAGCCTGCGGCAGCTCCTACGGGAGATCGTGGGCACCTGTAGGCGCTGCCGAAGGCTGCGATCTTTTGATCTTTTGGGGGCAGTGAAAAACTCAACCATGAAACAGCAAAAACAGCAGCACCAGATTCACCAGCAACGACACCAGCGCCAACGTCCGCCAGACCTTCAACGGCTCGCGCTCCAGTAACGGTCTGGGGCGCACGCTCAAGCTGCGTCGTTCCCCTTGTTCCAGCACCAGCAACCATTCTTCCGCCGTTTCAAAGCGCTGATCCGGAGCCGCCGCCACCGCGCGCTCCAGGCTTTGTGCGATCCATTCCGGCAGGTCGGGCCGGTAGCGACTGGCGCTGACCGGCACACCAAAGCGTGGACGCTGGAACGCTTCGATTTCGCCGTAGGGATAATGCCCGGTGAGCAGGTAATACAAGGTCACGCCGACCGCATACAGATCCTGTTGCGGTGTCGGCGGGTCACCTCGAAAGGCTTCCGGCGCGATATAGCTGGGCGTTCCGGGCAGGGCGAAGGCTTGATCCTCGGACAGTCCGGGGCAGTAGGCGAGGCCGAAATCCAGCAGGCGCAGCTCGCCGTCGTCCCCCAGCAGCAGATTCTCCGGTTTGATATCGCGATGCAGAATCTGCCGTCGATGCAGCATGCCGACCGCCCGCAGCAGGCGTTCGGCCAGATCCTGCCATTGAGCCAATGGCAGCGTTGCGACACGCTCATGCAGCTCAGCCAGGGTAGACCCGGAATATTCACGCATCACGTAGTACAAATGCTGACGCTGACTGGCGGCATGGACTTCAGGGAAATGCCGCCCGGCCACACGCTTGAGAAACCATTCCTCCGACAACAATGCCTGCCCGGCCCGGTGATCGTCACGTAGAGCGCCGGGCAAGGTTTTCAGCAGCCAACGCTGTTGTTGTGCGTCGCGCACCCGGTAGAGCAGCGATTGCTGGCTCTGGCCGAGGATCCCTTCGACCTGCCAGCCTTCGAAGGTCTGGCCCGGTTTCAGCGCAGGCGGGAGTGGCCATTGCTGCAAGTGAATCAGCGCGTCGCCAATGCTGGTTTCACCCAAGGCATCGACCCGCACCAGCAGGGCGCTGGCGTTGTCCTGACTGCCGGCCAGGTGCGCCGCGCTGACCAGTGTCTGCGCGGCACTGTCCAGGTCAGGTTGATCGCGCAGAATCGCCGCAATAGCCGTGTCGCCCAGCACGGCCCAGATGCCATCGCTGAGCAGCACGAAACTCTCGTTCAGGCGCAGTTCGCCATCGAGAAAATCCAGCACCAGATGTTGATCCAGCCCCAAGGCCCGCTTGAGCACGTGCTGCATGCCCGGCTGGTCCCAGACGTGATCTTCGCTCACCCGTTGCAGCGTGTCGGCGTGCCAGCGATAAACCCGGCAATCGCCCACATGAGCCAGCGTGAAACGCCTGCCGCGCATCACCAAGGCACTGACCGTGGTCAGCAGCGGTTGCCCGCCACCGTTAGCCTGCAACCAACGATTTTGCGCCAGTAGCAGACGGTCCAATGCCTGGGCGACACCCCAAGTTTCCGGGGTGGCGTAGTAGTCCAGCGCCAGGGCCTGCAAGGTCGAACGGGCCGCGAGCCCGCCATCGGCACATTGGCTGACGCCGTCGGCGATGGCGAACAGGTAACCCTTGCTTGCCGCCAGCGCCGGGGCCGGAGTGACCAGGCGCAGAGCGTCCTGGTTCTCCTCGCGGGGGCCGATGGCGCTGTGTTCGGCGAAGCTCAGTTGCAGGCTCATTCAGTCCTCACACCCGTGCAGCGGTGACGGCTGCCGAACCCCAAGTGGTTCTCCAGCGACGTTTCACACCGTGCAGACCGAACCAGGCAAGTACGCCAAGGCTGGCGAACAACCACAAGGCCATTTGATAGCTGCCAGTGCTTTGCTTGATCGCGCCCATGCCAGCCGCCAGTGCAAAGCCACCGATGCCGCCGGCCATGCCGATCAACCCGGTCATTACACCGATCTCCCGACGAAAACGCTGCGGGACCAGCTGGAATACGGCACCGTTGCCTGCACCCAAACCGAGCATGGTGCAGACGAAAAGCGCCAATGCGGCGTAGGAACTTGGCAGATTGAAACCCACCGTCGCGATGCAGATCGCTGCCACGGTGTACATCGCCAGCAAGGTGCGAATCCCGCCGAAGCGATCTGCCAGTGCGCCGCCCAAAGGACGCATCAGGCTGCCACCGAACACGCAAGCTGCAGTGTAGTAGCCGGCGGTCACCGGGCTCAGGCCGTACTGGTCGTTGAAGTAGCCGGGCAGGGCGCTGGCCAGACCGATGAAGCCACCGAAGGTCACGCTGTAGAAAAACATGAACCACCAGCTGTCGCGGTCGCCCAAGGCCTTCAAGTAGTCGGACATGGACTTGGCTTTCGGGCGCTCAGGCGCATTCTTGGCCAGCCAGTAGAAGACGATCAGGGTCAGGATCAGCGGGATCAGGGCGAAGCCGAACACATTGCTCCAGCCAAATGCGGCAGCCAGCACTGGGGCGATCAGCGCAGCGAGCACGGTGCCCGAGTTACCGGCACCGGCGATGCCCATGGCTTTGCCTTGATGCTGGGGCGGATACCATTGCGAGGCCAATGGCAGGGCGACGGCGAAGGACGCACCGGCCATGCCGAGGAACAGGCCCAGCAACAGCGCCTGCTCGTAACTGTGAATCCCGAGTTTCCAGGCGACTAACAGGGCGCAGATGACGATCACCTGGCCGATTATCCCGGCGGTCTTTGGCGACAGGCGATCAGCCAGCAGGCCCATCGCAAAGCGCAACACGGCCCCGGCCAGAATTGGCGTGGCCACCATCAGCCCGCGCTGTTGGGTGGTCAGGTGCAGGTCAGCGGCGATCTGCACCGCCATTGGGCCGAGCAGATACCAGACCATGAAGCTCAGATCGAAATAGAGGAAGGCTGCGAACAGGGTCGGGGTATGGCCGGATTTCCAGAAGCTTGAATTCATCGCGCACCTCAGCTGTCAGGCGTATCAAGAAGGAGTCATGAGCTTGCAGGTGGGGCGCCGCAACGGCCGCACCACCAGCCCCGGTCTCTGGGGCCAAAACGGAAAAACGCCGCTACCCGATCCGCCAGGGGGCGAATGAGGTGAGCGACGTCTTTGTCGTAGGTGGGGCAACCGCCGTTGGTTACCTTGCAGGGATTTACTTAGCGAGATTTGTGCCAACAATCGGTGGTTGTGGCTATAGAGGTCGTTGTGGCGAGGGAGCTTGCTCCCGCTCGGCTGCGAAGCAGTCGTAAATCCTGCCCCCGTGTTGTGTTTGATTTACCGGGTTGGCTGGTTTTGGGGCCGCTTCGCAGCCCAGCGGGAGCAAGCTCCCTCGCCACAGAGGTAAGGCTTCAGCCAAGCAACTCACTCATGGCAATAATCTGCTCCGCCACCTGTATCAGCTTCTGCTGGCGGCTCATGGCCTGGCGGCGCATCAGGGTGTAGGCCTCTTCTTCGTTGCAGTCCTTCATCTTCATCAGCAGCCCCTTGGCCAGCTCGATGCGCTTGCGCTCGGCCAGTTGCTGGTCGCGGGCGTGCAGTTGCGCGCGCAGGGCCTGGTCGCTTTCAAAGCGCGCCATGGCCACGTCGAGAATCGGCTGCAAGCGTTGTGCGTGAATGCCTTCGACGATGTAGGCACTGACGCCAGACTTGATCGCCTGGCGCATCACGCCGGGGTCGTGCTCGTCGGTAAACATCACGATCGGCCGTGGTTGGTCGCGGGTGACCAGCACCACTTGCTCCATCACGTCGCGGCTCGGTGACTCGGTATCGATCAGGATTACGTCCGGGCGCACCGTTTCGACGCGCGCGGGCAGGTCAATGGTCAAGCCGGATTCATCGATGACCTCGAACCCGGCCTCGATCAGGGCCGCTTTCAGACGCCCGACTTTCTTCGCGGTGTCGTTGATCAGCAGGATACGCAACATATTCGCAGGCTCCTGTCAGCGGCTGGCGAGAAGGGGAGCGCTGTCGCTCATGGCGTGCAGCGTGAAGCTGCGGGCATAGCCGGCCGGGTCCGAGCCGTCCCAGACTTTGCCGTCGATCAGTTGACTGCTGCGCATTTCCTGACTCCGGGCGGGCACACCGATAGCGGTGGCGGCCTCACGGTATAAGTCTAGTTGCTGGACCTGACGGGCCACGCCGAGGTAATCCGGGTCGTCACGCAGCAACCCCCAGCGACGGAACTGGGTCATGAACCACATGCCGTCGGACAAATACGGCAGGTTGACCTCGCCACCGCCATGGAAACGCATCGCGTGCGGGTCTTGCCAGCGATTACCCAAACCGTCTGCGTAGTCACCGAGCAAGCGTGGTTCGATGCAGTCGAACGGGGCATCCAGGTATTCAGGGGCGCTCAACAGTTGCGCGGTGCTGCAGCGATTTTCGCGGCTGGCTTCGATGAACCGGCTCGCTTCGAGGATCGCCATTACCAAGGCCCGGGCGGTGTTGGGGTATTGTTCGACGAAGGCGCGGGTGCAGCCGAGGACTTTTTCCGGGTGATCGGGCCAGAGGGTCTGGGTGGTGGCCATCGTAAACCCGAGGTTCTGCTGCACTGCGCTGGCGGCCCATGGCTCACCGACGCAGAAGCCGTCAATGCGCCCGGCTTGCAGGTGCGCGACCATTTGCGGCGGCGGCACCACCACGCTGTCGACATCCTGCAACGGATGAATGCCCTGGCTCGCCAACCAGTAATACAGCCACATGGCGTGGGTGCCCGTGGGAAATGTCTGGGCGAAGGTCAGTTTTGGGCGACTTTGGTGCACGTGCCGATCCAGTGCTTCAGGACTGGTCACGCCCAGGGCCTGCAAGCCGTGGGAGAGGTTGATGCTCTGGCCGTTCTGGTTCAGGCCCATGAGCACGGCCATGTCGGTGGACGCTACGCCGCCGATGCCCAGGTGCACGGCGTAGATCAGGCCGTACAGGCTGTGGGCGGCGTCGAGTTCGCCGCTGACCAGTTTGTCCCGCAGGTTGGCCCACGACGATTGGCGCTTGAGGTTCAGGGTCAGGCCATAGGGCTGGGCGAAGCCCTGGGTGGCGGCGACCACCACTGAGGCGCAGTCGCTCAGGGCCATGAAGCCGAGGTTGATTGCGGTTTTTTCCGGGGCATCGCTGCCGTTGACCCAGGCCAGTGGGCCGGCTAATGGTTCGTTCATCGATTTCGCACCTTCCAAAAAAAAGCGTCGTCCCAAGGCCCTTGCGTGCGCAAAGCCGGGTGACGACGCCATTGTCCTTCCACTCATTCCGTCGTTGGCATGAGTGCTGATGCCTGTAACGGTGCAAGGCATATGCCATCGCTGGCTGATTTTGTCGCGTGCCTCGCCTGTGGAGCCGATGCACGGCTATAATCGCCGCCTCTCATCGTCAACCGAGTCAAGCCTGCCCATGTACACCCTGGCCCGTCAGCTGCTGTTCAAACTTTCCCCGGAAACCTCCCACGATCTGTCCCTGGACCTGATCGGCGCGGGCGGGCGTTTGGGCCTCAACGGCTTGCTGTGCAAGGCACCGGCGAAACTGCCGGTGACGGTCATGGGCCTGGAGTTTCCGAACCCGGTGGGGCTGGCGGCCGGTCTGGACAAGAACGGCGCGGCAATCGACGGGTTTGCCCAATTGGGTTTCGGTTTCGTCGAAATCGGCACCATTACCCCGCGCCCGCAACCGGGAAACCCGAAACCACGGATTTTCCGCTTGCCGCAAGCCGAGGCGATCATCAACCGCATGGGTTTCAACAACCTCGGCGTCGATCACTTGCTCGCTCGCGTGGCGGCGACCAAGTACAAGGGCGTGTTGGGCATCAACATCGGCAAGAACTTCGATACTCCGGTTGAACGTGCGGTCGACGATTACCTGATCTGCCTGGACAAGGTCTACGCCCACGCCAGCTACGTGACGGTCAACGTCAGCTCACCGAACACCCCGGGCCTGCGCAGCCTGCAATTCGGCGACTCGCTCAAGCAATTGCTCGCCGACCTGGCCACGCGCCGGGCGGAACTTGCCCAGCGCCACGGCAAGCATGTTCCGCTGGCGATCAAGATCGCGCCGGACATGACCGATGAAGAAACCGTTCAAGTCGCCCAGGCATTGATCGAAACCGGGATGGACGCCGTGATCGCCACCAATACCACCCTGAGCCGCGTCGGCGTCGAAGGCTTGGAACATGGTGATGAGGCGGGCGGGTTGTCCGGTGCTCCGGTTCGCGAAAAGAGCACCCACACCGTGAAGGTGCTGGCCGCGGAACTGGCCGGTCGCTTGCCGATCATCGCCGTGGGCGGCATTACCGAAGGCCATCACGCGGCTGAAAAAATCGCTGCGGGTGCGAGCCTGGTGCAGATCTACTCCGGCTTTATCTATAAAGGCCCGGCGCTGATTCGTGAATCGGTGGATGCCATCGCCGCCCTGCGCTCCCACAGATAATGTGTTTGCAGCTCGAGATTGAGTTTCTGGCAGGCATAAAAAAGGGCTCCTCGAAGGAGCCCCTGGGCCGAAGCCCGCCGTCCGGATGGGACGTGCGTGGTTAAGTCGTTACGTAATCAGATTGTCGTGTCGGAGTGTGTGCCCTGTATTAGCCGACGGCGTGAAGTTCGTTGAGTCTGTGGATTCCCGCAGTGCCGGTCATACCGTCCCAATTGTCGCCGCGTCCTTCTCGCCAGCCATTGATCCAGGCTTGGCGTACCGACGGTAGAGTAAAAGGGCAAAGCTCACGGGATTTACCACCAACGCCATATTGATATCCGCGCAAAAATGCTCTTTCCAACGGATCACGCTTAAGTCTTCTCATAGGGTGTTGCCCTCACTTGTTGACTGTATTTATCGCGTCGACCTCAATCGAGGTCAGGCAGAAAAACTCTGCCGTTGGTGGCTCGCTGCCGGCGTCGCGAGCCAAGGTGTTGACGCCGTTGCGACGTCAACCTGAGTTGAGTTCTAACCAATGCGTCACATCGAGGGAATGATCGTTTTGTCATAAGAACGTAACCATAAAGATGCTATGGCCATAAGTAACACGATATTTGTCCCGTGTTTATTGGCCAAACCCCGGTATGATCGGCCCTGCGCAGGGTGATGGGGTTGGGCCTTTAACGAGAATGACACCCGTTGCTCTTGGGGACTATTCGACGAAGGGTCGACTTATGACATTTTGTTGCATCAACTTTTTTATCTGCCCTGGCATCTAAGCTCTTTTAACCCGAGCAGTCAGTGTGGGACGGCACACCTTCGTGCCACGCGGGCGCTCTTTTAGAAAAGCGCCTGATTGAAAACCGGATCGGCAATGCGTTGCCGGTTCACTTAGCTAAAGGCTCTGGAATTACCATGTCCGATCGTTTCGAACTCTTCCTCACTTGCCCCAAAGGCCTTGAAGGCCTGCTCATCGAGGAAGCCGTCGGGCTTGGCCTTGAAGACGCACGCGAGCACACCTCGGCTGTGCGCGGCATGGCCACCATGGAAACCGCTTATCGCCTGTGCCTGTGGTCGCGTCTGGCGAACCGGGTGCTGCTGGTGCTCAAGCGCTTCCCGATGAAAGACGCCGAAGACCTCTACCACGGCGTGCTGGACATCGAGTGGCAAGACCACATGCTCAATGATGGCACCCTGGCTGTCGAATTCAGCGGTCACGGTTCGGGCATCGATAACACCCACTTCGGCGCCTTGAAGGTCAAGGATGCGATCGTCGATAAACTGCGCACTCCACAAGGTGATCGCCCGTCCATCGACAAGCTCAACCCGGACCTGCGCATTCACCTGCGCCTGGACCGTGGCGAAGCGATTCTGTCCCTCGACCTTTCCGGCCATAGCCTGCACCAGCGCGGTTATCGCTTGCAGCAGGGCGCGGCGCCGCTGAAGGAAAACCTCGCGGCGGCGATTCTGATCCGTTCCGGCTGGCCACGGATTGCCGCCGATGGCGGCGCGTTGGCTGACCCGATGTGCGGTGTCGGCACGTTCCTGGTAGAAGCCGCCATGATCGCCGCCGACATGGCGCCGAACCTGCGTCGCGAGCAATGGGGCTTCACCGCCTGGCTCGGTCACGTGCCGGCGCTGTGGAAAAAGCTCCACGAAGAAGCCACCGAACGCGCCGCGGCCGGCCTGGCCAAGCCACCGCTGTGGATTCGCGGTTACGAAGCCGACCCACGGCTGATTCAACCGGGCCGCAACAACGTGGAACGTGCCGGTCTGAGCGAGTGGATCAAGATCTACCAGGGCGAAGTGGCGACTTTCGAGCCGCGCCCGGACCAGAACCAGAAAGGCCTGGTGATCTGCAATCCTCCGTACGGTGAGCGTCTGGGCGACGAGGCGAGCCTGCTTTACCTCTATCAGAACCTCGGCGAGCGTCTGCGTCAGGCTTGCCTGAACTGGGAAGCAGCGGTGTTCACTGGCGCCCCGGACCTGGGCAAGCGCATGGGCATCCGCAGCCACAAGCAGTATTCGTTCTGGAACGGCGCCTTGCCGTGCAAGTTGCTACTGATCAAGGTCACGCCGGACCAGTTCGTCACCGGCGAGCGTCGCACCCCGGAACAGCGCCAGATCGAGCGTGAACAGGCTGAGTCCGATGCACCGTCGAACATCGAAGCGCCGGGCAAGTACGAGAAGTACAACAAGAACGGCAACCCGATCAAACCGGCACCGGTGGTGGTCGAGCAGCCGCGCCTGAGCGAAGGCGGGCAGATGTTTGCCAACCGTCTGCAAAAGAACGTCAAGGCGCTGGGCAAGTGGGTCAAGCGTGAAGGCATCGACTGCTACCGCGTTTACGATGCCGACATGCCGGAATATTCCATGGCCATCGACCTGTATCACGACTGGGTCCACGTTCAGGAATACGCCGCGCCGAAATCCATCGACCCGGAAAAAGCCTCGGCGCGGATGTTCGATGCCCTGGCGGCAATCCCGCAAGCGTTGAACATCGACAAGAGCCGCGTGGTGGTCAAACGTCGTGAGCGTCAGAGCGGCACCAAGCAGTACGAACGCCAGAGCGCTCAGGGCAAGTTCAACGAGGTCAACGAAGGCGGTGTGAAGCTGTTGGTGAACCTCACCGACTACCTCGACACCGGGCTGTTCCTCGACCACCGGCCGATGCGCATGCGGATCCAGAAAGAGGCGGCCGGCAAGCGCTTCCTCAACCTGTATTGCTACACCGCGACCGCCAGCGTGCATGCGGCCAAGGGCGGCGCGCGCAGCACCACCAGCGTCGACCTGTCGAAAACCTACCTGGACTGGGCGCGGCGCAACCTGTCGCTGAACGGTTTCTCCGACAAGAACCGTCTGGAGCAGGGCGATGTGATGGCCTGGCTCGACGCCTGCCGTGAAGAGTACGACCTGATCTTCATCGACCCGCCGACCTTCTCCAACTCCAAGCGGATGGAAGGGATCTTCGACGTTCAGCGTGACCAGGTGCAGTTGATCGACCTGGCCATGGCGCGGCTCGCGCCGGGCGGGGTGTTGTACTTCTCCAACAACTTCCGCAAGTTCGCGCTTGAGGAAAACCTCACCGAGCGTTATGCCGTTGAAGAAATCACCACCCAGACCATCGATCCGGATTTCGCCCGCAATGGCAAGATCCACCGTGCCTGGAAAATCACTGCTCGCTGACACTTGAGCACGATTGGATCCACAGAGCCTTGATTTTTAAAGGCTCTTGGGTTCTTTCAGTGCTGGTCAAATTAGTGGCTAATAGCTATAACTCATCCCACGGCCAATGGGCTTTTCCGGCACCTGGCGTTTTGAGCTGTCTCTATGTCGTTGCACGCCGTGCGCCCCAAGATCCTGGGTTTTATCCGCGAAGATGTTTCGGCCTGGCTGGTCGCACTGCTGGTATTGCTCGTGGGCGGGATTCTCACGGGTTTGCTGGCCTGGGCGACGCTCAATCAGTTTCACCAGCAATTGCAGCAACGTTTCCAGTTGCTCGCCAGTGAACGTTACAGCCGTATCGAAGAGCGTTTCGAAGATCAGGAGCAGCGCCTCGACGGCCTGCGGCGGTTCTTCGCCAATTCCGAGTCGGTGTCCCGCGAGGAATTCGACGGGTACGCCAAACCTCTTTTGCGTCGCACCCAGGCCTACTCTTGGGCACCGCGGGTTTCCGGCACCGAACGGCCAATGCTTGAGCGCGCCGTGCGTGAAGAAGGCTTCAACGATTTTACCTTTCGCGAACTCAACGCCGACGGCCAGTTGCAACAGGCCGGCGAGCGGGGCGAGTACGTGCCGGTGCTCTATACCCAAACCCAGAGCCGACTGCCCACGCAGCTGGGTTACGACCTGCTGGCCCAGCCCCTGCGTCGTTCGACCCTGGAACGGGCCGATCGCAATGGCAGCATGGCCGTGTCGCAACCGTTGCATCTGGCAGGCATCGAGCCCGCCTATTCGCGAGGCGTGTTGCTGGTGGCGCCGGTCAACCGTCAGAAAACCCCGAGCGCCGTATCCGACGGATATGTCATGGCGGTGATCAGCATGCGCCAGCTGCTGGCGGATGGGCTGCCGGAAGACGATCATGACTTTCTCTCGGTGGGCATCCTCGACTTATCCACCGATGATCGGCACGGAGTGTTGTACGAGTCGAGCAACACGGCAGGGGCCAGTGACTTGTCCTCCACGCGATTGCTGCGTCTGGCGGACCACGAATATCAAGTGGATATGCGGCCCAGCATCGCGTTCCTGCAAGCCAACCATTCTTCGGTGACCAGCCTGGTGGTGCTCGGCGGTTTGCTCAGTCTGCTGCTCACTGTGTTGCTCTATGTGTTGGTCAGCCAGCGCCAACGGGCGCTGCAGGTGGTGGAACAGCGGACCCAGGAACTACGCTCCCGGGAGCAAGAGTTGCGCGGCACTCATGGCCAGTTACGCGGTGTGCTGAATGCCGCGACTCAGGTGGCAATCATCGCCACCGACCTGCGTGGGATCATCAGCACCTTCAACGCCGGTGCAGAGCACATGCTCGGTTACTCCAGTGCACAGGCCGTGGGCCACATGACCCTGGAAAACCTGCACCTGCCCCGGGAACTCGAGGCGCGGTCGGCGGAGTTGAGCGCGCGCTATGGCAAGCCGATCCCGACGTGTCAGGCGATGCTGGTCGAAGGCGGGGAAGAGGGCGGTCACGAAGCCCGGGAGTGGACGCTGGTCCGCCACGACGGCAGTCACTTGGCGGTGAACATGCTGGCGACCCCGGTTCTCGACGAGCAAGGCTTGTGGGTCGGGCACCTGGCGATCTGTATCGACATCACCGAGCGCAAGCGCGTCCACGAAGCCCTGGCGGCACGGGACCTGTTGTTGAAGAAACTCAGCGCCCATGTGCCCGGCGGGATTTACCAGTTCAAGATGGAATTCGATGGGCGCTTCAGCGTGATCTACGCCAGCGACGGTATGCGCGATATCTATGAACTCGAGCCGGATGTGCTGCTGCGCAATGCCGAAGCGGTGTTCGCGCGGATTCATCCTCAGGACGCACGTCGGGTCCGCGCTTCGATCCTGGCCTCGGCTGACACCCTCAGCCCCTGGCGTGAAGAGTACCGCGTGCAATTGCCCGAGCGTGGCCTGCGCTGGGTCCGCGGCGAAGCGACTCCGGAGGAACTGCCCGGTGGTGGCGTGCTGTGGCATGGCTACATTTCCGACATCTCTGACCTGAAGCGCGTGGAAGAGGAATTGCGCGCACTGTCAGTGACCGACTCCCTGACCGGGATTCATAACCGCCGCTACTTCCAGGAGCGCCTGACCACCGAAATGGCTCGAGTCGAGCGTGGCGGGGGCGAGTTGTCGGTGATCATGCTCGACATCGATCACTTCAAGCGCATCAATGACCAGCACGGTCATGCCGTGGGCGATCGCGTGTTGCAGGCGGTGTGTCAGCGCATTGGCGGTCGCCTGCGACGCACCGATGTGTTCTGCCGCCTGGGGGGCGAAGAGTTCATGGTGCTCTGTCCAGATATCGACGGCATACGGGCTCATGGATTAGCCGTGGAGTTGTGGCAAGGGTTGCGCAGTGCGCCGATCGACGAGGTCGGGATCGTCACCGCGAGTTTCGGGATTGCCAGCTGGAAGGCCGGAGAGGGCGCGGATGCGTTGCTGTTGCGGGCGGATTCGGGGGTTTATGCGGCGAAGCAGGCGGGCCGGGATCGGGTTGAGGGGCAGATGAATTAACCCAGGCTGCATGCAATCCCTGTGGGAGCGAGCCTATGTGGCGAGGGGGCTTGTGATCGTTCCCACGCTCTGCGTGGGAATGCCTCAATGGACGCTCCGCGTCCGCTTCGGCAGGGACGCGGAGCGTCACCGGCTGCATTCCCACGCAGAGCGTGGGAACGATCAGGTTGGGGATTACAGCACCGAAGCCGTGGTCGGCAGTTTCGGCTGGCGATACAGGTCCAGCAGTACCTGATCCAGCACCGAGGAGGCGCCAAACGGTGCCTTGTCGTTGAGGATCGCCACCACCGCCCAGGTATTGCCATTGATGTCACGGCTGAAGCCGGAGATGGCGCGCACGGTATTCAGGGTGCCGGTCTTGACGTGGGCTTCACCGCGCATCGCAGTGGTCTTCAGGCGTTTACGCATGGTGCCGTCGGTGCCGGCAATCGGCATTGAGCTGATGAACTCGGCGGCATACGGGCTGTGCCAGGCGGCTTGCAGCATCGCGGCCATTTCACGGGCGCTCACTCGCTCGGCGCGGGACAGGCCGGAGCCGTTTTCCATCACCAGGTGCGGTGCGGTGATGCCTTTCTGCGCCAGCCACTGACGCACCACACGCTGGGCCGCCTTGGCGTCGTCACCGTCGGCGTCAGTGCGGAACTTCTGGCCCAGGCTCAGGAACAACTGCTGAGCCATGGTGTTGTTACTGTATTTGTTGATGTCGCGAATGATTTCCGCCAGGTCTGGCGAGTAGGCTCGGGCCAGCACTTTGGCGCTGCTCGGCGTCGGTGCCAGACGGTCCTGGCCCTGGATGCTGCCGCCCAGCTCCTTCCAGATCGCCCGCACAGCACCGGCGGTGTAGGTCGCATGGTCGAGCAGCGACAGGTAGGTCTGGGAGCTGCAACCTTCGCCCAACTGGCCGCCGACGGTCACGGTGACGCTGCCATCGGCCTGGGTCACCGGGTTGTAGCGCACGCCCCCGGTGCATTGCTTGGAGTTGAGCGCCTTGACCTGATTGTCGATACGGATGCTGGCAATCGGCGGCTCGACCGACACCAGGACCTTGCCCGAGTCGTTGCGCGCCACGAAGCGCAGGGCCTTGAGATTGACCAGCAGCGCGTCGGGCTTGACCAGGAACGGTTTGTTCTCGTCATTGCCGTCGTCATTGAATTGGGGCAGTTGCGGTTGTGTGAAGAAGCCGCGGTCCAGCACCAGGTCGCCGGTGACCTGGGTCACGCCATTGGCGCGCAAGTCGCGCATCAGCAGCCAGAGTTTTTCCATGTTCAGCTTCGGATCGCCGCCACCCTTGAGGTAGAGGTTGCCGTTGAGGATGCCACCGCTGAGGGTGCCATCGGTGTAGAACTCGGTTTTCCACTGGTGGTTGGGGCCAAGCATTTCCAGCGCGGCATACGTGGTGACCAGCTTCATGGTCGAGGCCGGATTGACCGAAACGTCGGCATTGAAAATGGTCGGGGTGCCCGGGCCGTTGAGCGGGATCATCACCAGCGACAGGGCACTGTCCTGCAGTTTGCTGGCCTTGAGGGCCTTTTCGACGTTGGGTGACAGGGCGGTGTTGATCGGCGCGGCGGAAACAGGGAGGGCCAGAGGCAGAAGAAGGCTGGCCAGCAGCAATGGACGCAAAGATTTGATCATCTGAAATAAAACCCTACAGCCGAGGGGAAAAAAGACGAGGGCATGGCGATAAACTCCCTCAGCGGTCATGAAAGTGTCGGCATTATGCCCCAAGGTGGAACGGCTTGTGCCGTACCTTGGTCGCCTAATCCGGTATTTTTTTACCGACGGTAGGCGTCGCACCGTTCTGAGGCGGGCAATCGGCGCCTTAAACTGCTAAAGTGCGGCCCGTTATTACTTATGAGGATTGTTCCAATGGCGACTAACCGTTCCCAGCGTCTGCGCAAAAAACTGTGCGTCGATGAATTTCAAGAGCTGGGTTTCGAGCTGAACCTGGATTTCAAAGAAGATTTGGCTGATGAAGCCATTGATGCTTTCCTCGACGCGTTCCTGAAAGAAGCCATGGAAGCCAACGGTCTGGGCTATGTCGGCGGCGACGATTTCGGTCTGGTTTGCCTGCAGAAGCGTGGCTCGGTATCCGAAGAGCAGCGTGCCGCTGTTGAAACCTGGCTCAAAGGCCGCAGCGAACTGACAGAAGCGACTGTCAGCCCGCTGATCGACGTCTGGTACCCGGAAAAGCCGATCAATCCGGTAGCTTGATGTTCTAAAGAACGGCGACCCAAGGGTCGCCGTTTTTTTGTGCCTGCTTTTTGTAGGCGCATGGCTTGGCCCGCGAAGGGGCCCTCAGGCCTTGCGCCAGTTCAAGATCAGCAAGGTCAACACCCCCGCCACAATCCCCCAGAACGCCGAACCGATGGAGAACAGCGTCAGCCCCGACGCCGTCACCATAAAGGTAATCAACGCCGCTTCCCGTTCCTGCACTTGCGCCATGGCAATGCTCAAGCCATTGATGATCGAGCCGAACAGCGCCAGCGCGGCAATCGACAGCACCAGTTCCTTAGGCAATGCGGCAAACAACGCCGCCAATGTCGCACCGAACACCCCGGCAATCCCGTAGAAAATCCCGCACCAGACCGCTGCCGTGTAGCGCTTGTTGCGATCTTCATGGGCATGCGGCCCGGTGCAGATCGCCGCGCTGATGGCGGCCAGGTTGATCCCGTGGGAACCGAACGGCGCCAACAGCAACGAGGCAATGCCGGTAGTGGTGATCAGCGGCGAGGCCGGCACGTTGTAACCGTCGGCGCGCAATACGGCGATGCCCGGCATGTTCTGCGAGGTCATCGCCACCACGAACAGCGGGATACCGATGCTGATGGTCGCGGCCAGGGAGAAATGCGGCGTGGTCCAGACCGGCGTCGCGACTTCAAGGTGAAAACCACTGAAATCCAGCAACCCCATGAAACCGGCCAGCGCGGTGCCAATCAACAGTGCCGCCAGCACGGCGTAGCGCGGTGACAGGCGCTTGACCACCAGATACGTGAAGAACATCCCCAGGACCAGTGCGGTGCGGTGCTGGGCGGCGACGAAAATCTCGCTGCCGATCTTGAACAGAATCCCCGCCAGCAACGCCGCCGCCAATGAGGCCGGAATCTTTTTCACCAGCCGTTCGAAACTGCCGGTCAAACCACAAAGGGTCACCAGCACCGCGCAAGTAATGTAGGCGCCGATGGCCTCGCCGTAGCTGACACCGCCCAGGCTGGTGATCAGCAACGCCGCGCCGGGGGTCGACCAGGCGATGGTGATCGGGGTGCGGTAGCGCAGGGACAGGCCGATCGAGCACACCGCCATGCCGATGGAGATCGCCCAGATCCACGACGAAATCTGCCCGCTGCTCAGGCCCGCCGCTTGCCCGGCCTGGAACATCAGCACCAGTGAGCTGGTGTAGCCGGTCATCATGGCGATGAACCCGGCGACGATGGCCGAAGGTGACGTATCAGTCAGGGGGCGAAGCTGCGTGTGCGTGGCGTCGGTCATGACAGCGGCGTTCCTTATACGGGTGAAGATGTCCGAAGCCACGCTCCCACAGGGGATTGTGTTCAGGCTGCGGATTCTGCGTTCAAGCCTAAACTGAAAAGTAACCGGTCGTTGCAATACAGCGAAGGCGACAAACAGCCGTACAGTCGTGTTGCCACCGTCCATTGTGTACAATTGCAGTGTTTTTTACGCGATACTTGCCAGCGACCCACTGTGCCGTATTACAGTCACGGTCAATTCGCCGCAGTTCTCCCGACTCGAGTGCCCATGAACGAACAGTTGCAACCCCTCAAGAAACAACCGCGAGCAGGCAAAGCCGGCCGCACCGGTACCCAGGACGATATTGTCTATGCGCATATCTTCGAGGCCATCCTCGAACAGCGTCTGGCGCCCGGCACCAAGTTGAGCGAAGAAGCGCTGGGGGAAATTTTCGGGGTCAGCCGCACCATCATTCGCCGTGCGCTGTCGCGTCTGGCCCATGAAGGCGTAGTGTTGCTGCGACCGAATCGCGGTGCTGTCGTCGCCAGCCCGAGTGTCGAAGAGGCCCGTCAGGTGTTTATGGCGCGGCGTCTGGTGGAGCGGGCGATCACTGAACTGGCGGTGCAGCATGCCACGGCCGAGGAGATTGCCGACTTGCGGCAGATGGTCAACGACGAGCGCGACAGTTTCTCCCGTGGCGATCGTGGCGCCGGAATCCGTCTGTCGGGCGAGTTTCACTTGAAGCTGGCCGAAGCGGCGAAAAACGCGCCGCTGATCAGCTTCCAGCGCAGCCTGGTGTCCCAGACTTCGTTGATCATCGCCCAGTACGAGAGCGGCAACCGTTCCCACTGTTCCTACGATGAACACACCCAGTTGATCAACGCCATCGAAGCGCGGGACGCGACCCTGGCGGTGGACCTGATGATGCATCACATGGACCACATCGACAGCAAGCTCAACCTCGACGAAGAAAGTGCGTCGGATGATTTGCATGCGGTGTTTTCGCATTTGTTGCAGACCAAGAAGCCGGGGCGGCCTGTCGCGAAGCTCTGAAGTACCGATGATAAAAAATCCCCCGCAGCCTTCCGGTTGCGGGGGATTTTTTTGAGTATCAGATCGTTCCCACGCTCTGCGTGGGAATGCAGCCCGTGACGCTCCGCGTCACTGGACGCGGAGCGTCCCTAGAGGCATTCCCACGCGGAGCATGGGAACGATCAGCCCGGAAGATCTTAGCGCTGATGCACCAGATTCCCCGCCGCATACGTCTGCAACACCGTCCGGTCATCCCCCAGTGTCATCAATACAAACAACGTTTCGGCAATGTTATTGGTCTGTTTCAGGCGATAGCTGAGCAGTGGCGTGGCGTTGTAGTCCAGCACCAGGAAGTCCGCGTCGGTGCCTGGTTGCAAGGTACCGATCTTGTCTTCCAGGCGCAGCGCGCGGGCGCCGCCGAGGGTGGCCAGGTACAGCGACTTGAACGGGCTCAGCCGCACGCCTTGCAGTTGCATGACTTTGTAGGCTTCGTTCAGGGTTTGCAGCAGCGAGAAACTGGTGCCACCCCCGACGTCGGTACCGAGGCCGACATTGAGTTTGTGCTTCTCGGCCATCGGCAGATTGAACAAGCCACTGCCGAGGAAGAAGTTGGAGGTCGGGCAGAAGGCGATGGCCGAACCGGTTTGCGCCAGGCGCGCGCATTCGTCGTCGCACAGGTGCACGCCGTGGGCGAACACCGAACGCTCACCGAGCAGTTGGTAGTGATCGTAGACGTCCAGGTAGCCCTTGCGCTCCGGGAACAGTGCCTTGACCCACTCGACTTCCTTGAGGTTCTCGCTGATGTGGGTCTGCATGTACAGATCCGGGTATTCGCTGAGCAACTGACCGGCGAGAGTCAGTTGTTCCGGGGTGCTGGTCGGGGCGAAGCGTGGGGTAACTGCATAGTGCAATCGGCCCTTGCCGTGCCAGCGCTCGATCAGCGCCTTGCTTTCGACGTAGCTCGATTCGGCAGTGTCGGTCAGGTAGTCCGGCGCGTTGCGGTCCATCATCACCTTGCCGGCGATCATCCGCAGGTCCAGCTGTTCGGCGGCCTCGAAAAACGAATTCACCGATTGTGGATGCACGCTGCCGAACACCAGCGCGGTGGTGGTGCCGTTGCGCAGCAGTTCCTTGATGAAAATATCAGCGACTTCATCCGCGTGGGCCTTGTCGGCGAACTGGCTTTCGCATGGGAACGTGTAGGTGTTGAGCCAGTCCAGCAGTTGCTCGCCATAGGCGCCGACCATGCCGGTTTGCGGCAAGTGGATGTGGGTGTCGATGAAGCCGGGGGTGATCAGTGCGTCCTGATAATGAGTGATCTCGATGTCGGCCGGCAGGGTCGGCAGCAATTCGCTGGCGTGGCCGATGGCGCTGATCTGGCCGTTCTCGACCAGCAGCAAGCCGTCTTCGAAATACTCGTAAGAGGCTTCGATGCCCACTTCGGCAGGGTCGGCGATGCTGTGCAGAATGGCGGCGCGGTAGGCTTTGCGAGTCAGAGGCATGGGGGTTCTCAATTGGTTGCTTGGCTGCGGCGTGAAGCAGGCAGCAATTTGGCAATCGATGATCCGGCGCTGGCAGTGTGCTGGCCGAAATTGGCGTTATAGGTAGCGATGATTTCGCCGGCGATGGAGATGGCGATTTCCACAGGCAACTTGCCTTTGACTTCGCCCAGGCCCATCGGGCAGCGCATGCGTTGCAGCACGGTGCTGTCGAAACCGCGATCACGCAGGCGGTGTTCGAACTTCACCCGTTTGGTCTTCGAACCGATCAGGCCGAAGTAGGCGAAGTCGTTGCGTTTGAGGATCGCGGCGGTGAGTTCGAGATCGAGCTGGTGGTTGTGGGTCATGACGATGCAGTAGCTGCCGGTGGGTAGGTCATCGACTTCATCCAGCGGTTCTTCGGTGAAGATTTTGCGCACGCCGTGGGGGATCTGCTCGGGGAATTCCGCTTCCCGCGAGTCGATCCAGCGCACCCGGCACGGCAGGCTGGCGAGCAGTGGCACCAGCGCCCGACCGACGTGGCCGGCGCCGAACACCGCAATCTGCGCCTGGACCTGACCCATCGGTTCGAACAGCAATACGGTCACGCCACCGCAGCACTGGCCCAGGCTGGCGCCGAGGCTGAAGCGCTCCAGATGGGTGTCCTGCCGGCCGCTGGCAAGCATCTCGCGGCCGATCTGCATGGCCTTGTATTCCAGATGCCCGCCACCGATGGTGTCGAACGTTTGCGTGGCGCTGATGACCATCTTCGAACCGGCATTGCGCGGCGTCGAGCCGAGCTCTTCGATGATGGTCACCAACACACAGGGTTCACCCCGGGTTTGCAGGTCGGCGAGGGCGTCGATCCAGTTGTACATGTTTCACCTCTCAAGATCGTTCCCACGCTCTGCGTGGGAATGCATCTCTGGACGCTCCGCGTCCGCTGTTCACAATGCGACGCAGAGCGTCGCGGGCTGCATTCCCACGCAGAGCGTGGGAACGATCAAACCACCACCTCGGATTCAGCTTCCACGGCTTTCACCGCTTTCAACTGCCGCATCTGCTCACAGCCCCACAACACCCGCTCCGGGGTCGCCGGTGCATCGATTTTCGGTTGATGCTGGTAGTCGCCCAAACTGGCCACGGCGTCCTTGATCGCGCACCACGCGGCGATACCGAGCATGAACGGCGGCTCACCCACGGCTTTGGAATGGAACACCGTGTCTTCCGGGTTCTTGCGGTTTTCCACCAGCTTCACTCGCAGGTCCAATGGCATGTCCGCCACCGCCGGGATCTTGTAGCTGGCCGGGCCGTTGGTCATCAGTTTGCCCTTGTTGTTCCACACCAGTTCTTCCATGGTCAGCCAACCCATGCCCTGGATGAAACCACCCTCGACCTGACCGATGTCGATGGCCGGGTTCAGTGAGTCGCCGACGTCGTGGAGGATGTCGGTGCGCAGCATCTTGTACTCGCCGGTCAGGGTGTCGACGATCACCTCGGCACAGGCCGCACCGAAGGCGTAGTAATAGAACGGCCGACCCCGGGCCTGACTGCGGTCGTAGTAGATTTTCGGGGTCTTGTAGAAGCCGGTGCTCGACAGCGAAACCTGAGCAAAGTACGCCTGCTGGATCAACGCTTCAAACGTCAGAATGTAATCGCGAACCCGCACGTGACCGTTGTGGAATTCCACGTCTTCTTCGCTGACCTTGTACTGCCGCGCGGCGAATTCCACCAAGCGTTTCTTGATGATTTCAGCCGCGTTTTGCGCAGCTTTACCATTGAGGTCGGCGCCGCTCGAAGCAGCGGTTGGCGAAGTGTTCGGCACCTTGTCGGTGTTGGTCGCTGTGATCTGCACCCGGTCCATTTCCACCTGGAACACTTCAGCCACGACTTGCGCAACCTTGGTGTTCAGACCCTGGCCCATTTCGGTGCCACCGTGGTTCAAGTGGATGCTGCCGTCGGTGTAGATGTGGATCAGTGCACCGGCCTGATTGAGGAAGCTGGCGGTGAAGGAAATACCGAATTTCACCGGGGTCAGCGCCAGGCCTTTTTTCAGGATCGGGCTGTTGGCGTTGTAGCGACGAATCGCTTCGCGACGTTCGGCGTACTGGCTGCTTTCTTCCAGTTCCGCGGTCATTTCCTCGAGCATGTTGTGCTCGACGGTCTGGTAGTAATGGGTGACGTTGCGCTCGGTTTTACCATAGTAATTGGCCTTGCGCACGGCCAGTGGATCGAGGCCCAGACGGCGGGCGATGGCGTCCATCACTTCTTCGATGGCGACCATGCCTTGCGGGCCACCGAAACCACGGTAAGCGGTGTTCGAGGCGGTGTTGGTCTTGCAGCGGTGACCGTTGATGGTCGCGTCGCCCAGGTAGTACGAGTTGTCGGCATGGAACATCGCGCGGTCGACAATCGATGCCGACAAGTCCGGCGAGCAACCGCAGTTGCCGGCCAGTTCCAGGGCGATGCCGTGCAGGCGACCGGTGCTGTCGAAGCCTACGTCGTACTCGACGTAAAACGGGTGACGCTTGCCGGTCATCAGCATGTCTTCGACCCGCGGCAGGCGCATTTTGGTCGGCTGGCCGGTCAGGTGCGCAACCACCGCGCACAGGCACGCCGGGCTTGCCGCCTGGGTTTCCTTGCCGCCGAAACCACCGCCCATGCGGCGCATATCGACGACGATTTTGTTCATCGACACGTCCAGCACTTCCGCCACCAGTTTCTGCACTTCGGTGGGATTCTGGGTCGAGCAGTAAACGATCATGCCGCCGTCTTCGGTCGGCATCACCGAAGAGATCTGGGTTTCCAGGTAGAAGTGTTCCTGGCCGCCGATGTGCAGCGTGCCCTGGATGCGATGCTCTGCAGTAGAAAGCGCGGTGGCCGAATCGCCGCGCTGGTGGGTGTGGCTGTCGAGCACGAAGTGGCGTTTGCGTAGGGCTTCGACCACGTCCAATACAGGTTCGAGGTCTTCGTATTCGATGATCGCGGCCATGGCCGCTTTGCGTGCGGTTTCCAGGTCTTTCGCCGCCACGGCCAGTACCGGTTGACCGACGAATTGCACGTCATCGATGGCCAGCAATGGGTCGCCCGGCAACAGTGGGCCGATGTCTTTCAGGCCTGGCACATCTTTGTGAGTGATGGCGATGCGCACGCCTTCGAAGGCGTAGCAGGGCTTGGTGTCGATGCTGATGATTTTCGCGTGGGCGCGGTCCGACAGCCGAGCGTAAACATGCAGCTGATTGGGGAATTCCAGCCGATCGTCGATGTACTGCGCTTCACCGGATACATGCTTGTCGGCGCTGTCGTGCTTGACGCTGCGGCCGACACCGGTGGTCAGGTCCTTGGCGAACAATTCAGCCAGTTCGGCTTGGGTCTTCTCTACGGCATGATGATTAGACATAAGCGGTCACCCGAGTCTCGATGTGCGGTGTTTGCAGTTCGATGAAGTATTTACGCAGCAGGTTCTGTGCGCTGAGCAGGCGGTATTCCTTGCTGGCGCGGAAGTCTGAGAGCGGTGTGAAATCTTCGGCCAGTGCGGCGCAGGCGCGTTCAATGGTGGCGTTGTTGAACGGTGCGCCAACCAGCGCGGCTTCGCAGCTTTTGGCGCGTTTCGGGATCGCCGCCATGCCGCCGAAGGCGACCCGGGCGTCGGCGATCACGCCATTGTCGATACGCAGGTTGAACGCCGCGCAGACCGCGGAAATGTCATCGTCCAGACGCTTCGACACCTTGTAGGCGCGGAACAGTTGTTCGGCGCTGGCACGCGGCACGATGATCTTCTCGATGAACTCGCTTTCCTGGCGCGCGGTGACCCGGTAATCGATGAAGTAATCTTCCAGGGCCATGGTGCGGCGAGTCTCGCCTTTGCACAGCACGACCTGCGCGCCAAGGGCGATCAGCAGCGGTGGCGAGTCACCGATCGGCGAAGCGTTGCCGATGTTGCCGCCGAGGGTGCCCTGGTTGCGAATCTGCAACGAAGCGAAGCGCTGCAGCAATTCGCCGAAGTCCGGGTACTCGGCTTTCAAGGCGTCATGACAGTCGGAGAGGGCGGTGGCGGCGCCGATTTCCAGGCGATCGTCGAAGCGTTCGATGCGCTTCATTTCGGCGACGTTGCCGACGTAGATCATCACCGGCAAGGTGCGATGGAACTGAGTGACTTCCAGTGCCAGATCGGTGCCGCCAGCCAGCAGGCGAGCCTGTGGATAAGCGTCGTAGAGGTCGGCCAGATCGGCTACGGTCAACGGCACCAGGCAGCGCTTGTCGCCACTGTTGAGTTCGCCGATGTCGGTGGGGGCGATGGCTTTCAGGCGAGCGATGGTGTCGGCCTCGCGGGCATCGAACTGGTCCGGTTGTTTGCTACAGCAAGCTTGTTCGGCAGCGGCGAGGATCGGCCGATAGCCAGTGCAGCGGCAGAGGTTGCCGGCCAGGGCTTCGTGGGCCTTGTGATGATCCGGTGCGTCGCTGTTCTTTTGCAGCGCGAACAGCGACATGACGAAGCCGGGAGTACAGAAGCCGCATTGCGAGCCGTGGCACTCGACCATGGCTTTCTGCACGCTGTGCAGTTGGCCTTTGTGCTTGAGGTCTTCGACGCTGATCAGTTGTTTGCCGTGCAAGGAGGAGACGAACGTCAGGCACGAGTTGAGGCTGCGATAGCGAATGTGTTCGCGGCCATCGTCATCCGTCTGCAGCTCGCCGACCACCACAGTGCACGCGCCACAGTCACCGCTGGCGCAGCCTTCTTTGGTGCCGGGTTTGCCCACATGGTCGCGCAGATAATTGAGCACGGTCAGGTTCGGGTCCAGGGCGTGCTCGCTACGGAGTTCCTGGTTGAGTAAAAACTGGATCACGGAAGGCCTCGCAAACTCATTATTGTTGTTAACCGACATGCGCCGAATTTATCAGGTCTGACTTTTCGGTCAATGATTTTCTGACTTAAGGGTCAGGAAAAGGCATTTTGTCGATCAACGACTCGTTCCTTCATTATTGACCCTCACGCGATAGCCTGCTTTTTGCGTGAATCGTGCCAAAAACCGCTGGGTGGGCACTCCGCCATGACCCATCAATTGCGCTACACTGCGCCGCTTGTGCAGATCGAAGAGTTTGAAGGAAAACCATGACGTTCAAGGCGCCGGACAGCCTCGCCGAGCAAATCGCTCACCACCTCGCCGAACGTATCATTCGCGGCGAAATGAAGCCGGGGGAGCGCATCCAGGAACAGAAGGTCACGCTGGCCCTCAATGTCAGCCGCGGTTCAGTCCGTGAGGCCTTGCTGATCCTCGAGCGCCGCCACTTGATCGCGATTTTGCCGCGACGTGGCGCCCATGTGACCGAGCTGACGGCGCACAAGGTGCAGAGCCTGTGCACGCTGATGAGCGAGCTGTACATCCTGCTTGGCAACGCCGTGGCCAGCGGCTGGCAAGTCCAGGCCGACATGGCGCCGTTCGTGCAGATCCAGCAGCGCCTGACCGCCAGCTACGAGCGCCAGGATATCCGCACCTTCGTCGACGACAGCTTCAGCGTGATGCGCGCTGCGTATCCGTTCGCCAATAACCCGTACTTGCAGGAAACCGTCGAGAATCTGCAGCCGGCCATGAGCCGCGCGTATTTCCTCGCACTGGACCAGCGCAAGGCCTCGATGAGCGAGTTTCTGGAGCTGTTCGAACGCTTGCTCGCCGCCGTGCTGGCCCGTGACTTTGCGCAGATCCGTGTGGTGCTGACGGCGTATGCCCAGCGCAGTTGCGATCTGGTGGTTTCTGCCTTGACGGTCGCTTAAGCGTGCGGCTCAAGTGCATTAAGCTGGCGGGGTTCAAATCCTTCGTCGACCCAACCACGGTGAACTTCCCCAGTAACATGGCGGCGGTGGTCGGGCCCAATGGTTGCGGCAAGTCGAACATCATCGACGCCGTGCGTTGGGTGATGGGCGAGAGCTCGGCCAAGAACCTGCGCGGCGAGTCGATGACCGACGTCATCTTCAACGGCTCCACCAGCCGCAAACCGGTGAGCCAGGCGAGCATCGAGCTGGTGTTCGATAACTCCGACGGCACCCTGCTCGGCGAATGGGCTGCTTATGCGGAAATTTCCATTCGCCGCAAAGTAACCCGCGACAGCCAGACCACCTACTACCTCAACGGCACCAAGTGCCGCCGCCGCGATATCACCGACATCTTTCTGGGTACCGGCCTCGGCCCGCGCAGCTATTCGATTATCGAGCAGGGGATGATCTCCAAGCTGATCGAGTCCAAGCCCGAAGACCTGCGTAACTTTATCGAAGAAGCGGCGGGCATTTCCAAGTACAAGGAGCGCCGACGCGAAACCGAAAACCGCATCCGTCGCACCCACGAAAACCTTGCCCGCCTGACCGACCTGCGCGAAGAGCTCGAGCGTCAGCTTGAACGCTTGCACCGCCAGGCCGAGGCCGCCAAGAAGTATCAGGAATACAAGGGCGAAGAGCGTCAGCTCAAGGCCCAGCTGTCGGCTCTGCGCTGGCAGGCGTTGAACGAGCAGGTCGGCCAGCGCGAGTCGATCATCGGCACCCAGGAAATCACCTTCGAAGCCCTGGTGGCCGAGCAGCGCAACGCCGACGCGGCCATCGAGCGCCTGCGTGACGGGCATCACGACTTGTCCGAGCGCTTCAATCTGGTGCAGGGGCGTTTCTATTCGGTCGGCGGCGACATCGCCCGGGTCGAGCAGAGCATCCAGCACGGTCAGCAGCGCTTGCGTCAATTGCAGGACGACCTGAAAGAAGCCGAGCGCGCACGGCTGGAAACCGAGTCTCACTTGGGCCACGACCGCACCTTGCTGCTGACCTTGGGTGAAGAGCTGGACATGCTCACGCCGGAACAGGAAGTCACCAGCGCCGCCGCCGAAGAAGCGGCTGCCGCGCTCGAAGAATCCGAAACCACCATGCACGGCTGGCAGGAGCAGTGGGACACCTTCAACCTCACCGCCGCCGAGCCGCGCCGTCAGGCCGAAGTTCAGCAGTCGCGGATCCAGCAGCTGGAAACCAGCATGGAGCGTTTGGCCGATCGCCAGAAGCGTCTTGGCGAAGAGCGCGCGTTACTTTCTGCGGACCCGGAAGACGCGGCGATCATGGAACTCAGCGAGCAGTTGGCCGCGTCCGAGGCCACGCTCGAAGACTTGCAGGCCAGTGAAGAAGCGCAAGTCGAACGCCTCGAGCAACTGCGTCAGGAATTGCAGCAAGCGCTCTCGGCGCAGCAGCAGGCGCAGGGTGATTTGCAGCGGCTCAACGGGCGTCTCGCATCGCTTGAGGCCTTGCAGCAAGCCGCGCTCGATCCGGGTACCGGCACCGCCGAATGGCTGCGCGAACAGCATCTGGCGGATCGTCCGCGTCTGGCCGAAGGCCTGAAGGTCGAGGCCGGTTGGGAGCTGGCGGTGGAAACCGTACTCGGTGCCGACCTGCAAGCGGTGCTGGTGGATGACTTCGGTGATTTCGATCTGGCCGGGTTTGCCCAAGGCGATTTGCGTTTGCTCAGCCCGGCCAGCGATGGCGCGCGCGTGCCCGGCAGTTTGCTCGACAAGGTCGAGGCGCAGATCGATCTGTCGCCGTGGCTGGGGCAGGTCAAGCCGGTCGACAGCCTTGAGCAGGCCTTGGCCTTGCGCGGGCAATTGGCCGCCGGGCAAAGCCTGATCAGCCGCGACGGTTACTGGGTCGGCCGACACTTCTTGCGTGTGCGCCGGGCCAGCGAAGCGGAAAGCGGCGTGCTCGCCCGTGGTCAGGAAATCCAGCGGCTGGGCCTTGAGCGCGAAGAGCGCGAAGCCACGGTCGAAACCCTGGAAACCCAACTTCAGAATCTCAGGGCGCAACAGCGTCAGCAGGAAAACGGCCGCGAACATTTGCGTCGTCTGCTGCAAGACGAAGCCCGTCAGCAAGGCGAATTGAAAGCCCAGTTGTCCGCCGGCAAAGCCAAGGTCGAACAGTTGACCCTGCGCCGCACCCGTCTCGATGAAGAGCTCACGGAGCTGAGCGAGCAGCGCGCCCTGGAACACGAAAACATCGGCGAAGCGCGCCTGCAATTGCAGGAAGCGCTCGACGCCATGGCGCTGGATACCGAGCAGCGCGAGTTGCTGCTGGCCCAGCGCGACAGCCTGCGCGAGCGTCTCGATCGGGTGCGTCAGGAAGCCCGGCAGCACAAGGACCATGCGCATCAATTGGCGGTGCGCCTCGGTTCGCTGAAGGCGCAACACGACTCGACGCGTCAGGCGCTGGAGCGGCTGGAAATGCAGTCCGAGCGCCTGACCGAGAAGCGCGAGCAGCTGAGCCTCAACCTGGAAGAGGGCGAGGCGCCGCTGGAAGAGCTGCGGCTGAAGCTCGAAGAGTTGCTCGACAAACGCATGACCGTCGACGAAGAACTCAAGACCGCGCAAATCGCCATGGAAGACGCCGACCGCGAACTGCGCGATGCGGAAAAGCGCCGTACCCAGGCCGAGCAGCAATCCCAGTTGATTCGCAGTCAGCTCGAACAGCAACGCATGGAATGGCAAGCGCTGACGGTGCGGCGCAAGACCTTGCAGGATCAATTGCTCGAGGACGGCTACGACCTCCATGGCGTGCTCGCCACGCTGGTGGCCGGGGCCAACGAGAAAGACGCCGAGGAAGAAATCGAGCGCATTGCCGCGCGGATTCAGCGCCTCGGCGCGATCAACCTCGCGGCCATCGACGAATACCAGCAGCAATCCGAGCGTAAACGTTATCTGGATGCGCAGAACGACGATCTGGTGGAAGCGCTGGACACCCTCGAGAACGTGATTCGCAAGATCGACAAGGAAACCCGAAACCGCTTCAAGGATACCTTTGATCAGATCAATGGCGGTTTACAGGCCCTTTTCCCAAAAGTTTTCGGTGGAGGACGCGCGTATTTGGAACTGACGGGCGAAGATCTACTCGATACAGGGGTAACGATCATGGCGCAGCCGCCAGGAAAGAAGAACAGCACCATCCATTTGCTCTCCGGTGGCGAAAAGGCCCTGACCGCATTGGCTCTGGTATTTGCCATCTTCAAGTTGAACCCGGCACCGTTCTGCATGCTCGATGAGGTTGACGCACCATTGGATGACGCTAACGTCGGGCGCTACGCACGGCTGGTCAAAGAGATGTCGCAGACGGTGCAGTTCATCTACATCACCCACAACAAGATCGCCATGGAAATGGCCGACCAATTGATGGGGGTGACGATGCACGAACCGGGTTGCTCGCGTCTGGTGGCAGTGGATGTGGAGGAGGCGATGGCGATGGTGGACGCTTGAGTCATTGCATGTAGGGCAAGTAATTTTGAGTTGTAGGGCTTTTTACCTGCCTTAACTTGCTGGCCATTCGACATAATTCGCGCAAGCCACTGTGACAGACGGTGTAAAGTTATCTTTGGTCGTGCTAGTTTAATGTCAATTTTTCGTATACGTGGGCAAAACGCCTGTCAGAACATAGAGTTGGCGCCACGTTTTAAAGCGGTTTACACAATGTAAACCCCTTATTTTTCAGCATTTTTTATAGAGGCACGGGATTACATGGAAATCGGTCTGCGCGAGTGGCTGATCGTCATCGGCATTATTGTCATTGCCGGTATTCTTTTCGATGGCTGGCGTCGCATGCGCGGCGGCAAGGGAAAACTGAAATTCCGTCTTGACCGAAGTCTGTCCAACTTGCCGGACGAGGACACCAGCGCCGAGCTGTTGGGCCCGCCCCGGGTGTTGGATACCCATAAAGAACCGCAACTGGACGAGCACGATCTGCCGTCGGTGAGCATGCCTGCCCGTGAACCTCGCGAGTCGGGTTCCAAGCGCGGCAAGCGTGGCCATGGCGAGCCATCGCAAGGCGACTTGAACCTCAACCTGGACCTCGATGGCGGCCCGAGCTTCAGCAGCCGTGACAACGATTTCCCGGATGACACCAAATCCGCCGGCCCGGCCGATAAAGATCAGCCGCAAGCCGAAGAAGTGCTGGTGATCAGCGTGATCTGCCGCGACCCGGCAGGCTTCAAGGGCCCGGCGCTGTTGCAGAACATTCTGGAGAGCGGTCTGCGTTTCGGCGAGATGGACATTTTCCACCGCCACGAAAGCATGGCCGGTAACGGCGAAGTCCTGTTCTCCATGGCCAACGCGGTCAAGCCGGGTGTCTTCGACCTGGATGACATCGATCATTTCAGCACTCCGGCGGTGAGCTTCTTCCTCGGCCTGCCAGGCCCGCGTCATCCGAAGCAAGCCTTCGACGTGATGGTGGCTGCGGCACGCAAACTGTCCCAGGAACTGAATGGTGAACTGAAAGACGACCAGCGCAGCGTACTGACTGCCCAAACGATTGAGCACTACCGTCAGCGCATCGTCGAGTTTGAACGTCGCGCCCTGACCCAGAAGCGCTGAGTCAAAAGATCGCAGCCTCGTTTCACTCGACAGCTCCTACAGAAAATCGCGAACCCTGTAGGAGCTGTCGAGTGAAACGAGGCTGCGATCTCTTGATCTTGATGAAATGAGATAGAGCAGCCTCGGCTGCTCTTTTGCTTTATGAGAGAACACCCATGACCGCCGCCAAAACCCGCATTCTAGAGCTGCGCGCCGAGCTCGATCAGCACAACTACCGTTACCACGTGCTGGACGAACCAAGCATTCCGGACGCCGAATACGATCGGTTGTTCCATGAGCTCAAAGCCCTCGAAGCAGCCCATCCCGAACTGATCACCAGCGACTCGCCAACCCAGCGTGTCGGCAGCGCGGCGCTGTCGGCGTTCACTCAGGTGCGTCATGAAGTGCCGATGCTCAGCCTTGGCAACGCATTCGAAGAAACCGACATGCGCGAATTCGATCGTCGGGTAACGGAAGGGCTGGACCTGCCGGTCGGTGACCTGTTCGGCGCTGGCGCGGCGGTGGAATACAGCTGCGAACCCAAGCTCGATGGTCTGGCGGTCAGCCTGCTGTATCAGGACGGTATGCTGGTGCGTGGCGCCACTCGCGGCGATGGCACCACCGGCGAAGACATCAGCGTCAATGTGCGCACCGTGCGCAATATCCCGCTCAAGCTGCATGGCAGCGGCTGGCCGGCGACCCTGGAAGTGCGCGGCGAAGTGTTCATGTCCAAGGCTGGTTTCGAGCGGCTCAACGCCACGCAACTGGAAGTCGGCGGCAAGACCTTCGCCAACCCGCGTAACGCGGCGGCGGGCAGTTTGCGGCAGCTGGATTCGAAGATCACCGCCAACCGTCCGCTGGAATTCTGCTGCTACGGTATCGGCCAGATTTCGGCGGATATTGCCGACACGCACATTGGCAATCTGCAGCAACTCAAAGCCTGGGGTATGCCGATCAGCCATGAGCTGAAACTGGCCCATGGCATCGATGAATGCCTGGATTACTACCGTGACATCGGCGAGCGTCGTATCGCGTTGCCCTATGAGATCGACGGCGTGGTGTTCAAGGTCAACAGCATTGCGTCCCAGCGCGAGCTGGGGTTTCGCGCTCGCGAACCGCGCTGGGCGATTGCCCACAAATTCCCGGCCATGGAAGAGCTCACCGAATTGCTCGATGTGGAATTCCAGGTCGGCCGCACCGGTGCCGTGACGCCGGTGGCACGTTTGAAGCCGGTCAAGGTCGCGGGTGTCACCGTGGCCAATGCGACGTTGCACAATATGGATGAAGTTGCCCGGCTGGGGCTGATGATCGGTGACACCGTGATCATCCGCCGCGCCGGTGACGTGATTCCGCAAGTGGTGCAAGTGGTCGCCGAGCGCCGTCCGGAGAATGCCCGGCCAGTACAGATTCCCGAGCAGTGCCCGGTCTGCGGTTCCCATGTCGAACGCACGCAACTGATCAAGCGCAGCAAGGGGCGCGAGACCATCAGCGAAGGCGCGGTGTATCGCTGCGTGGGTCGTCTGGCCTGCGGTGCACAACTCAAGCAAGCGATCATTCACTTCGTTTCGCGCCGCGCGATGGACATCGAAGGGCTGGGCGAGAAGAGCGTCGAGCAGCTGGTGGACGAGGGCCTGGTGAGTTCGCCGGCCGATCTCTATGCCCTGACGTTCGAGCAGATCGTCGACCTGGAAGGCTTTGCCGAGCTGTCGAGCAAGAACCTGCTCGGCGCCATCGAAGACAGCAAGCAACCAAGTCTGGCGCGGTTTATCTACGCCTTGGGCATTCCCGATGTCGGTGAAGAAACGGCCAAGGTGCTCGCACGTTCTCTCGGCTCGCTGGAGCGGGTTCAGCAGGCGTTGCCGCAGGTGCTCACGTACTTGCCGGATGTCGGGCTGGAAGTGGCTCACGAGATTCACAGCTTCTTTGAAGACGCGCATAACCGGCAGGTGATTGCCAATCTGTTGAAGCACGGCCTGCAGATTCAGGATCAGGGAGCGTTGGGTGCCGAATTCTCTGCAAGCACCACGCTTGGCGGTTTTCTCGACAAGCTGAGCATTTCTTCGGTCGGGCCGGGCGGGGCGCAGAAGCTTGCCGACAAATTCGGCTCGCTTGAAGCAGTGATGAGTGCTGATTGGCTGGACATGCGTCAGGCGTTGCCGGAGAAGCAGGCTACCTCGGTTCGGGAGTTCTTTGCAGTGACGCAAAACCGTCAGCTCGCCGACGCCGCTGAAAAGCAGCTGCGCGATTTCGGCATGCATTGGCAGAGCGAGAAAAAAGTTGTCGAAGGATTGCCGCTGGCCGGGCAGACCTGGGTGCTGACCGGTTCACTGGAGCTGATGAGTCGCGACGTTGTCAAGGACAAACTTGAAAGCCTCGGCGCCAAGGTGGCCGGTTCGGTGTCGGCCAAGACCCATTGCGTGGTCGCCGGGCCGGGCGCGGGCTCGAAGCTGGCCAAGGCCAATGAGCTGGGGTTGAAGGTGCTGGATGAAGAAGCGTTTGTGGCTCGTCTGAAGGAATACAACATCTCGATCTAACAGAGACCTGTGGCGAGGGAGCTTGCTCCCGTTCGGCGGCGAAGCCGTCGCAAGACCTGCGTATGTCTGACAAATCGCGGTTGTTGGTTCTGGGGCCGCTACGCAGCCCAACGGGAGCAAGCTCCCTCGCCACAAGATCTTCGGGTGGGAATGATCTAGTCTTCGCAGGCCCCAGGGAGAGATCGCCATGTACCGCTTCTTCGAACAGCTCAGCTCGCGCATCGCCGCGCCCGTCATGGGAGAGCATTCGCGCAATGGCAAGGTCTGGCATTGTCGCTGCGGGCAGTCGCTGTTCTTTCGCAACAGCCAGTGCCTGGCCTGCTCGGCGGCGCTGGGCTATCAGCCGCAGCAGAGTCGCTTGTCGTCGTTGCAATCTGGCCCGCAAGTGGATATCTGGTTGCTCGACGCCGATCCTGACGCCGGTGTGTTCCGCCGTTGCGCCAATCTCGATTCCCCGGCCGCCTGCAACTGGCTGCTGCCGGCCAATGATCATGACGGGTTGTGCATCGCCTGTAGCCTGAATCGCACCATCCCCGATCTGTCGGTCCCGGAAAATCACGAGCGCTGGCGTAAAGTGGAAATCGCCAAGCGTCGTCTGGTGGCGCAGTTGCTCAGTCTGGGCTTGCAGGTCATTCCGAAAGCCGTGGACGAAGAGACCGGTCTGGCCTTCGATTTCATCGGTATCGACCTCAAAGGCAAAACGCCGACCACCGGGCATGCCAACGGTTTGATCACCCTCGATATCAAAGAGGCCGACGACGCCCACCGCGAGCAGGTTCGCGTGCAAATGCACGAACCCTATCGCACGCTGCTGGGGCATTTTCGCCATGAAACAGGGCATTACTATTGGGATCGGCTGGTCGCCAACAGCGGTTGGCTGGAACCGTTCCGCAGCCTGTTCGGCGACGAGCGTGAGCGTTATGCCGAGTCCCTCGATCGGCATTACCGGCAAGGCGCGCCGCTCGACTGGCAGCAACATTACGTCAGCGCCTACGCCACCATGCACCCCTGGGAAGACTGGGCGGAAACCTGGGCTCACTACCTGCACATGATGGATGCGGTGGACACTGCGCTGGGTTTTGGCATGAGTGCCCGGGAAATGGATTTCGATTACCAGCCGTTTGCGCCCAGCACGCTATTCGATCCGCAGCACCCCGGCGCCCCGGCGTTCCTGTCGTTCGTCAATGCATGGATCGAACTGGCCGGCATGCTCAATGAATTGTCACGCAGCATGGGCCAGCCGGATTTCTATCCGTTCGTCCTGCCATCGGCGGTGATTGCCAAGTTGCACTTCATTCACTTGGTGATCCAGCAAGAGGGCGGCAGGGCGGATGAGGTGTTGGCGCAATAGGATCAAAAGATCGCAGCCTTCGGCAGCTCCTTGATGTGCGCCGATCCATGTAGGAGCTGCCGCAGGCTGCGATCTTTTAAGGTCGGCGCATGTCCTTGAAGCGGCTCATATTTTTTAATCCGCCCGAACGGTTGTAACTTCGTCTCAGATAGGTACAATGGCGCGGCTCGCCGTCAGGTGAGCGTCGTTATGGTGACCCCATCGGTCCCCCCGCAACGATTACCCGTGAACCTGGTCAGAGCCGGAAGGCAGCAGCCACAGCGGGAACATTGTGTGCCGGGGTGTGGCTGGTGGGGTTGCCTCCATAACGCAACACGAACCCTCTTTCGTGTTTTCTATCTAAAAATACTGTTTTGTTTCCCCTGCCATGGAGCTCATCCAGGGCGGTGTTTCGTCGTTTCCGAATTGAAGAGCGGGATATAAAAAAGAGGCCGATCTGTCGCATTCGACAGCTCGGCCTCTTTTTTTTCATTTACTGGCACTAAGGCTTGGACAAGGCCTGGTCAACCGCTGCGATCAGCTTTCCCAGATCCTTCGGGGTGGCTTTGTGTATGACGCTGAACAGGTACGCCCGCTGTTCATCTTCGTCGCCCAGATCTGCGAAAAAGGCTTTCAGCTTCACGCCCAGCACGTCGGCTAGCAAAAACAGTGCTTCCACGCTGGGGGTATAGGTGCCGGTTTCGAAGCGGCTGATGGTTTTGGGGTCAAAACCGGTTTTTTCGCCGAGTTCAGCCTGAGTAAGCCCTGCGACCTTGCGGTAGCGTCGGATGGCCAGACCCAAACTTGAAATTTGCATCGCTCAATTCCCATTTAGAATCAAGAACTTAACGATAGATTTTTGCATTAGGCAACTGCATGATCCATCACCTTGCTTTGCAAAATGTGATGCATTTCGTAGAATCGCCGCTTCGAAGGAGGTTTTGATGAGCTGCTTTCTGAAGTTTAGGCGATATGAAACAGCCAGCATTGTCCTCCTTTGGCGGGTATATGGAGAAGCCGTTAGCGATCTGAAATCCTCGCGAAATGTTACCAGAGTCGGTGTTGCTGCCTTGCCCGAGGCCTTTGAGCCTGTTTGGTCCGGGGGCCATCAAATGCTGTTCATGGAGTGATAACGTGTCTCTGCGCAGTACGTCTCAAAACATCTCTTCCGGGCATCCTGCGCTGGTCGAGCGGTACCACCGCTAGCGACAGTGAGCCTGACTCATGGATGAGAAATACCGCAGGGCCGTGGATGCTGCCGCCATTTTTTCCGAGACCGATCTGAACGGCCGGATTACCTACGTCAACGATCAATTCTGTGCTGTGTCCGGCTATAGCCGCGAGGAGTTGCTCGGGCAGAACCATAGCTTGCTGAACTCCGGCCTGCATTCCGCTGATTTCTTCGCCGCCATGTGGCGCACCATCGCCCTGGGCAATATCTGGAAGGGCGAAATCTGTAATCGCGCCAAGGATGGCAGCCTGTATTGGGTCGACAGCACCATGGTGCCAGTGCTCGATAATGACACCGGGTGCATTCACCGATACCTGTCGATTCGTTTCGATATCAGCGAGAAACGCCAACTGCTGCAATCCCTGCAATGGCGGGTCGGGCATGATGTGCTGACCGGGCTACCCAATCGCGCTTTCCTGTCGGATTTGCTGGATCAGGCGCTGGAATTCTCTCGGAATGAAAACATTCCGCTGGCGGTGTGCATGCTCGACCTCGACGGGTTCAAGGCGGTCAACGATGGTTACGGTCATGCCAGTGGCGATATGTTGCTGGTGGAAGTGGCCAAGCGTCTGCGCGACATTGTGCGCGGCGAAGACGTGGTAGCGCGACTGGCCGGTGACGAATTTGTGCTGGTGTTGCGTTACGTGCGTGATCTGCCGGAATTGTGCGGGGCGCTGAACCGTGTGCTGGGGGCGATCTCGGCGCCTTACACGCTGCACGGCAAGGACATCAATGTGTTCGCCAGTATCGGCGTCACCCTGTTCCCCCACGACAACGAAGATGCCGAAACCCTTCTGCGGCACGCCGATCAGGCGATGTATGTGGCCAAGCAGAGCGGGCGAAACCGCTTTCATCTGTTCGATGTTTCCCGGGATCAGGAGGTCAAGGCCACTCACCAGACCGTCGAGCGGGTGCGTCAAGCGCTGGTCGCCGGTGAGTTGCGCCTGCATTTTCAGCCCAAGGTGAACATGCGCCGTGGCGAGGTCGTCGGTTTCGAGGCATTGCTGCGTTGGGAGCATCCGCAAAACGGCATGGTGCCACCTCGGGAGTTTTTGCCGCTGGTGGAGGATACGGACCTGATCATCGATATCGGCGAATGGGTGATGGACCAGGTGCTGTCGCAGTTGCATCGTTGGCAGCAAGTGGGGCAGGGCTGGCCGGTCAGCATCAACATTGCGGCGCGACATTTTCAGCGCGCGGATTTCGTCGACCGGCTCAGGCACGTACTCGCTCGACATGCCCAGGTCGCTCCGCAGATGCTCGATCTGGAAATCGTCGAGTCGGTGGCGATCGAGAATATCCAGCATGTCAGCGCCTGTTTGCAGGCCTGTCAGGCGTTGGGGGTGCAGTTTTCCTTGGGTGACTTTGGCACGGGGTGCTCGTCCCTGAGCTACCTCAAGCGTTTACGAACCCAAACCATCAAGATCGATAAGTCGTTTGTGCGCGACATTCTGATCGATCGTGACGATCTGGCCCTGACCACGGCGGTCATTGGCCTGGCCCGGGCGTTCGACCGGCAGGTGATTGCCGAGGGGCTGGAAAGCCTTGAGCACGGTGCATTGCTGTTGCGGCTGGGATGCGACGTTGCTCAAGGCTATTTCATCGCCCGCCCCATGCCGCCCGGGGAAGTGCTGGACTGGGTGGCGGGGTTTGTCGCTCCGTTGCAATGGCAGGCACTCGACCGCGATCAAGCGCTCCCTGTAGCAGCTGCCGAAGGCTGCGCAGCAGTCGTAAATCCTGAGTTCACGGTTTAACTGAAAGACCGCAGAGCCTGTTCTGACGACGGCTACGCCGCCGAACGCAGCCTTCGGCAGCTGCTACGGGTTGGTATCAGGGATACCGGTATAGAGCCGGATGATGTCATCGATTTCCCCGGACATTTTCATTTGCAGCAACGTACGCAGAATGCGTTGTACAGGCACCTTGGGGTCGTTGCGCACATAGCAACCGACGGCTTGTTCATGCACCAGCGCCAGGCTTTGCAGTTGCTGGCCGGCCGGCCGTGCTCGATTTGCGCCATGGGCATGGCCAAACTGTCGGCCACCACGAAGCGCAACGGCGCTTCGGCGGCCGCGACGCTCAGGCTGACCCACAGCAGTGCCCCCAAGGCAAAACGCATAAATGCTCCGGAACGGCTCAATCCTGGGCCGATAAAAGCTCTTCAACATGCAGCTTAGCCAGATTAGACGAGCGCACCGGATGCAATTTTGGCCTTGCTCCGCTAGCATTAGCCGCTTCTGTTCCTTCGTTGCGACGGTTTTCGATGAGTTATCAGGTTCTTGCACGTAAATGGCGTCCGCGCTCGTTCGGCGAAATGGTCGGCCAGACCCATGTGCTCAAGGCTCTGATCAATGCCTTGGACAGCCAGCGGCTGCACCACGCGTACCTGTTTACCGGTACGCGCGGGGTCGGCAAGACCACCATCGCGCGGATCATTGCCAAATGCCTGAACTGTGAAACAGGTATCACTTCGACCCCCTGTGGCGAGTGCTCGGTGTGCCGCGAGATCGATGAAGGCCGCTTCGTCGACCTGATCGAGATCGACGCCGCGAGCCGGACCAAGGTCGAAGACACCCGCGAGCTGCTCGACAACGTGCAGTACGCGCCGAGTCGTGGGCGCTTCAAGGTCTACCTGATCGACGAAGTGCACATGCTCTCCAGCCATTCCTTCAATGCGCTGTTGAAAACCCTCGAAGAGCCGCCGCCCTACGTCAAGTTCATCCTGGCCACCACCGATCCGCAGAAACTTCCGGCAACGATTCTCTCGCGGTGCCTGCAATTCTCCCTGAAGAACATGACCCCGGAGCGGGTGGTCGAGCATCTGACCCACGTGCTGAGCGTCGAGAACGTGCCGTTCGAAGATGACGCACTGTGGCTGCTGGGCCGCGCTGCCGACGGTTCGATGCGTGACGCCATGAGCCTGACCGACCAGGCCATCGCCTTCGGTGAAGGCAAGGTGCTGGCCGCCGACGTGCGGGCAATGCTTGGCACCCTCGATCATGGCCAGGTCTACGACGTCCTGCATGCGCTGATCGAAGGCGACGCCAAGGCGTTGCTCGAGGCCGTGCGGCATCTGGCCGAACAAGGCCCGGACTGGAACGGCGTGCTTTCGGAAATTCTCAACGTGCTGCATCGCGTCGCCATCGCCCAGGCCTTGCCTGAAGGTGTCGACAACGGCCATGGCGATCGCGATCGGGTGCTGGCACTGGCCCAGGCGCTGCCGGCCGAAGACGTGCAGTTCTATTATCAGATGGGCCTGATTGGTCGCCGGGATTTGCCGCTGGCACCGGACCCGCGCGGCGGCTTCGAAATGGTCCTGCTGCGAATGCTCGCGTTCCGGCCGGCAGACACCTCGGACGCGCCGAGGCAACCGCTAAAGCCAGTGGGGATCAGCCAGGCCACAGTTGATTCCGCAAACTCAGTGGCTGCCGCGCCGGTTGTTGCGCCGGTAGTCGTTGCGGCGGTTGCACCGGCTCCGGTGGCGCCCGTGGTTACACTGGCCCCTGTCCCGGCAGTTGAGCCTGAATCAATCGCGCCCGTGGCCGTGCCTGAGCCCGAGCCTGTGGTCGAGCCCGTAGCGATCGAGGAAGTCGTTGATCTGCCCTGGAACGATCCGGTAGAGCCCGAGGTTGTCCAGCAACCCGCTGTCGAGCCGGTGCTGGAAACGGCCGGCGAACAACCCGAATTGCCACCGATGCCCATGCCGACGCCGGACAGCGTGGTGCCGGACGCCCCGGAATGGGCCGCTGCGCCGATCCCGGAGCCGTCCGTGGCCGAAGTCGATGCCGCGACGCCAGGCATGGACCCGGACGACGAGCCGCCGCTGGACGAGGATTACATCGAGCCGGACATGGATTCGGCCTACAGCTACCTCGACGATCTGGCCAGTGAGCACACCGCCGAACCTGCGCCGGAACCCGAGCCTGAACCGGCCGCGATGCCAGCCACGGGCCTGGCCCTGCAATGGCTGGAGCTGTTCCCGAAATTGCCGGTGTCCGGCATGACCGGCAGCATCGCCGCCAACTGCACGCTGATCGCCGTCGATGGCGACAACTGGCTGTTGCACCTGGACCCGGCCCACAGCGCCTTGTTCAACGCCACGCAACAACGTCGCCTCAATGATGCGCTGAACCAGTTTCATGGGCGTACGCTGACCCTGAGCATGGAGCTGATCAAGCCCGAGCAGGAAACCCCGGCCCAGGCCGCGTCCCGGCGTCGGGCCAACCGTCAGCGCGAGGCCGAGGAGTCGATCCATGGCGATCCGTTCATCCAGCAAATGATGCAGCAGTTCGGGGCGGTGGTCCGTCACGATACTATTGAACCTGTCGAGGCTCTGGTCATTCAGGGCTAATAACTGAAGGCGCTTGACCCCAACGGCCGGGCGCTGTTTTTATCCAAGTACTTTTGAGGTGATTCCCATGATGAAAGGTGGCATGGCCGGCCTGATGAAGCAGGCGCAGCAGATGCAGGAAAAAATGGCCAAGATGCAGGAAGAGCTGGCCAACGCCGAAGTCACCGGTAAAGCCGGTGGCGATATGGTCACCGTGGTAATGACCGGTCGTCACGACGTCAAGCGTGTGACCATCGACCCAAGCCTGGTCGAAGGCCTGAGCGAAGACGACAAAGAGATGCTGGAAGCTGTATTCGCCGCTGCCGTCAACGACGCTGTGCGCAAGATCGAAGCCAACAGCCAGGACAAAATGTCCGGCATGACCGCTGGCATGCAACTGCCACCGGGTATGAAACTGCCATTCTGATTCGCCAACGCGCATTGGATCGGTTACAAAAAATGCCAGGCATCGCGCCTGGCATTTTTGTTTCTGTCTGTTGGAAGTGTGGTGCCTGTGAGGCAGCCTTCGCGGGCAAGCCCGCTCCCACAGGGATCACCTAAATCCTGTGGGAGCGTGGCTTGCCCGCGATGAAGTCACCTCGGTACAACTGACGGAACATCGAACGCGACACTCCCACAAAGGTCTGCTCCCTATTCGGTCGGATTCGTCGATCAAGGAGACGCTGTTATTTGACGCTAAACAGAGGCACGGGTATAAACCGCGTCTCGTTGTTATGTCGGACTTTTTCCCCATGAGCTTCAGCCCTTTGATTCGCCAACTGATCGATGCCCTGCGAATTTTGCCGGGTGTGGGTCAGAAAACTGCCCAGCGCATGGCATTGCAACTGCTTGAGCGTGATCGTAGCGGCGGCTTGCGACTGGCCCAAGCGCTGAGCCAGGCCATGGAGGGGGTGGGCCACTGCCGCTTGTGCCGCACGCTGACCGAAGACGATCTGTGCCCGCAATGCGCTGATTCACGCCGCGACGACACCTTGCTGTGTGTGGTGGAGGGTCCAATGGACGTTTATGCGGTGGAGCAGACCGGTTTCCGCGGTCGCTACTTCGTGCTCAAGGGTCACTTGTCGCCTCTGGACGGGCTGGGGCCGGAAGCCATCGGCATTCCACAACTGATGGCGCGAATCGAAGAGGCGGGCACGTTTACCGAAGTTATCCTCGCCACCAACCCGACGGTGGAAGGCGAGGCCACGGCGCATTACATCGCCCAGTTGCTCAGCAACAAAGGCCTGATCGCCTCGCGCATCGCCCATGGTGTGCCGTTGGGTGGCGAGCTGGAACTGGTGGATGGCGGGACATTGGCGCATTCGTTTGCCGGGCGTAAGCCGATTGCCTTGTAGCGCCTAAACTGACGCCTTCGCGTTACTTATCGCTCAACGCAAACTGCGTCAGGCAAAACGTCGGAATCCCCATGTCTTCCAGGCGCTGTGAGCCACCCAGCTCCGGCAAGTCAATGATCGCCGCCGCTTCATGCACCCGCGCGCCCATGCGCCGGATCAGGTTGGCCGCCGCAATCAGGGTGCCGCCGGTGGCGATCAGGTCATCGAACATCACCACCGAATCGCCCTCGCACAGGCTGTCGGCGTGGACTTCGAGGAAGGCTTCGCCGTACTCGGTCTGATAACCCTCGGCCAGCACGTCGGCGGGCAATTTGCCCTGCTTGCGGAATAGCACCAGCGGCTTGTTCAACTGGTAGGCCAGGATCGAACCGATCAGAAAGCCACGGGCATCCATGGCGCCGATGTGGGTGAAGTCGGCCTCGACGTAACGATGGGCAAAGCTGTCCATCACCAGGCGCAGGGCCGTGGGCGACTGGAACAGTGGGGTGATGTCGCGAAAGATCACGCCCGGCTTGGGGAAGTCGATCACGGGGCGGATCAGGGATTTGATGTCGAAGGAGTCGATGACCATCGTCGAAGTGTCCTGGCGGGCTGCAAACGTCGCAGTATAACGGCGGCTGAACCGTTTCGCTCAGCCGCCGTCGCCAGGATCAGCCGTCGATCGAGCCGCCGGCCAGGGCGCAGAGCTGGATCGGGTCGAGGATGTGCACTTCCTTGCCCTCGGCGGCGATCAGTTCGTTTTGCTGGAAGCGGGTGAACACCCGGGACACGGTTTCCACCGCCAGGCCCAGGTAATTGCCGATTTCGTTGCGCGACATGCTCAGCCGGAACTGGTTGGCCGAGAACCCCCGGGCGCGGAAACGTGCCGACAGGTTGACCAGGAAGGTGGCGATGCGCTCGTCGGCGGTTTTCTTCGACAGCAGCAACATCATTTGCTGATCGTCACGAATTTCGCGGCTCATCACCCGCATCAACTGACGGCGCAGTTGTGGCAATTGCAGGGCCAGTTCGTCGAGGTGTTCGAAAGGAATTTCGCACACCGAGGTGGTTTCCAGGGCTTGCGCCGAAACCGGATGTTTTTCGGTGTCCATGCCTGACAGGCCGACCAGTTCACTCGGCAAATGGAAACCGGTGAGCTGTTCTTCGCCGCCATCGCTCAGGCTGAAGGTCTTCAGGGCGCCGGAGCGTACTGCATAAACGGAATCGAACGTGTCGCCCTGGCGAAACAGGAACTCGCCTTTTTTCAGCGGTCGGCCACGTTTGACGATTTCGTCCAGCGCATCCATGTCTTCCAGATTCAGAGAAAGTGGAAGGCAGAGAGGGGCCAGGCTGCAATCCTTGCAATGGGCCTGGTTATGAGCGCGCAGTTTTACTGGCTCGGACATTTCTTTAATCCTTGTGGGAAAACACACATAAGCCGTAAGGGTACCCTACGGGAGGACATTCGGGCCAGCCTGCGACAATTTAGCCATAGGGGGTCTAGATAACTCGTGAAAAACGCTGGCGATTGGTGTGTTCCAGATACGCGTCGAACACCATGCACACCGAGCGCACCAGCAGCCGGCCTGCGGGGAGTACGGTGATTCGATCGTTGTTCAGCTTAATCAGCCCGTCCTCGGCCATGTCCTGCAGCTGTGGCCAAAGTTCACCGAAATAACCACGAAAATCGATATTGAAGGCCTGCTCGATTTCCGTGAATTCCAGGCTGAAATGGCAAATCAGTTGCTGAATCACTGCTCTGCGCAAGCGATCGTCAGCGTTGCACACCAGGCCACGGCTGGTGGCCAGTTGCGCAGACGCCAAAGCGTTCTGGTACTGGGTCAGGTCGCTGCTGTTCTGGCAGTACAAATCCCCGATCTGGCTGATGGCCGATACCCCCAGACCGATCAGATCACAATGACCGTGGGTGGTGTAGCCCTGGAAGTTACGTTGCAGGGTCGATTCTTCCTGAGCAATCGCCAGTTCATCGTCGGGCAGGGCGAAATGGTCCATGCCGATGTAGCGGTAACCGGCGGTTGTCAGCTGTTCGATGGTGCGCTGGAGCATTTCCAGCTTCTGCGCCGGCGCCGGTAGATCGTTGCCGTTGATTCGCCGTTGCGGCATGAAGCGTTCCGGCAGATGGGCGTAGTTGAATACCGAGAGCCGATCCGGTTGCAGGCTGATGACTTCGTCGACGGTACGGGCGAAGTTCTCGGGCGTCTGCTTCGGCAGGCCATAGATCAGATCGATGTTGATCGAGCGAAATTGCAGGGTTCGGGCGGCGTCGATCACGGCGCGGGTTTCTTCCAGGCTTTGCAGGCGATTGACCGCTCGTTGCACCGCCGGGTCGAGGTCTTGCAGGCCGATGCTGACCCGGTTGAAGCCCAGTTCCCGGAGCAGGCCCATGGTCGACCAGTCGGCCTCGCGAGGGTCGATCTCGATGCCATAGTCGCCGGAATCGTTATTCAGCAGATTGAAATGCTTGCGCAGCTGAGCCATCAACTGGCGCAGTTCGTCGTGGCTGAGAAAGGTTGGCGTGCCGCCGCCGAAATGCAGTTGCTCGACTTTCTGCGTGGGGTCGAGGTGGCAGGCGATCAGCTGGATTTCCTGTTCCAGGCGCTGCAAATAGGGCAGGGCGCGGCCGCGGTCCTTGGTGATGACTTTGTTGCAGGCGCAGTAGTAGCAGATGTTCGCGCAGAACGGCACGTGCACATACAGCGACAGCGGCCGCAGGGCCTTGCGGCTGTCGCGCAGGGCATGAAACAGATCGAAGGTGCCGACCTGGCTGTCGAATTGCACGGCGGTCGGATACGAGGTGTAGCGCGGTCCCGCCAGGTCGTAACGGCGGATCAGATCTGTGTCCCAACGAATGGCGTCGAGCATGCGGGCATTCCCCCGGATAGGCTGGCAGTGTCGGCGAGTCTAGGGGTGGCGGCGTTGAGGCATCTTGATTTGAATCAACGGTGGTTGGTGGTTGTGGTGGGTTTCTGTGGCGAGGGAGCTTGCTCCCGCTGGACTGCGCAGCAGTCCCATTTCTTGGGGTCGCTTCGCGCCCCAGCGGGAGCAAGCTCCCTCGCCACAGGTCAGTGGCCCATGAGCCAATGCTGATGCGGCCCCGGCAAGGTCCAGATACCGAACACCATCACCAGCAAGCCGCCGGTCATGCGCACACTGCGTTTGCGCAGCAGTGCCGTGACGCGCTCGGCCGCCAGCCCTGTGGCGAGCAGCACCGGCCAGGTGCCCAGCCCGAATGCCAGCATCAGCAACGCACTGTCCAGCGCATTACCCTGACTCGCCGACCACAGCAATGTGCTGTAAACCAGCCCGCACGGCAGCCAGCCCCACAGCGCGCCCAGCAGCAGGGCGCGGGGCAGGTTCGATACCGGCAGTAGCCTGTTGGCAATCGGCTGGATATGCCGCCACAGGCCGCGACCGAGGCTTTCGATGCGGGTCAGGCCGCTCCACCAGCCGGCCAGGTACAGCCCCATGGCGATCAACAGCAGCCCGGCGAGGATGCGCATGAACATTGCCGCCGGGCTATTGGCCACGGCCCAGCCGGCCAGGCCGATCAGCAGGCCGGCAGCGGCATAGCTGAGAATTCGCCCCAGGTTGTAGGCCAGCAACAATCGAAAGCGTCGGCTGCGTTGTTCCTTGGGGATCGCCAGGGTCAGCGCGCCCATCAAGCCACCGCACATGCCCAGGCAATGTCCGCCACCGAGCAGGCCGAGGATTAGCGCCGACACCAGCAGTGGCGCCAATTCAAGCATGGGGCGGCGCCTTGTCGTCCGGTTTGGCCGGATGGCCGCTGGCCTCGTCGACCGCAGCCTTGTGGTTCGGGTCCTGGTCGTCGAACAGAATGCTATGGGCCGGGCCGTCGAGGTCGTCGTACTGACCGCTATCGACCGCCCAGAAGAAGATGTAGATAGCGATGGCCACGATCAGCAGCGCGGCGGGGATCATCACGTAGAGAGCTGGCATCTGGACTCCATGCCCGTGCGGCTCAGGCCGGCAGCGGACGGGTTTCTGGCGTGGTGCCGGCAGCCGGCGCGCACGGCAGGCGAGTCAGGCGCAAGGCATTCAGCACCACGGTCAACGAACTGATGGACATGCCGACTGCGGCCCATACCGGAGTGATCCAGCCGAGGGCGGCGAACGGCAACATGAGGCCATTGTACAGCGCTGCCCACAGCAAGTTCTCGATGATGACCCGGCGGGTGCGACGAGCCAGGCTGAAGGCTTGCACCAGCGCATCGAGGCGGTTCGACAGCAGCACCGCGTCGGCACTGGTTTTCGCCAGATCGGTGGCCGAACCCATCGCCACGCTGATGTCGGCGGCGGCCAGCACCGGTACGTCGTTGACCCCGTCGCCGAGCATCAACACCTTGCGGCCTTCCTTGTGCAGCTGTTGCAGCACCTGCAATTTATCGTCCGGACGCAAGCCCCCACGGGCCTCGTCGATGCCCAATTCGGCAGCGACGCTGGCGACCATCGGCGAGCTGTCGCCGGACAGTAGCAGTGTGCGCCAGCCGCGCGCCTTGCACGCCGCCAGCAGGGCGGGTGCGTCGGCGCGTAAACGGTCGTCGAGCACGAACCACGCCAGCGGCTCTTGGCTGTCGCCGAGCAGCAGCCATTGGCCGGGCTCATCGGGCATCACCGGCACTTGAGCACCGCTGAGCTCGCAGACAAACCCCGGTTGGCCAATGCGCAGGCGTTGTAAACCGACCAACCCTTCAAGCCCCAGGCCCGGCGTACTGTGGACTTCTTCGGCGGCCAGCGGCGCGCGGCCAAACGCCCGGGCGATCGGGTGTTCGGAGCGGTTTTCCAGGGCGGCGGCGAGGCTCAGGCATTGATCACTGGCCAGGGCCCCAAGCGGGCGGATCGAACGCAAGGCCAGGCGACCTTCGGTGAGGGTGCCAGTCTTGTCGAAAATCACCGTGTCGATCTGGTTCAGGCCTTCCAGTACATGGCCGCGCGTCAGCAAAAGCCCCAGTTTGTGCAGCGTGCCGGTGGCGGCGGTGAGGGCGGTCGGCGTGGCCAGGGACAAAGCGCATGGGCAGGTGGCAACCAGCATCGCCAGGACAATCCAGAACGCTCGCGATGAGTCCAGTTCCCACCAGAGCAGGCCGATGGCGGCCACTGCGATAAGCGTCAGCAGTAAAAACCACTGCGCGGCGCGGTCGGCGATTTCCGCCAGTCGGGGCTTCTCGGCCTGGGCGCGATCCAACAGGCGGACGATGGCCGACAGGCGCGTGTCCTGACCCAGCGCCAAGACTTCCACGGTCAGTGCACCTTCAACGTTCAAGGTGCCGGCGGTGACGGCATCGCCCAGGGTTCGTGGTTGTGGCAGGTATTCGCCGGTGAGCAGGGATTCGTCGATGCTCGACTGGCCGTCGAGGATCTTGCCGTCGGCTGGCAGAGTCGCGCCGGGATGCACCAGCACCTGATCGCCCACGCGCAATTCGCTGAGCAGAATTCGCTCGCTCTGGCCGTCAGCACTCAGCCGCAGGCAGGAGGCGGGCAACAGATTGACCAGTTGTGCGGTTGCGGCGGCTGTGCGTTCCCGTGCGCGGCGTTCCAGATAGCGCCCGGCCAACAGGAACAGCGCAAACATCCCCACCGCATCGAAATACAGCTCGCCGACCCCGGTGATCGAGGTCCAGATCCCTGCGATGTAAGCACTGCCGATCGCCAGCGACACCGAAACGTCCATGGTCAGGTGACGGGTGCGCAGATCGCGCATCGCCCCTTTGAAGAACGGCGCGCAGCTGTAAAACACGATCGGGGTGGTCAGAAACAGCGCGACCCAGCGCAAGATGGTGTGCAGCTGCGGGCTGAGGTCGATGTTGAATTCCGGCCAGGTGGCCATGGTCGCCATCATCGCCTGGAACCACAGCAGCCCCGCGACCCCGAGTTGACGCAGGGCCAGGCGGTTTTCGCTGGCCAGTTGTTCGCTGGCGCGGTCGGCCTGATAAGGGTGGGCGGCGTAACCGATGTGGCGCAATTCGCTGAGCACTTGGCTCAATGGCAATTGCGCATCGGCCCAGCGTACATGCAGACGATGGTTGGACAAATTCAAGCGTGCTTCGGCCACTGCCGGGAGGCTGCGAAGATGCTTTTCGATCAACCAGCCGCAGGCGGCGCAACTGATGCCTTCCATCAACAGGGTGGTTTCGGCGAGTTCGCCTTCGTGACGAACAAAGGGTTGCTGCACATCGGCGCGATCATAGAGCTCCAGCTCATCCACCAATTGCACCGGTAATGCTTCGGGGTTGGCCGAGGCTTCGCTGCGATGCTGGTAATAGCTTTCCAGCCCACCGGCCACGATGGCCTCGGCCACCGCCTGGCAACCCGGACAACAGAACTCGCGGGTATCCCCGAGGACGGCGGCCGTGAAGCGGCTGCCGGCCGGGACGGGCAGGGCACAGTGGTAGCAGGGGGTTGGGGTACTCATGAGCTGGAATCTATATCGTCCGGGAGGGCCTCATCGCGAGCAGGCTCGCTCCCACATTTGATCTATGCCGTGCACAAAATGCATGTACACCGCAGATCTACTGTGGGAGCGAGCCTGCTCGCGATGCGCGAAGCGCGACTTTATTTTTTCAGGTCTTCCGCGCCTTGCAACGGCTCATCACCGAGCAGCAGATCCTTGGCATGGCTGACCTGTTCTTCCTCGAACATGCGCCAGATCTTGTCATCCTGCACGCCCAGTAATTCGACGAAACGGCGGCCTTCAACCTTGTCGCTCAACTGGCCGATGTAGCGGCCCTGTTCGGTTTCGCTGCGGGCCAGGGTGATCTTGCGATCTTTCTCCGGCTGGGTGGGTGAAATCAGGTTCAGCTCAAGGGTTTTGGGCTGGCTGTTGCCGCTCAGGCGCAGATCGACTTCGCCGGTCACGTCATCCAGGTGCACGCTGGCACGCAGTTGCAGGGTCTGGGCCAGCAGTTCACGGTCCAGGGAGCGGTTGATGCCTTTGCCGGCCTCGTAATAGTTATCGTTGACCAGGTTGTCCGGGTTGTTCACCGCGATGATCACCATCGACAGGGTCAAGGTCACCGAGCAGGCCAGGATGGCGATGATGATCCACGGCCAAAGGTGCTTGTACCAGGGGCTTGCGGCAGTTGCTGCGGGCATGATCATTTCTCTCAACGAATTTGTGGGCCGATGAATCGGCTCTTGGCTTCAACGTGGACGTTGGCGTCGTCGGCATCCTTGAGGATGAATTTCACCTCGTTGGTGCTCGACGGCAGTTGCTCCGGCGCACTGGACAACTCGACCGGCTGGCTGAAAATTTCCCCGGCGGCGACTTTGATCTCACGCTTGCCTTGCAGCTTGAGGTCCGGCAGGCCGGTGGCTTCCAGCACGTACGTGTGGTCGCGCTGGTCCTTGTTCATGATCTTCAGGCTGTAGACGTTTTCGATCCGGCCTTCGGCATTCTCGCGATACAACACGCGGTCTTTGCTGACATCGAAACCGACCAGCGAGCGCATGAAGAACGCGGTCACCAGCAACGCGATCATGGTCAGCAACACCAGGGCATAGCCGATCAGGCGCGGGCGCAGTTTATGGGTTTTTTGCCCCGACAGGTTGTGCTCGGTGGTGTAGCTGATCAGGCCGCGCGGGTAATCCATCTTGTCCATGATGCTGTCGCAGGCATCGATGCACGCCGCGCAGCCGATGCATTCGATTTGCAGGCCGTCGCGGATGTCGATGCCGGTGGGGCAGACCTGGACGCACATGGTGCAGTCGATGCAATCGCCCAGGCCCTGAGCCTTGTAGTCGATGCCTTTCTTGCGCGGGCCACGGCTCTCGCCACGACGCGGGTCGTAGGAGACGATCAGCGTGTCCTTGTCGAACATCACACTCTGGAAGCGTGCGTACGGGCACATGTAAATGCACACCTGCTCGCGCAACCAACCGGCGTTGCCGTAAGTGGCGAGGGTGAAGAAACCGACCCAGAAATACGACCAGCCATCGGCTTCGCCTGTGAAGAAGTCGATCACCAGTTCGCGAATCGGCGAGAAGTAGCCGACGAAGGTCATGCCGGTCACGAAACCGATCAGCAGCCACATCGTGTGCTTGCTGAATTTGCGCAGGAATTTGTTGGCGCTCATCGGCGCCTTGTCGAGCTTGATGCGCTGGTTGCGGTCGCCTTCGGTGACCTTTTCGCACCACATGAAGATCCAGGTCCAGACGCTTTGCGGGCAGGTGTAGCCGCACCAGACACGACCGGCATACACGGTAATGAAGAACAGGCCAAAGGCACTGATGATCAGAATGCCCGAGAGCAGGATGAAATCCTGAGGCCAGAAGGTCGCGCCAAAAATGAAGAATTTACGTTCTGGCAGGTTCCACCAGACGGCTTGATGAGCGCCCCAGTTCAGCCACACCGTGCCGAAATACAGCAGAAACAGCGCGGCACCACCCATCATCCGCAGGTTGCGAAACAGGCCGGTGAAGGCGCGGGTGTAGATCTTTTCTCGAGAGGCGTAGAGGTCGACGCTGTTGTTCGCGTTCTTGGCAGGCGGAGTGACGTCGTGTACCGGAATCTGATTGCTCATCATTGCATCCCACGGCAGTGGAAAAATGCCCCGGTCAGTACGTGCCAACCGCGGTCAAAAAGAGGTGTTGCAGTGGCGCAATGATACGCCTGTCGCTCTGGCACAAGGGTGCGACCTTTGGTCACGTTGGTGGAAATCAACTGACAGTGTAGTGACTTGAATCAATTGACTTGTGAATTATGGTCGGTTTTGAAGGGGCGGCGAGCTCATTTGGCCCATGGATTGATCAGTGCAGCACCGCTGGACTGAAAATCGCTCACCCCTGCTTGTGGTCACCCGCTTCGGAGATCACGACCTTTAACGCTGTCGGCTTGCACGAAAACGGCCCCATCAGATGAGGGGGCCGTTTTTGTGGCTTCGGTCACTGTTTGGTGGTCGGTGCCGGGAATCAGGGCAGCCTGCCACCTCCCAGGTTATCCAGACCACTGCCGTTACCACGTTTTTTATCTACGCCATTGGCGTCATCTACGTCAGTTATGTGGGTGAAAGACCTGATTCGAGCATTTTGCGCGCTCGCACCTGTCGTTGAGTCTTCAGGTTCAACGTCTACAGCGTCTTGAAGCGCTGGTTCAAAGTCGTCATGCATAGTGTTGTCGTCATTCTTTGACATGTAGTTCTTCCATGTAAGTTGGCCCTGACGTTGGTTATCGGGGTGGGAATGAACGCTATAGGGCACTGAAGTTCGAGTCTATTGAGCATTTGTCTCAAGTCATGAGCACATTGCCGAGACAAAAAAAGCCCCGCCGATTTTCATGGGCGGGGCCGTTTTATTGCATCAAACGCGTGTCTTACTGGGCATCCGCCGCCGAAGCCTTCTCACCGTGAGACAGGCTGTAGACATAAGCGGCCAGCAGGTGAACCTTGTCGTTGCCTTGCAGCTGTTCTTGCGCAGGCATCTGGCCCTGACGGCCGTAACGGATGGTCTGCTGCAGTTGAGCGAAGCTCGAACCGTAGATGAACGCCGCCGGGTGGGTCAGGTTGGGGGCGCCCATGGCTGGGGTGCCTTTGCCTTCCGGACCGTGGCACGCCACGCAGTTGGCAGCGAACAGCTTCTGGCCGGCAACCGGGTCAGCCTTGGCGCCTTCCGGCAGCTTGCGGCCATCGAGGGTGGTCAGCACGTAAGCGGCAACGTCGCTCACGCCTTGTTCGCCGATCACTTCAGCCCAGGCTGGCATCACGGCGTGACGACCGCCCATGATAGTGGTCTTGATGGTTTGTGCTTCGCCGCCCCAGCGCCAGTCGGCGTCGGTCAGGTTCGGGAAACCGTAGGCGCCTTTGGCGTCGGAACCGTGGCAGACCGAGCAGTTGGAGGCGAACAGGCGGCCACCCATCTTCAGGGCTTGCGGGTCTTTTGCCACGTCTTCGATCGGCATGGAAGCGAACTTGGCGAAGATCGGGCCGAATTTGGCGTCCGACCTGAGCATTTCCTTTTCCCACTCGTGGACGCCGGTCCAGCCGGTCTGGCCGTTGGCGAACGCGGTCTGCTTGTCGTTATCGAGGTAGTTATAACCCGGCAGCAGGCCTTTCCAGTTACCCAGGCCCGGATACAGGACCAGGTAGCCCAAGGCGAAGATGATGGTGCCTACGAACAGCATGAACCACCATTTCGGCAGTGGGTTGTCGTACTCCTCGATCCCGTCGAAGGAGTGGCCGACCGTCTCGTCGGTCTGCTCGGCGCGCTGACCTTTGCGGGTGGACAGCAGCAGCCAGGTCAGGGCGAAGATGGTGCCGAGACTGAGGACTGTGACGTACAGACTCCAGAACGTAGTCATTCTTTGTTACTCCTAGAAGCTTGCTCGACGTGCTTGATGGCTTCGGGATCATCCGCGAAAGGCAGCAAGGTCGCGTCTTCAAACTCCGACTTGCGCTTGGGGCTGAACACCCACAACGCCAGACCGATGAAGGCCACCATCACAACAACGGTGCCCAGGCCACGAATCATCCCGATATCCATCTAAATCACCGTTTGCTTTTGATGATGGTGCCCAGGCCTTGCAGATAGGCCACCAGCGCGTCCATTTCGGTTTTGCCCTTCACAGCATCCTTGGCGCCGGCGATGTCTTCGTCGGTGTAAGGGACGCCGAGCGTGCGCAAGACTTCCATTTTCTTGGCGGTGTCTTTGCCGTCGAGCTTGTTTTCCACGAGGAACGGGTAGGCCGGCATTTTCGACTCAGGCACTACGTTGCGCGGGTTGTACAAGTGCGCACGCTGCCAGTCATCGGAGTAACGACCGCCGACACGGGCCAGGTCCGGACCGGTGCGCTTGGAACCCCACAGGAACGGGTGGTCCCAAACGCTTTCACCGGCGACCGAGTAGTGGCCGTAACGTTCGGTTTCAGCACGGAACGGGCGGATCATCTGCGAGTGGCAGCCGACACAACCGTTGGCGATGTACACGTCGCGGCCTTCCAGCTCAAGGGCGGTGCGAGGCTTCATGCCCTCGACCGGCTTGTTGGTGACGTCCTGGAAAAACAGCGGAACGATTTGGGTCAGGCCGCCGATGCTGACGGCGATAACCATGAAGAAGGCCAGCAGGCCAATGTTCTTCTCGACTGCTTCATGCTTCATCAGTGAGCTCCAACTACAGCAATCTTGGCGGCGGCTTCGGCTTCAACCGGGTCCGAGGCACGAACGGTACGGAACACGTTGTAGGCCATGAACAGCATGCCGCTGGCAAAGAACGCACCGCCCAGGGCGCGAACGATGAAACCAGGGTGGCTGGCTTGCAACGCTTCGACGAACGAGTAGGTGAGGGTGCCGTCGTCGTTGATTGCACGCCACATCAGGCCTTGGGTGATGCCGTTGACCCACATCGACGCGATGTACAGAACGGTACCGATGGTCGCGAGCCAGAAGTGCGTGTTGATCAGGCCGATGCTGTGCATCTGCGCGCGACCGAACAGTTTCGGGATCATGTGGTAGATCGCGCCGATCGAGATCATCGCTACCCAGCCGAGCGCGCCGGCGTGAACGTGGCCGATGGTCCAGTCGGTGTAGTGCGACAGCGAGTTGACGGTCTTGATGGCCATCATCGGGCCTTCGAAGGTCGACATGCCGTAGAACGCCAGCGATACCACGAGGAAACGCAGGATCGGGTCGGTGCGCAGCTTATGCCAGGCGCCCGACAGGGTCATCATGCCGTTGATCATGCCGCCCCAGCTTGGTGCCAGCAGGATGATCGACATCGCCATGCCCAGGGACTGAGCCCAGTCCGGCAGTGCGGTGTAGTGCAGGTGGTGGGGGCCTGCCCAGATGTACAGGGTGATCAGCGCCCAGAAGTGCACGATCGACAGGCGATAGGAGTAGATCGGACGCTCGGCCTGTTTCGGCACGAAGTAGTACATCATCCCCAGGAAGCCGGTGGTCAGGAAGAAGCCCACGGCGTTGTGGCCGTACCACCACTGGATCATCGCGTCCGTCGCGCCCGAGTAGGCCGAGTAGGACTTGAACAGGCTGACCGGCAGCGACATGTGGTTGACGATGTGCAGCATCGCGGTCACGACGATGAAAGCACCGTAGAACCAGTTACCGACATAAATGTGCTTGGTCTTGCGCTTGACGATGGTGCCGAAGAACACCAGACCGTAGGTGACCCAGACGATGGCCAGCAGAATAGCCAGAGGCCATTCCAGTTCCGCGTATTCCTTGGTGGTGGTGTAACCCAGCGGCAAGGTAACGATCGCGCCGACGATCACCGCTTGCCAACCCCAGAAGGTGAAGGCCGCGAGGCTGTCGGAAATCAGTCGCGTTTGGCAGGTTCGCTGCACGACGTAATAGGAAGTGGCAAACAGGGCACAACCACCGAAGGCGAAAATCACCAGGTTGGTGTGCAACGGGCGTAAGCGTCCAAAAGTCGTCCACGGCAGACCGAAGTTCAATTCCGGCCATACGAGCTGTGAGGCGATGAAGACACCAAGCCCCATGCCAAGGATCCCCCAGACCACCGTCATGATGGCGAACTGGCGGACTACCTTATAGTTATAAGCAGTCGGACTGATTGCTGTGCTCATTCTAAGGTTCCACGGTTTGGGTGTTTTATTAGGAGTAAAAATCGGCCGCAAGTATGTAGAAAGCGGGGGGTCATTGCAACGCGCCATGACCTGGGTCAATGCTTTCAAAAGCTGATTCTGCGGCCTTTCCATGCGCCGCGTAAGGACAAAATTGCCCTCTGACAAAATGTCGCAGCGGATGAAAAAAGCGAAGGGGTCAGGTCAGATGTAACGGTGTGTGTTCAAACGCAAAGATCGAGGGACAGACGGCAATGTGCGCGACAGCCGGTATCTACCAGCCTTTGCGGCCTGTCATCGAGCAGAATCGTCGAACACATCGGGTAAAATCGACCTGGAACCGACTCATGCCAGTCCGCACCGAGGAAGCTTAGACCCGAATCTGGTGAACCGAAAGGAAGGGGAATGGGAGGGTGCGACAATGGGTCGCAAAGAGGCAGGGAACTGCCGCATTCCGCAGAATGCGGCAGTAGAGCGGTCAAAAATTATTCGCTTTTGCCTTGTGCCTGCAAACGCTCGGTGCTGACTCCGTGGGACAAGCTGTACACGTAAGCGGCCAGCAATTGCACTTTGTCGTTGCCCAGCAGTTCGTTTTGCGCTGGCATATGGCCCTGGCGGCCATGGCGAATAGTCTGTTGCAGTTGCGCCAGGCTAGTACCGTAGATAAAACCGGCCGGGTGCGTCAGATTCGGCGCGCCCATGGCTTCAGTGCCCTGGCCGTTTGCCCCATGACAGGCTACGCAGGTGGTGCTGAACACTTGCTGTCCGGCTTGCAGATCGGCGGTGCTGCCTTCCGGCAAGGGCAGGCCGGCCAGTTCGTGACGCACATACGCCGCGACGTTTTTCACGCCCGCGTCCCCGAGGATTTCACCCCACGCCGGCATCGCAGCCATGCGACCGCCCATGATCGTGGTTTTGATCGTCTCGGCGCCCCCGCCCCAGCGCCAATCGCTGTCCGCCAGGTTGGGGAAGCCGAACGCGCCCTTGGCATCCGAGCCGTGGCACACCGAGCAATTGGACGCAAACAGACGACCGCCCATTTTCAGCGCTTGCGGGTCTTTGGCAACTTCTTCCACGGGCATGGCCGCAAACCTGGCAAAGATCGGTCCGAACTTCGCGTCAGCCTTGTTCATCTCTTTTTCCCACTCGTGGACGCCAGTCCAGCCGTCCTCGTAACCCGGCAGGATGCCTTTCCAGTTGCCCAGGCCCGGGTAAAGGATCAAGTAGCCCACGGCGAACACCAGCGTGCCGGCGAACAGCATGAACCACCACTGCGGCAGCGGGTTGTCGTATTCCTCGATGCCGTCGAAACTGTGGCCCATGGTCTGGTCGGTGCTGCCCTTGGTTTCCCCTCGGCGCGTGCCGATCAGCAGCCAGGTCAGGCCGATCAGGCTGCCGATGGTCAGTACGCAGATCCACGTACTCCAGAAGGTGGTCATGGCCGGGTACTCCTTGTTGTTGCAGGTTCTTGGGTGGTGGCGTTGCCTTGTTGCGGTTCGTCGGCGAACGGCAGCAGGCGCGCTTCGGCGAATGCCGGATCGCGCTTGCCGTTGAACACCCACAGCGTCAGGCCGACGAAGGCCACGAACACCACGACCGTGCCCAGGCCGCGGATCATTCCACTGCTCATTTCAAAGACCATGGGGCTCACCTCTTGCTCTTGATGGCAGTGCCGAGCACTTGAAGGTAGGCAACCAGCGCGTCCATTTCGGTCTTGCCCTTGAGCGACTCGACACTGCCTGCGATGTCCTCATCGGTGTACGGCACGCCGAGAGTACGCATGGCGCGGAGCTTGGTTTCGGTGTGGCTGCTGTCGACCGGATTGGCCACCAGCCACGGGTAGGCCGGCATCTTCGACTCCGGCACCACGTTGCGCGGGTTGTACAAGTGCGCGCGATGCCAGTCTTCGGAGTAGCGACCGCCCACTCGCGCCAAATCAGGTCCGGTTCGTTTCGAACCCCAAAGGAACGGGTGATCCCACACACTTTCCCCGGCCACCGAGTAGTGGCCATAGCGCTCGGTTTCGGCACGGAACGGGCGGATCATCTGCGAATGGCAACCGACGCAGCCTTCGCGGATGTAAATGTCGCGACCTTCCAGTTGCAACGCGGTGTAGGGCTTCATGCCTTCCACCGGTTTGTTGGTCACGTCCTGAAAGAACAGCGGGACGATCTGGGTCAGGCCGCCGATGCTCACGGCCAGCACCATCAGCAACAGCAGCAGGCCGACGTTTTTCTCGATTGTTTCGTGTTTCATGGCGGACTCCTCAGGCGATCTGCGCAGCAGCGGCGGCTTCGGCAGGCTGTGAGGCCCGCACGGTGCGCCAGGTGTTGTAAGCCATCAGGAACATGCCACTGAGGAAGATCGCACCGCCCACCAGCCGTACGACGAAGCCTGGGTGGCTGGCCACCAGGGTTTCGACGAAGGAATAGGTCAGCGTGCCGTCCTCGTTGACGGCGCGCCACATCAGGCCCTGGGCGATGCCGTTGACCCACATCGAGGCGATGTACAGCACGGTGCCGATGGTCGCCAGCCAGAAGTGCGCATTGATCAGGCCGGTGCTGTGCATCTGCTCGCGGCCGAAGACTTTCGGGATCATGTGGTACAGCGCGCCGATGGAAATCATCGCCACCCAGCCGAGCGCGCCGGCGTGAACGTGGCCGATGGTCCAGTCGGTGTAGTGGGAGAGGGCGTTGACCGTTTTGATCGCCATCATCGGCCCTTCGAAGGTCGACATGCCGTAGAACGCCAGGGAGACCACGAGGAAACGCAGGATCGGGTCGCTGCGCAACTTATGCCAGGCCCCCGACAGGGTCATCATGCCGTTGATCATCCCGCCCCAGCTCGGCGCCAGCAGGATCAGCGACATCACCATGCCCAGCGACTGCGCCCAGTCCGGCAGTGCGGTGTAATGCAAGTGGTGGGGGCCGGCCCAGATGTACAGGGTGATCAGCGCCCAGAAGTGCACGATGGACAGGCGATAGGAATACACCGGACGCTCGGCCTGTTTCGGCACGAAGTAGTACATCATCCCGAGAAAACCGGCGGTGAGGAAAAAGCCTACGGCGTTGTGTCCGTACCACCACTGCACCATGGCATCGGTCGCACCGGCGTACACCGAGTAGGACTTGGTGAGGCTCACCGGCAATTCCAGGTTGTTGACGATGTGCAGGATCGCCACGGTGATGATGAACGCACCGAAGAACCAGTTACCGACATAGATGTGTTTGGTCTTGCGCTGCATGATCGTGCCGAAAAACACGATGGCATAGGCCACCCAGACGATGGTGATCAGGATGTCGATCGGCCATTCCAGTTCGGCGTATTCCTTGGAACTGGTGTAACCGAGCGGCAGGCTGATGGCCGCCAGCAGGATCACCAGTTGCCAGCCCCAGAAGCAGAACGCGGCGATTTTCGGCGCAAACAAACGGGCTTGGCAGGTGCGTTGCACCGAATAGAAAGAACTGGCGAACAAGGCGCAGCCGCCGAAGGCGAAGATCACCGCGTTGGTGTGCAGCGGACGCAACCGCCCGAAGCTGGTCCATGGCAGATTGAAGTTGAGTTCAGGCCAGACCAACTGGGCGGCGAGAAAAACCCCGAGCCCCATGCCGACGATGCCCCATACCACCGTCATAATGGCGAATTGGCGGACCACCTTGTAGTTGTAGGCGGTACTGATAGAAGTGTTCATGGTTCCCCATCCACGGTTCAGTCGAAGTGAGAGCGTTTGCGCAAGGCAACGCTCCCTTCGCCTGGAGTTATAGGCAGACTAAAAGCGAGGCAAGCATGGACAAACAGCACAAGGCCAGTATTGACGGGGATCAATGGGCGCAGTGCGTGCGGGATCATGGATGGTTGTGGAATGCGGCCTCGGCGCCGGCTTCGGCGACACTGATTCTCGCTCATGGCGCCGGTGCGCCGATGGACAGTGGCTGGATGAGCGACATGGCTGTGCGCCTTGCTGCACATGGGGTCAATGTGTTGCGTTTCGAGTTTCCGTACATGGCCCAGCGCCGTGCCGATGGCGGCAAGCGCCCGCCGAACCCGGCGCCGAAATTGCTGGAGTGCTGGCGCGAGGTGTATGCCTTGGTGCGACGCCATGTCACTGGGCGTGTGGCCATTGGCGGCAAGTCCATGGGCGGGCGGATGGCCAGTCTTTTAGCCGATGAGCTGGAAGCGGATGCGCTGGTGTGTCTCGGTTATCCGTTTTATGCGGTGGGCAAACCGGAGAAGCCGCGGGTCGAGCATTTGGCGGCTCTGAAAACCCGGACGTTGATCGTGCAGGGGGAGAGGGATGCGTTGGGTAATCGTGAAGCCGTGGAGGCTTACGCATTGGCCCCGGCTATCGAGGTGTTCTGGCTGACGGCAGGGGACCATGATTTGAAGCCGTTGAAGGCTTCGGGGTTTACCCATGAGCAGCATTTGGCGGCTGCGGCGAGGAAGGTTGCGGAATTTCTACAGTAAGATTTGCAGTGCCTGCCGGGGCCTCATCGCGGGCAAGCCCGCTCCCACAGTGACTGGCGGTGTCGCTCGATTTTTATGATCAATACAAAACCCTGTGGGAGCGGGCTTGCCCGCGAAGGGGCCCGGACAGGCGTCACTATTTTCAGAATGGCAATAAAAAACCCGGAAGTTTTCACCGTCCGGGTTTTCGTTTTGCTGTCACTGATCAGCGGTTAAACCGCTCCACCAACGAATACTGGGTATTCGCGGTCTTGGTCAGTTCCTCGCTCAACAGCGCCGAGTTCTGTGCCTGTTCCGAGGTCTGGTCAGCCAGTTGCGAGATGTTGCTGATGTTGCGGCTGATTTCTTCGGCCACAGCGCTTTGCTCTTCGGTAGCGGCAGCGATCTGAGTGGTCATGTCGGTGATGTGGGCCACGGCTTCGCTGATGCCCACCAGCGCCTGATCCGCTTCCAATACCCGTGCCACACCTTCTTCGGCCTGGCGATGGCCAGCCTCCATGGTTTGCACCGCCGTGCCGGCGGTCTGTTGCAGCTTGGCGATCAGGGCGTGGATCTGCCCGGTGGATTCGCTGGTGCGTTGCGCCAGTTGGCGAACTTCGTCGGCCACCACCGCAAAACCACGGCCCATCTCACCGGCACGCGCGGCTTCAATCGCGGCGTTCAAGGCCAGCAGGTTGGTCTGGTCGGCGATGCCTTTGATCACATCAACCACACCGCCGATTTCGTTACTGTCTTTAGCCAGTTGCGTGACCGTCAGGCCGGTTTCACCGACCACCGCCGACAGGCGCTGAATAGCTTCGCGGGTTTCCCCGGCGATATCGCGACCGCGACCGGTCAGGCGATTGGCTTCCTGAGTGGCGTCAGCGGTGCGCTGCACGTGGCTGGCAACTTCCTGAGTGGTGGCGGCCATCTCATTGACGGCGGTCGCCACCTGCTCGGTTTCGACCCGTTGACGTTCCAGGCCCGTGGAGCTGTTGTGGGCCAGGGCGTCGGACTGCTTCGCTTGCTCCGTCAGATGCTCGGCGGTGTCCTGCAGGCGGGTCAGGCAGGTTTTCAGGCGTGCTTCCTGGCTGAGGATCGACATCTCCAGACGCGCCTGGGCACCGCGGCTATCGGTGTACATCTGCGCGATCAGCGGGTCGGACGTGGTCTGCTCGGCCAGGCGCAGCAGACGCTTGATACCGCGCTGTTGCCAGCTCAAGCCCATCAAACCCAATGGCACCGAGAGGCCGGCGGCGAGGGCGAAGCCCCACTGCGACGTCAACGTGGCGCCAATCATGAAGCTCAGTTGGCTGATCAGTATGAACGGCAGCCAGTCCTGAAGTACCGGCAACCACTTATCCGTTTGAGGAACGGCTGACTTGCCCTGGTTGATGCGTTGGTAGAGCGCTTCGGCACGGCGGATCTGCTCGGCGGTGGGTTTGACCCGCACCGACTCGTAACCGATCACCTGATTGCCATCGAACACCGGTGTGACATAGGCGTTAACCCAGTAGTGGTCACCGGTCTTGCAGCGATTCTTGACAATGCCCATCCATGGCAAGCCTTGTTTCAGTGTGCCCCACATGTGCGCGAACACCGCAGCCGGGACGTCGGGGTGACGGACCAGGTTATGCGGCGCACGGATCAGTTCCTCACGAGAAAACCCGCTGATTTCGACGAAAGCATCGTTGCAGTAGGTGATCAAGCCCTTGGCATCGGTGGTGGAAATCAACCGTTGCTGAGCCGGGAAGGTCCGTTCGCGTTGTGTAATGGGCTGGTTGTTACGCATGGCTTTCTCAATCCGCAAGGCTTTGAGCGGTTATCGGCATCGTCAGGAACTTATTGAGGTTTTTTTTCAATAATCAGTGACGCGTCGCAAAACGATCATTGCGTCACCCGGCGAGCATCGGATAAGTGAACAGCCCGAAATGCAGCAAATTCAAACCAAAATGGGTGGCGATGGCCGCGCCCAACCCGCCGAAACGGTAGGCAAGGCCGTAGCCGAGCCCCGCCAGGCTCGCCAGCAACACCCATTGCCAGCCAGCGCCCAGATGAACGAGGCCGAACAGCATTGATGCGAGCACCAGCGCGAGGCTTTCGCCATAAGGCAGGTGTTTGAAGTGCCGGCTCAGACCGCCCTGGATGTAGCCGCGAAACAGCGCTTCTTCCACCAGCGTCACCAGCAACAGATTGTTCAGCACCCACAGCCAGGCTTGATCCGGCCACTTCGGCGCCCAACTGATCACGCCCAGCAACAGCGCGCCACCCAAGGCCAGCACGGCGCTTACGGTCAGGGCGAGGGCGGTGGCATAAACGGCCAGTCGCAGCGAACGCCGGCCGATAATCCACGGGCAAACCAGCAACAGCCAGAAGCCGATCAGGGGTTTGTCCTGATTCAGGTACATGGCGAACGGCACGGCATCGTCGGTGAAACGTTGGGGATCGATGGCGCGACCGTTGTAGAAGCCGGGAAGCCAGTGCATTGCCAGCGCTACCGCCAGAACGATGAACAAGCCGTGGCCGAGGTAGCGGCCAAGCGGAATCTGTTGTTGGCGAACGGCGAAGCCGGCAAACAGCAGCAACCCGAAAGAGATAGCGGCCAGCCAGCCGAGATGGCCGTAGATCAAAGCCAGGCTATAGCCAATGGAGAGAAGTGCCAGATAGATCCATGGCAGAGCGATCATTTGAAATCCTTGTTTCAGAGAATCTGCGGATTGCCTCAGTTTCTGTGGGAGCGGGCTTGCTCGCGAGAGCGGTTTAACATTCAACCTCTTCGTTGTCTGACACACCGCCTTCGCGAGCAAGCTCGCTCCCGCATTTGATTTGTGATCGATACAAAATGATTGGGCGCGCGATTATAGAACCGTACACCGCGTAAACAAGAACACCGCCCGAAGGCGGTGTCGATGTCAGCAAGGGCGTTACGAGGCAATCAACTGCCGCAACACGTAGTGCAAAATCCCTCCAGCCTTGAAGTACTCCACCTCATTGAGGGTATCGATCCGGCACAACACCTCGACCTTTTCCTTGCTGCCGTCTTCACGGGTGATGACCAGTGTCAGGTTCATCCGCGGAGTTAGTTCGACGCCCGTCAGGCCAAGGATATCCAGGGTTTCCTTGCCGGTGAGGTTCAGGCTCTTGCGGTTCTGATCCAGCTTGAACTGCAACGGCAACACGCCCATGCCCACCAGGTTGGAACGGTGAATCCGCTCGAAGCTTTCGGCGATGACCGCTTTGACCCCCAGCAGGTTGGTGCCCTTGGCTGCCCAGTCGCGGCTCGAACCGGTGCCGTATTCTTGCCCGGCGATCACCACCAGCGGTGTGCCCGACACTTGGTAACGCATGGCCGCGTCGTAGATCGGCAGCTTCTCCCCGGTCGGCATATAAATCGTGTTGCCGCCTTCTTCGCCGCCGAGCATCTCGTTGCGAATACGGATGTTGGCGAAGGTGCCGCGCATCATCACTTCGTGGTTGCCGCGACGGGAGCCGTAGGAATTGAAGTCCCGCGGTTCCACCCCTTGCTCGCGCAGGTAACGGCCGGCGGGGCTGTCAGTCTTGATGTTGCCGGCCGGGGAGATGTGGTCGGTGGTCACCGAATCTCCGAGCAGGGCGAGGACTTTCGCCCTTTCGACGTCCTTGACCACCGGGGCAGGGCCGCCAATGTCATCGAAGAATGGCGGATGCTGGATATACGTCGAATCGTTGTTCCAGACATAAGTCGCCGCCTGCGGCACTTCGATGGCTTGCCATTGCTCGTCGCCGGCAAACACTTCGGCGTACTCCTTGTGGAACATCGCGGTGTTCACCTGAGTCACCGCATCGGCGATTTCCCTGGTGCTCGGCCAAATGTCTCGCAGATAAACCGGATGGCCGTCCTTGTCGTTACCCAATGGCTCGCTGCTGATGTCGATGCGCACCGTGCCGGCCAACGCATAGGCGACGACCAGGGGTGGGGAGGCCAGCCAGTTGGTTTTCACCAAGGGATGCACGCGACCTTCGAAGTTACGGTTGCCCGAGAGTACCGAGGCAACCGTCAGGTCGGCTTTCTGAATGGCTTTTTCGATTGGCTCCGGCAACGGTCCGGAGTTACCGATACAGGTGGTGCAGCCATAACCGACCAGCGCAAAACCGAGTTCATCGAGGTATTGAGTCAGGCCGGCCGCCTTGTAGTAGTCGGTCACCACTTTCGAACCGGGGGCCAGCGAACTCTTGACCCACGGTTTGCGCTTGAGGCCTTTCTCTATGGCTTTCTTCGCCACCAGCCCCGCGGCCATCATCACGCTGGGATTGGAGGTGTTAGTGCAGGACGTGATGGCGGCAATCACCACCGCGCCGTTTTTCAGCCGATACGTACGGCCTTCGTGATGGTAGTCCGCTTCGCCGACCAGATCAGCGTTGCCCACCGCAACGCCTCCACCGCCCTCACTTTCGAGGCGGCTCTCTTCCTTGGTGGAGGGTTTGAATTGCAGGCCGAGAAAGTCAGTGAACGCTTGCGCCACGTTCGGCAACGAGACGCGGTCCTGTGGGCGTTTCGGCCCGGCGAGGCTGGCTTCGACGCTGCCCATGTCCAGAGCCAGGCTGTCGGTGAACGCCGGCTCCTTGCCGGGCAGGCGCCACAGGCCTTGGGTCTTGCTGTAGGCCTCCACCAGTTTCACGGTTTGCGGGGTGCGTCCGGAAAGACGCAAGTATTCCAGTGTCACTTCGTCCACCGGGAAGAAGCCGCAAGTGGCGCCGTATTCCGGGGCCATGTTGGCGATGGTCGCGCGGTCGGCCAGCGGCAGGTCGGCGAGGCCGTCGCCGTAGAACTCGACGAATTTCCCGACCACGCCTTTCTTGCGCAGCATTTGGGTTACGGTCAGCACCAGGTCGGTGGCGGTGATGCCTTCCTTGAGCTTGCCGGTGAGTTTGAAGCCGATCACTTCTGGAATCAGCATCGACACCGGTTGGCCGAGCATCGCCGCTTCCGATTCGATCCCGCCGACACCCCAGCCGAGTACGCCGAGGCCGTTGATCATGGTGGTGTGGGAGTCGGTGCCGACCAGCGTGTCCGGGAAGGCATAGGTGCGCCCGTCCTCATCCTTGGTCCAGACCGTGCGGCCCAGATACTCGAGGTTGACCTGGTGGCAGATGCCGGTGCCCGGCGGCACGACGCTGAAGTTGTCGAAGGCGCTCTGCCCCCAGCGCAGGAAGGCGTAACGCTCGTGGTTGCGCTGCATTTCGATGTCGACGTTCTGTTCGAAGGCGCTACTGCTTGCGAACTTGTCGACCATCACCGAGTGGTCGATCACCAGGTCCACCGGCGACAGCGGATTGATTCGCTGCGGGTCACCACCGGCCTTGGCCATGGCGGCGCGCATGGCGGCGAGGTCGACCACGGCGGGGACGCCGGTAAAGTCCTGCATGAGTACCCGCGCGGGCCGGTACTGGATTTCGCGGTCGGAGCGACGTTCCTTGAGCCAGGCGGCAATCGCCTTGAGGTCGGCGCCGGTAACGGTTTTCTCGTCCTCCCAGCGCAGCAGATTTTCCAGCAGCACTTTCAACGACATCGGCAGATTGTCGAGATCACCCAAGCTCTTGGCGGCTTCGGGCAGGCTGAAATAGTGATAGGTCTTGTCGTCGACTTGTAACGTTTTAAGGGTTTTCAGGCTATCGAGGGACGGCATTGAAATGACTCCTTTAGATCCGCGCGGCTACGGACTGAGAGGACGGACAGAGCCTTTAACCTAGCCCTGTTTAGACGTTAAGGCTAATAACCGGACGCTATGGACAAGTCCAGGGGGCCGATCTCGGCTATCATGCGCCGGTTTTCGTGACAGGCTTTGCTTCAACGCAAGTCTGGGCATCGCGCAGTGGCGCAATTTTTCCGCCAACTGCCCAGGAGTAAGAATGAACACCCTCTTTATGCATTGCCGGCCGGGCTTCGAAGGCGAAGTCTGTTCCGAGATTTCCGAACATGCCGCGCGGCTGAACGTGGCCGGTTATGCCAAGGCCAAGACCGCCAGCGCCTATGCCGAATTTATCTGCACCGAAGAAGACGGCGCCGAACGCCTGATGCGTGGCCAGCGTTTCGCCGACCTGATCTTCCCGCGTCAGTGGGCCCGTGGAATCTTTATTGATCTGCCGGAAACCGACCGCATCAGCGTGATCCTTGCGCACATGGCGGACTTCCCGCTGTGTGGCAGCCTGTGGCTGGAAATGGTCGACACCAACGATGGCAAAGAATTGTCGAACTTCTGCAAAAAATTCGAAGTTCACCTGCGCAAGGCACTGATGGCGGCCGGCAAACTGGTGGAAGACCCCAACAAACCGCGGCTGCTGCTGACCTTCAAGAGCGGCCGCGAAGTGTTCATGGGCCTGGCGGAGTCGAACAATTCGGCGATGTGGCCGATGGGCATTCCACGCCTGAAGTTTCCCCGTGAAGCGCCGAGCCGTTCGACGTTGAAACTGGAAGAGGCTTGGCACCATTTCATCCCCCGCGACCAGTGGGACGAGCGCCTGCATAGCGACATGACCGGTGTCGACCTCGGCGCCGCCCCTGGCGGCTGGACCTGGCAACTGGTCAATCGTGGCATGCTGGTGACCGCCATCGACAACGGCCCGATGGCCGAAAGCCTGATGGACACTGGTCTGGTTCAACACTTGATGGCCGACGGTTTCACCTTCAAGCCCAAGCAGCCGGTGGACTGGATGGTCTGCGACATCGTCGAGAAACCGGCGCGCAACGCGGCGATGCTGGAAGAATGGATTGGCGAGGGGCATTGCCGGGAAGCGGTGGTCAACCTCAAGCTGCCGATGAAGCAGCGTTATGCCGAAGTGAAGCGCTTGCTGGAGCGTATTGCCGAGGGGTTCAAGGCGCGGGGCATTCGGGTTGAAATCGGCTGCAAGCAGCTGTATCACGACCGTGAAGAAGTGACCTGCCATTTGCGCCGGCTCGACGTAAAGAAACCCAAGTCCCGCTGACTTTGTGTGCCGATCGTTCCCATGCTCTGCGTGGGAACGCCGCCGGGGACGCTCCGCGTTCCGCCTTTGGATGTGACGCAGAGCGTCACGGGATGCATTCCCACGCAGAGCGTGGGAACGATCAGCTGTCAGTGACTAGACACCCGACAATGCGCGACAATGCCGGCAAGTTTCAGGAGTAAACCATGAGTGAAATGATCGATACGCCGGTAGACGGCACCCTTGACGCTACCGGTCTCAATTGCCCGGAACCGGTGATGATGTTGCACCAGCACATCCGCGACCTGGTGCCCGGCGGTTTGCTGAAGGTGATCGCTACCGACCCGTCGACCCGTCGCGACATTCCCAAGTTCTGCGTGTTTCTCGACCACGAACTGGTCGCACAGCACGAAGAGGCAGGCACCTACCTCTACTGGATTCGCAAGAAACTCGCTTAACCGGCCGAACGATTGAGGCGAATCCGCTTGCGTGCGCTGCGCGCCAGGCGGATCGACAGCATCAGCGCCGCGCAACTCAAGCCGACGATCAAACCCTGCCACAGCCCGCTCGGGCCGCTCGGCGTGCCGAACCAATCGGTCAGGCCCAGGGCGTAACCCACGGGCAAACCAATTCCCCAGTACGCGAACAACGTCAGGATCATCGTCACCCGAGTGTCCTGATAGCCCCGCAGCGCACCGGCCGCCGTCACCTGAATCGCATCGGAAAACTGAAACAGCGCCGAGTACACAATCAGCATCGCGGCTACGTGAATCACCGTCGGGTCGGCGGTGTAGATCGCGGCGATGGGTTCGCGCAGCAACAGCATCAGGCTCGCCGACAGGCAGGCGTACGCCAGCGCAGTGCCCATGCCGATGCCGGCGGCGAAGCGTGCTTCCCGTGGTTCTTCACGGCCCAGTGCCTGGCCGACCCGCACGGTCACGGCCATGCCCAGGGAGTAGGGGATCATGAACACCAGCGAGCTGAAGTTCAGCGCGATCTGGTGCCCGGCGACCACGGTGGCGCCGAGGCTGCCGATCAGCAACGCGATCACGGCGAAGATGCTCGACTCGGCAAACACCGCGATGCCAATCGGCAAACCGATGCCCAGCAAACGCTTGATCACCGACCACTGCGGCCAGTCAAAACGGCTGAACAACTCACTCGACTGATAGGCCGGCGCCCAGCGCTCCCAGCCGGCCATGCCCAACGCCATCACCCACATCACGATGGCTGTGGCCCAGCCGCAGCCGACACCGCCCATGGCCGGCACACCCAAGTGGCCATAGATGAAGATGTAATTGAGCGGAATGTTCAGCGCCAACCCACACAGGCCAAGGACCATGGCCGGGCGGGTGCGGCCCAGGCCATCACTGAAGCAACGCAGCACGTGATAGAACGCGACGGCGGGCAGACCGCTGGCGATGCCGTGCAGGTATTGCATGCACGGGCCGATCAGCTCGGGGTCGACCTTCATGATGTGCAGGATTGGTTCGGCGCTGAACAGCATGCCGCTCGCCATCAAACCCACTACCAGCGCCAGCCACAAGGCCTGGCGTACGATCGGGCCAATCTCGCTGTGGGTGCCGGCGCCGAAGCGCTGGGCGACTTTCGGGGTGGTGGCCAGCAGTGTGCCGGTCATCAGCAGAAACACCGGCACCCAGATCGAGTTGCCCAGCGCGACGGCCGCCAGGTCGCGAGGCCCGACCCGACCGGCCATCACCGCATCGACGAAGCCCATGGCGGTGGTCGCCAGTTGCGCGATCATGATCGGCAACGCCAGGCCGAGCAGGTTTTTCAGCTCCAGGCGAACCCGGGCCGGGCGGGTGAGGGAAATAGCGGAGGGGCGGTCAGTCACGGAATTCAAGGCGAAACGTCCAAAGGGTTTTGATGCGCGAGGCGGCGCATTCTACGCCTTGACGCCGTGGTCAGGAAAAATCCTGTGTTGCGGATTTGTAAATGGTTGCTTGCGGTGTTTGGGACCCTTGTGGGAGCAGGCAAGCCCTCTCCCACAGGATGAGTGGCCCCTTCACATTTAAGGTGAACAATGCCTGCTGGCCCATCACGGTCATCTGCGCCTAAACTGCCGGTCCGCCAAAGGAGCCTGCCATGCTGATTGTTGCCGACGAAAATATCCCGCTGCTCGATGCTTTCTTTGAAAGCTTCGGTGAAATCCGCCGAGTGCCGGGACGTTCAATCGACCGCGCCACTGTCGAGCAGGCCGATGTGCTGCTGGTGCGCTCGGTGACTAACGTCAACCGCGCGTTGCTCGAAGGCAGCAAGGTGCGTTTTGTCGGCACGTGCACCATCGGGACCGATCACCTGGATCTGGACTACTTTCAGCAGGCCGGCATCACCTGGTCCAGCGCGCCGGGCTGCAATGCCCGGGGGGTGGTCGATTACGTGCTGGGCAGCCTGCTGACCCTGGCCGAAATCGAAGGCGCCGACCTGACTCAGCGCACCTACGGCGTGGTCGGTGCCGGTGAAGTCGGCGGGCGGCTGGTCAAGGTTCTGCAAGGCCTGGGCTGGAACGTGCTGGTTTGCGATCCACCCCGGCAAGCCGCTGAAGGGGGCGATTACGTCAGTCTCGAGCAGATCATCGAGCAATGCGACGTCATCAGCCTGCACACGCCGCTGGACAAGCAAGGCCCTCAGGCAACCTGGCATCTGTTCGATAAAAAACGGTTGAACCAACTCAAGTCCGGCACTTGGTTGATCAACGCCAGTCGTGGCCCGGTGGTGGATAACACCGCCCTGCGCCAAGTGCTGTTGCAACGTGAAGACCTGCAAGCGGTGCTGGATGTCTGGGAGGCTGAGCCTGAGGTCGATGTAGCGCTGGCGGAGTTGTGTGTCATCGCGACGCCGCACATTGCCGGTTACAGCCTCGACGGCAAGCAGCGCGGGACGGCGCAGATCTATCAGGCGTTTTGCAAGTTCCTTGGGCAACCGGAACAGGTCAGCCTGAGCGATTTGCTGCCAGCGCCATGGCTGTCGGCCGTGACGTTGAATGCCGATACCGATCCGGCCTGGGCGCTGGCGATGTTATGCCGTGGCGTGTACGACCCGCGCCGCGACGACGCGGATTTCCGTCGCAGCCTTGTAGGCAATGTGAGCGAGCAGCGTGCAGCGTTCGATGCGCTGCGCAAACATTACCCGCTGCGACGTGAAATCGATGGGTCGAAGGTGCGGATTGAAGGGGATTCGCCGGCGTTGCAGCGGATTGTGGCGGCTTTGGGGGCTTCGGCTGTCTGAACATCGAGTTGGCCCCATCGCGAGCAGGCTCGCTCCCACACTTAATCTCAGTCGTATAGCAAATCTGTATTCAGTGGAGATCTACTGTGGGAGCGAGCCTGCTCGCGATGGGGCGCGCCGCCGTTCCCGGATAAAGCCCATAAAAAACCCGGCCAACAAGGCCGGGTCAAGAAGACGGTGGCTATATCACTTTTGTTCGACAGGCTTGACCAATCGCTTTTCCAGTTCGCGGCAAGCGTCCTGAATCATGTTTTCAGTGATCGGTACTTCGCGCCCTTCCTCATCGATCATTGAGCAACCCAGAGACTGGTCTGGCTGTGTGCGGATCACTTGAATCTTGTCATCGCTGCTGTTTTGCAAGGACATGGCCTGTCTCCTCATCAGGTTGTGTGCTTACTGTAAAACCGCCAAGTGACCGGGCTGTGACAATTCCCTGCGATCTTTCAGGTCGGCCTCTTCAGTCCATCAGAAATACCCTGATGTTTCCACCTGGACTTTAGACCAATAATCTCTAGCCACTAGTCTTGGCGGTCATAATTAACCCGACTCATTGTGATTTACAGCGTTCAATCCTGTCGACCGGTGTAGGCTTGATCAGGTTAAAGTCATGAGTTGTGCCATCGGATGATCTTCATGCTCTCTGCCCGTCACCGCCGCGCCATTCGCCTGGCCACCCGTTTCATCACGCCTTATCGCTGGCCGGCCTTGGGCGCCTTGCTGGCGTTGATCGTCACGGCCGGCATCACCTTGTCCATGGGACAGGGGATTCGCCTGCTGGTGGATCAGGGTTTCATGACCCGATCGCCGCATTTGCTCAACCAATCGATTGCCCTGTTCATGCTGCTGGTGGTCGGCCTCGCAATCGGCACCTTTGCGCGTTTTTACCTGGTGTCGTGGATCGGCGAACGCGTTGTCGCGGACATCCGCCGTCGGGTGTTCAACCATCTGGTCTACCTGCATCCGGGGTTCTATGAAGACAACCGCAGCTCCGAAATCCAGTCACGTCTGACTGCAGATACCACGCTGCTGCAGTCGGTGATCGGTTCTTCGCTGTCGCTGTTCCTGCGTAATGGGCTGATGGTGATCGGCGGGATTGTCTTGCTGTTTATCACCAACCCCAAACTCACCAGCATCGTGGTGGTCGCGTTGCCGTTGGTGGTCGCGCCGATCCTGATTTTCGGGCGTCGGGTGCGCACCCTGTCGCGTCTGAGCCAGGACCGGATCGCCGATATCGGCAGCTATGTCTCCGAAACCCTGAGTCAGATCAAAACCGTGCAGGCCTACAACCATCAGGTCCAGGACGAACAGCGTTTTGCCACGACCGTGGAAGAGGCTTTCAACACCGCCCGCAAGCGCATTTTCCAGCGGGCCTGGCTGATTACCCTGGTGATCGTGCTGGTGTTGGGCGCGGTCGGGGTGATGCTCTGGGTGGGCGGCATGGATGTCATCGCCGGGCGGATTTCCGCGGGTGAATTGGCGGCGTTCGTCTTTTACAGCCTGATCGTGGGCGGCGCCTTCGGCACGTTGAGTGAAGTGATCGGCGAACTGCAGCGAGCGGCAGGGGCGGCGGAACGTATTGCCGAGTTGTTGCGTTCAGAAAACATCATCCAGCCACCGACCCAAGGTCTGGTGACGTTGCCTGAACGGGTGAAGGGTAATCTGGTGCTGCACGATGTGCGCTTTTCCTACCCGTCGCGTCCTGAAAGCTATGCCGTCGATGGCTTGAATCTGACCATCAACGCCGGCGAAACCCTTGCCTTGGTCGGGCCGTCCGGTGCTGGCAAGTCGACGGTGTATGACCTGCTATTGCGTTTTTACGACCCCGCCGAAGGACGCATCCTGCTGGACGGTGTGCCGCTGACTCAACTCGATCCTCTGGACCTGCGTCGCTGCTTCGCCCTCGTCTCGCAAACCCCGACGCTGTTCTTCGGCAGCATCGAAGAGAACATTCGCTACGGCAACCCGAAGGCGACCTTGGCCCAGGTTCAGGAAGCGGCGAAAATCGCCTACGCCCACGACTTCATCGAGCAAATGCCCAACGGCTACCAGACTCACCTCGGCGACGCAGGTCTTGGTTTGTCCGGCGGGCAACGCCAACGCCTGGCCATCGCCCGGGCGCTGCTGGTGGACGCGCCGATCCTGTTGCTGGACGAAGCCACCAGCGCCCTCGACGCCCAGAGCGAGCACCTGATCCAGCAAGCCCTGCCCAGCCTGATGAAAAACCGCACCACACTGGTCATCGCCCACCGACTGGCCACGGTGAAAAACGCCGACAGGATCGCGGTGATGGACCAAGGGAAACTGGTGGCGGTGGGAACGCATCAGGAGTTGATTGCGAGTAATGCGCTGTATGCGCGGCTGGCGGCGTTGCAGTTCAATGATGGCAAGGTTGAAACCGATCTGCGAGCGTAAGGCGCTGCTGGCGCCCCGGTACAATATCCTGAACCAGGCAGGTCTGAAAATTCCAAGTGTGCCGGGGCAAACCGTGTCCGGTGCCGACAAGTCCCAGTACTTCTTCCGCGTCAAAAACCTTATTGCCGTTCTGGAACAACGCTGGGGCAAAGCTGAAGTCGTGCAGTATCCACCCTCGGGTGGCGGAGCCCTGAGAGGCAAGAAGGGGGTGATCCTGTTTGAAGTGCAGGGTTGGTGGGATGCCCAGGGGCATGCCACGCTGTTCAACGGCAGTACTTGCTACGACCACTGCTATTTCAACGAACCCGGCGCGAACTATCGCACCGACCGTGCGAACTTCTGGAGATTGCTGTGAAGAAGGTTCTATTGGGCATCCTGCCACTCATGTTGCTGGCCTCCGTTGGTTATGCGAAAGACACTGGGGGTATATCCCCGGAGGCCAGTGCACGTACCTACGGGCAGAATTACAAAGACATGGTGCTCGCGACCTGCATTGCGAACGCCTACAAGGAGGACAAGTCAGCAGCCATTGACGCAGGAAGCAGCGTCAGCGCATTGCGCGACTGGACCGAGTACGACCTGGAAAAGGCCCCCGACGCGATCAAGACCCAGGTGGATCGTTACTTGGCGCGTGACTATCACAACCCGCTGGTCGAGTCGGAAGTCCAGGGCGTGCGTTTCGATTTGCTGAAATGCCTGGACCTGTATCACAGCAACGAGTTGGATGCACAGGTCAAGCGTCTGGTTATCCACCCCAATCGGATTTACAGGCAGGGCAAGTGAAACGTTAATCCTGGCGCCGGGTATCTGGGACAGCTCCTACACTCTCACGGCCATCTCCACCCGCTCGGCTGCAAATTGGGGTGGCGGCTGTGCGCAGGTGTGCAAGACCGGGGCAACATAGGAAACCCGGCAGCCCCCGAAGATCTCCGATGGCCTCAGCCGTTTTGCTCCATTTAAGATAAGAGATCGGCAGCAGGCGACCTTCCGAACTAACTATCTCAAACCGGCACTGGCCGCCAATTTGATTGAAATGACGAATCCCGATTCGCCCAATAGTCCGGCTCAAAGGTATCGTTTGACCGAGCTTGGCAAGCAGACCGCGACGCGGTGAAGATTGAACTGGATGGACACAAAAAAATGCCCGCATCAATTGATGCGGGCATTTTCGTTTACGTCTCAAAGCAAAGAGCGCAGCCTTCGGCAAGCTCCTGCATAACCGGCCTTACCGGTTATTGATCGTCAAAGTAGCGCTCATGCCAATCCACCAGCGGCTGCGGTGAATTGAGTTTCTGGCCGTAGATCACCGAGTACGACAGCACGTTCTGCACATACTGGCGGGTTTCGTCGAACGGGATGCTTTCTACCCACACATCGAAGCTCAGGTGATCGGCACCGCGCAGCCATTGACGCACGCGGCCGGGGCCGGCGTTGTAAGCGGCGGAGGCAAGGACGCGGTTGCCGTTGAACTGGCTGTGCACCTGGCTCAGGTAAGCGGCACCGAGCTGGATGTTCTTGTCCGGATCCAGCACCTGCTGCGGCGAGGCCAGCGGAATGCTGAACTTGCGCGCGGTTTCCTTGGCGGTGACGGGCATCAGTTGCATCAGGCCGCTGGCGCCGACGCCGGAGCGGGCGTCGTCCATGAAGGCACTTTCCTGGCGGGTGATGGCGAATACCCAGCTCGAGTGCAGTCCACGGACCTTGGCTTCGCGCACCAGGGTTTCGCGGTGGGCCATCGGGAAGCGGATGTCCAGATCGTCCCAGTACTGCGCCTGACTGATGGTGCGGATCGCCGGGAAATACCATTTCAGGTCGTAGGCCAGTTTCGCCTGGGCGACCATTTCATCACGGCTGAAGTGCCGGCTGACGTGGTACCACTCGCGGCGGCCGTCGACGATCTGCCCGCGGGCATGGAACTCCAGCGCGCGGCGCACACCTGGGGTATTGCGAACCTTGTTGATCAGCGCCTGGCTGAGCACCAGCGGTTTGTTGTTCAGCGAATAGGATGACTGTGAGCGATCGGCCGCCAGGAAACCGTAGAAGTCGCGCTCGTGAGCCAGGTTCTTGTAAAGCGTCTGCGCTTGCGGATTCTGCGGCTGCGCCAGCTCCAGGCTGCGAGCCTGCCAGTAACGCCAGCGATTGGTAGTGGCCAGGTCCTGAGGCAGGCGGCGGGTCAACTGATAGGCGTCGTCCCAACGGGCCAGACGCAACAGCAGGCGCAAGCGCCATTCGGAAACGGTGTTGTCCCGCAGTTCCGGGTCGTATTTGGTCATCACGTCCAGCGCGCGGCTGTCGAAACGTCGAGCCAGGGTCAGGCCGATTTCCCGGGCGATCGCGACTTTTTCGTCACGGGAGAAGTGCATGCTGCTGGCATAACCGTCGAGCAGGGCCATGGCCTTGTCCGGATCCTGACGAGCCAGGCGGCGCAGGCCAAGGCTGACGATGTCGGACATCGGCTCATCGGCCGGGATGAAGCGCGACGGCTGATTCAGCAGCTCGGGTTTCTGCGCCACATCCACCAGCAGACGACCGCGCGGGGCGAGGGTTGTCAGGCCATTGATCAGGCTGTTGGCCAGCGGGTAGTTGCGGGCGTGGGCGGCGAGTTTGGTGCGTTCCCAGCGTTTCTGTTCAGTCAGTTGACCATCGGCGGCCCACATGCCGAACACTGCATCGCATGCCTCGGGCTGGGTTTTGCCGCTCAGCCAGAGCTTTTCGGCGTTGACGTAGCCTTCAGCCTTGCGGTTATGGCTGATCTGATACTGCGCGTTCAGGCAGTCCAGTTCGGTGAAATTGAGCTTGGGATCATAGTATTTGACGAAGGTCGCCCAATCGCCGCGTTCGGTCAGCCAGCGCAGCCAGCGCAATTTCATCCAGTTGGCTTGCGGCAGGTCACCGTGTTCGGCGAGGAAGTTCTCGATTTCGGCATTGCTCGCGGTTTTCAGCCGCGCGGTCAGTTCGTCATAAGCCAGGTAGGGGGTCAGCGGATAATCGCTGAGCGCCTGGCTATAACGGAAATAAGGGCCGGAATCGCCCTTGGCCAAGGCACGCTTGGCTTCGTCGTAATACTGGCGTTGGGTAGACAGGTCTACCGCCTGGGCGGATTGAACGGCAGCGGCGGTAAGAAGCAAACATGAAAAAAGATTGAAAAGGCGACTGCGCATGGTACGTCCGGGCAGAGAAATCGTGACATGTGCCGGCAACGCCGGCACTTGATATCTGTAGCTTAGCCTTTTGCCAGCACCCGGTGAAAGCTTTGCCGGGCTAGCGGCACAAGTTCGCAACAATTATTAGTCAGAGTGTTGTCACAGCGAAATTGCCGGCCTTCTGAAGCCTCAAGTCAGGTAGAATGCGCGCCCGGTTTTTGGAGAAGCTCATGACCCTGCTCAAATTCAGCGATGTGTCCCTTGCTTTCGGCGCTATGCCGTTGTTGGACAAGGTGTCCTGGCAGATCGCCCGTGGTGAGCGGGTGTGCATCATCGGCCGCAATGGCACTGGCAAGTCCAGCATGATGAAGCTCGTCAAAGGCGACCAGAAGCCTGATGACGGCTCCGTTTGGCGTGCGCCTGGTCTCAAGATCGGCGAATTGCCGCAAGAATTGCCGGTAGCCGACGAGCGGACCGTGTTCGACGTGGTTGCCGAAGGCCTGGACGGTGTTGGCGAGCTGCTCGCGCAGTATCACCACCTGAGCCAGAATATCGTTACCGACGCCGATCTGGACAAACTGATGCACGTCCAGCACGACCTCGAAGCCCGCGATGGCTGGCGTTTGCAGCAACTGGTCGACAGCACGTTGAGCCGCTTGCAACTGCCGGCCGACAAAACCCTCGCCGAATTGTCCGGCGGCTGGCGTCGCCGCGTCCTGCTGGCCCAGGCTCTGGTTTCCGAACCGGACCTGCTGCTGCTCGACGAACCGACCAACCACCTGGACATCGGTGCCATCGCCTGGCTCGAAGAAGCGCTGAAGGATTTCCAGGGCGCTGTGCTGTTCATCACGCACGACCGTTCATTCCTGCAGAACCTTGCGACCCGCATCCTGGAACTGGATCGCGGCGGCTTGATCGACTGGAACGGTGATTACGCCAGCTTCCTCGTGCACAAAGAAGCCACACTGGCCGCTGAAGAAACCGCCAACGCGCTGTTCGACAAGAAACTGGCCCAGGAAGAAGTCTGGATCCGCCAGGGCATCAAGGCGCGTCGCACCCGTAACGAAGGCCGTGTCCGTGCACTCAAAGCCCTGCGCGTCGAGCGTAGCGAGCGTCGTGAGCGTACCGGCAAGGCCAACATCCAGCTGGATACCGCCGACAAGTCCGGCAAGCAGGTGATGGTGCTCGAGAACGTGAGTTTCGCTCACCCGGGCGGTCCGTTCCTGATCAAGGATTTCTCGATGGTCCTGCAGCGCGGCGACCGCATCGGTCTGCTCGGCGCCAACGGTACCGGCAAGACCACGTTGCTGAAACTGATGCTCAGCGGTCTGCAACCGACCAGCGGCACAGTGGAAGAGGGGACGCGCATCGACGTGGCCTACTTCGACCAGTTGCGCCATCAGCTGGACCTGGAAAAGACCGTGATCGACAACGTGGCCGAAGGCCGTGACTTCATCGACATCGATGGTCAGAGCCGCCATGTGCTGAGCTACCTCGGCGACTTCCTGTTCAGCCCGCAGCGTGCCCGTACGCCGGTCAAGGCGCTGTCCGGTGGTGAGCGTGCCCGGCTGTTGCTGGCCAAACTGTTCAGCAAGCCGGCGAACCTGCTGGTGCTCGACGAACCGACCAACGACCTGGACGTGGAAACCCTTGAGCTGCTGGAAGAGGTCTTGCTGACCTTCAATGGCACCGTGCTGATGGTCAGCCACGACCGGGCATTCCTCGACAACGTGGTCACCAGCACCCTGGTCTTCGAAGGTGAAGGCAAGGTTCGCGAATACGTCGGTGGTTATCAGGACTGGCTGCGTCAGGGCGGCTCGCCGCGCCTGCTGGGCGTGACCGAGAGCAAATCCGGCAAGGCCGACCTGAACTCTGCCGTCGTGACGGCCGAACCTGCGCCAGCCGCTGCGGTGGAAGCCCCGGCGCCGGTGGCGAAAAAGAAGCTCAGCTACAAGTTGCAGCGTGAGCTGGAAGCCTTGCCAGGCCAGATCGAAGCCATGGAGCAGCAGATCGCGCTGGTTGAAGCGCAGATGGCGGATGCCGGCTTCTATCAGCGTCCACCTGCCGAGACGGCTGCGGTGATCGCTCAGCTCGAGCAATTGCAGGCTGAACTCGACGTGATGGTCGAGCGCTGGGCCGAACTGGATGCCTGATTGATCCGGCTATAAAAAAGCCCGGCGTTCAGTGATGAGCGCCGGGCTTTTCGTATGGAGCTCGATCTGTTGGCTGCGTTAGATCCCCTGTGGGAGCGAGCAGGGTATGGGTTGTCAGCTTTTGATCAGGCGCACCGCCAGCACATCGCAAGGCGCGCCGTGCAGTACGTCGTTGGCGGTGGAGCCCAGCAACAGCGCCAGACCATGCCGACCATGACTGCCCACCACGATCAGGTCGCAGGTTTGTTCCTTGGCAAGGTGGTGAATCTCCTGGCGCGGCTGGCCGTAGGTCAAGTGGCTGTATTCCTTGGAGAGTTCCGGGTATTTCACGATCAACCGCTCAAGGCGCTCCTTGGCCTGATCGAACTGTTGTTGTTGCAACTGGGAAAGGTCCATCGGCACGTCGCCGCCAAAGGCCATGGCCATCGGCTCGACAATATGCACCAGGGACAGCTTCGCGCCATTGCTCACCGAGAGTTCGCGAGCGCGGTGGATTACAGGATCGCACTCTTCGGTTAGATCTACAGCGACCAGAATATGGTGGTAGGGCATGAGGTGCTCCTCCTGAGGATTGCAATATTGATAAGTATGGCTGGTTTCAAGCGCATTGGTTTCAGAGTGATTCAATGGGCTCATCAAGAATCGGGAGTACAGATATGACGGTCTGGATAGTGGTGTCAATCCTGTTGGTGGTGCTGAGCCCACTGGCCTGGTTGCGTCCGTCTCGTGGCCAGAGCGGGCGCATGGCCCTGCGCATGGAGGCGCGGCGCATTGGCCTTGCCATGCAACTGGCGCCCCAGGAGTGGCCGCACTGGCTGAGCCAGGAGCCGCCGAGCCCTTGCGCCCAGTACCATCGGCCGCGCCGTGGCACTCAGCCGGCGTGCTGGAGCTATTGGCAGAAAGCGCCGGGGGCGTGGGTCAATCAGTGGCAGGAGGTCTGCGAGGATGGAGCGCTGCTGAATCATTTCGAAAAATTGCCTGCCAACGTCTACAAGATCGAGGCGGACAAGCAAATGATTGCCCTGTATTGGGGCGAGAAGGGTGAGGCCGAGGTTCTGCAACAGATCGACGCCACGCTCAAAGCACTCGCCTGAAACCCGATCTGTAGCCGCTGCCTCGCAGGCTCGGCAGCTGCTACAGAGGCAATAAAAAGCCCGACATCATCATCGGGCTGGGGTTGGCCAGGCAGGCCGGTAATTCTTTGTGGCACTGATCTTACGCTGGGCATTCGCCAAAAGCGTTCAAATTTTTTCTTCAGAGTCCCGCCAGCGTAGCTTGTTAAACACAGGCCGCCGGTAATTAGGGCGACTTTTCTAACTATTGATTCTATGAATGGCCTCGCGGGCATCCGCGTGTTGCAGGTCTTCGTGGTACGGAAGTGACTGGAAAGTCGCGTTTCAACCAGTGTTTTGGGCGATTGACAATTGTCGGAAATTCCGTGAAGGTGACGTACCCAAATCAAACGGGCGTATGAATTGAGCGTTTGTATTACACACCGCTCCTACAGAATCCCGACTATCGCGTTGGCGGGTGTGCCGGGTGAATTGGCGTTAGCATCGACGATAAACGTCCCTGCCGAGCCAGTCGCTTGCGTCCGACGTGTACTGTTCAGCTTCCATATCGTGGAGATCAGTTGATGATTTACGAAGGTAAAGCCATCACGGTTAAGGCTCTTGAAAGTGGCATCGTCGAATTGAAATTCGACCTCAAGGGTGAGTCCGTCAACAAGTTCAACCGTCTTACCCTGAACGAACTGCGTCAGGCTGTAGACACCATCAAGGCAGATGCTTCGATCAAGGGTGTGATCGTCAGCAGTGGCAAGGACGTATTCATCGTCGGCGCCGACATCACCGAATTCGTCGACAACTTCAAGCTGCCGGATGCAGAGCTTGTTGCTGGCAACCTCGAAGCCAACAAGATTTTCAGCGATTTTGAAGACCTCAATGTCCCGACTGTCGCCGCGATCAATGGCATCGCACTGGGCGGCGGTCTGGAAATGTGCCTGGCGGCGGATTTCCGCGTCATGGCCAGCACCGCCAAAATCGGTCTGCCGGAAGTCAAACTGGGCATCTACCCAGGCTTTGGCGGTACTGTGCGTTTGCCGCGCATCATTGGTGCCGACAATGCCATCGAGTGGATTGCTGCCGGTAAGGAAAACCGCGCTGAAGACGCGTTGAAAGTCGGTGCCGTCGACGCTGTGGTCGACTCGCAGAAGTTGCAGGAAGCGGCGCTGAACCTGATCAAGTGCGCCATCTCCGGTGAGTTTGACTACAAGGCCAAGCGTCAGCCGAAGCTCGAAAAACTCAAACTCAACGCCATCGAACAAATGATGTCGTTTGAAACCGCCAAAGGTTTCGTGGCCGGCCAAGCGGGCCCGAACTACCCGGCGCCGGTCGAAGCGATCAAGACCATCCAGAAAGCTGCGAACTTCGGGCGCGACAAGGCGCTGGAAGTCGAAGCCGCCGGTTTCGTCAAACTGGCCAAGACCTCTGCCGCGCAGAGCTTGATCGGTCTGTTCCTGAACGATCAGGAACTGAAGAAAAAGGCCAAGGCCTACGACGAAATCGCCAAGGAAGTGAAGCAGGCCGCCGTATTGGGCGCCGGCATCATGGGGGGCGGTATCGCTTATCAGTCGGCCTCCAAAGGCACGCCGATCCTGATGAAAGACATCAACGAGCACGGTATCGAGCAAGGTCTGGCCGAAGCCGCCAAACTGCTGGTGGGCCGCGTTGATAAAGGTCGCATGACTGCGGCGAAGATGGCCGAAGTGCTCAACGGTATTCGTCCGACCCTGTCTTACGGCGATTTCGGTCACGTCGACCTGGTCGTCGAAGCCGTTGTCGAGAACCCGAAGGTCAAGCAGGCCGTTCTGGCCGAAGTCGAAGGCAAGGTCAAAGAGGACACCATCCTCGCGTCCAACACTTCGACCATTTCCATCACCTTGCTGGCCAAAGCCCTCAAGCGTCCGGAAAACTTCGTCGGCATGCACTTCTTCAACCCGGTGCACATGATGCCGCTGGTTGAAGTGATCCGTGGCGAGAAGTCCAGCGAAGTGGCCGTTGCCACTACCGTTGCCTACGCCAAGAAAATGGGCAAGAACCCGATCGTCGTCAACGACTGCCCGGGCTTTTTGGTCAACCGCGTGCTGTTCCCGTACTTCGGTGGTTTCGCCAAACTGGTCAGCGCCGGCGTGGACTTCGTCCGTATCGACAAGGTCATGGAGAAATTCGGCTGGCCAATGGGCCCGGCATACCTGATGGACGTGGTCGGCATCGACACCGGTCACCACGGTCGTGACGTCATGGCTGAAGGCTTCCCGGATCGCATGAAGGACGACCGTCGTTCGGCCGTCGACGTGCTCTATGAAGCCAAGCGCCTGGGCCAGAAGAACGGCAAGGGTTTCTATGCCTACGAAACCGACAAGCGCGGCAAGCAGAAGAAAGTCGCCGATTCGTCGGTGCTGGAAGTGCTCAAGCCGATCGTTTTCCAACAGCTCGAAGTCACTGACGAAGACATCATCAACTGGATGATGATCCCGCTGTGCCTGGAAACCGTGCGCTGCCTGGAAGACGGCATTGTCGATACCGCCGCCGAAGCCGACATGGGTCTGGTCTACGGTATTGGTTTCCCTCCATTCCGTGGCGGTGCGCTGCGTTACATCGACTCGATCGGTGTTGCAGAGTTCGTTGCCCTGGCTGACCAGTACGCTGATTTGGGCGCGCTGTACCACCCGACCGCGAAGCTGCGTGAAATGGCCAAAAACGGTCAGAGCTTCTTCGGTTAAGCGCCCACACTAGAGCGAGAGTGAACGTATATGAGCTTGAATCCTAGAGACGTCGTGATTGTCGACTTCGGTCGTACGCCGATGGGCCGCTCCAAGGGCGGCATGCACCGCAACACCCGCGCCGAAGATATGTCGGCGCACCTGATCAGCAAACTGCTGGAACGCAACGTCAAGGTCGACCCGAGCGAAGTCGAAGACGTGATCTGGGGTTGTGTGAACCAGACCCTGGAGCAGGGCTGGAACATCGCCCGCATGGCGTCCCTGATGACGCAGATCCCGCACACCTCGGCCGGCCAGACCGTCAGTCGTCTGTGTGGCTCGTCCATGAGTGCGCTGCACACTGCCGCGCAAGCGATCATGACCGGCAACGGTGACGTTTTCGTCGTCGGCGGCGTCGAGCATATGGGCCATGTGAGCATGATGCACGGTGTCGATCCGAACCCGCACATGTCCCTGTACGCGGCGAAAGCCTCGGGCATGATGGGCCTGACCGCGGAAATGCTCGGCAAAATGCACGGCATTACTCGCGAGCAGCAGGACGCCTTTGGCGTGCGTTCCCACCAACTCGCCCACAAGGCGACCGTGGAAGGCAAGTTCAAGGACGAAATCATCCCGATGCAGGGCTACGACGAGAACGGTTTCCTGAAGCTGTTCGACTACGACGAAACCATTCGTCCGGAAACCACCCTGGAAAGCCTGGCGGCTCTGAAGCCAGCGTTTAATCCTAAGGGCGGCACCGTGACCGCCGGTACTTCGTCGCAGATCACCGACGGTGCTTCGTGCATGATCGTGATGTCGGCACAGCGTGCCCAGGACCTGGGCATCCAGCCGCTGGCGGTGATTCGCTCGATGGCAGTAGCAGGTGTGGACCCGGCGATCATGGGCTATGGTCCAGTACCGGCAACGCAGAAAGCATTGAAGCGCGCGGGCCTTGGCATCAACGATATCGACTTCTTCGAACTCAACGAAGCTTTCGCCGCACAGGCCCTGCCAGTGCTGAAAGATTTGAAAGTGCTCGACAAGATGAACGAGAAGGTTAACCTGCACGGCGGCGCGATCGCCCTGGGTCACCCGTTCGGTTGCTCCGGTGCACGTATTTCGGGCACCTTGCTGAACGTGATGAAGCAGAATGGCGGCACCTTCGGGGTGGCTACCATGTGCATTGGTCTCGGCCAAGGCATCTCCACCGTCTTCGAACGCGTTTAAGCGTTTCGTTGATGGAAGCCGGGGCCAAGTGCCCCGGTTTTTGTTTTTCCGGATTTATTTTGTTTTTATTTTAAAAAGATTTGAGTGAGGGCCAAAGCATGCCGATACAACCTGGGCTCTACCAGCATTACAAAGGTCCGCAGTACCGCGTATTCAGTGTTGCGCGGCATTCGGAGACCGAAGAAGAAGTGGTCTTCTACCAAGCCCTGTATGGCGATTACGGCTTTTGGGTGCGTCCCTTGAGCATGTTCCTGGAGTCGGTCGAGGTTGACGGCGAACAGGTGCCACGCTTTGCTTTGGTGCAAGCCGAACCGAGCGTTTTTCCGCAGCCATAAGGGGAGTGCGCGCAGAACCCTGCGCTTGACCTCACCTTGTAGCCACTATATATAGCGGTGCCGCGTCAGGCGCCAACCGCCTTTCACTTTTAGAATTCAGGAATTTTCTGATCCATGGGCAAATCGCTGGTCATTGTGGAATCCCCGGCTAAGGCCAAGACCATCAACAAGTATCTGGGTAACCAATACGTGGTGAAGTCGAGTATCGGCCATATCCGAGACCTGCCCACCAGCGGTTCGGCTAGCGCCAGCAAAGAGCCTGCCGCCAAGCGTGGCAAGGCCGCCGCAGGTGAAGGTCCGGTGCTCACGCCGAAGGAGAAAGCGCGCAAGCAGCTGGTCTCGCGCATGGGGGTCGATCCCGATCATGGCTGGAAAGCCAAGTACGAGATCCTCCCGGGCAAGGAAAAGGTTATCGAAGAGCTGCGCCGGCTCGCTAAAGATGCTGACACCATCTATCTCGCAACCGACTTGGACCGCGAGGGGGAAGCCATTGCCTGGCACCTGCGCGAAGCCATCGGTGGTGACGACAGCCGCTACAAGCGTGTGGTGTTCAACGAAATCACCAAAAAAGCGATCCAGGAAGCTTTCTCCCAGCCGGGCGAGCTGGACATCGATCGCGTAAACGCTCAGCAGGCGCGTCGCTTCCTCGACCGCGTGGTGGGTTACATGGTTTCGCCGCTGTTGTGGGCCAAGGTCGCTCGTGGTCTGTCCGCCGGTCGCGTGCAATCGGTTGCCGTGAAGCTGGTGGTCGAGCGTGAGCGTGAAATCCGCGCGTTCAACCCGGAAGAGTACTGGGAAGTTCATGCTGACCTCGGCACCGCCAAGGGCGCGACCGTGCGCTTCGATGTGGCTCGCGAGAAAGGCGAGGCCTTCAAGCCGCTCAACGAAGCCCAGGCCATGGCCGCGCTGGAGAAGCTCAAGGCTTCCAGCTACAGCATCGTCAAGCGCGAGGACAAACCGACCAGCAGCAAACCGTCGGCACCGTTCATCACTTCCACCCTGCAACAGGCCGCGAGCAACCGCTTGGGCTTCGGTGTGAAGAAAACCATGATGATGGCCCAGCGTCTGTACGAAGCCGGCTACATCACTTATATGCGTACCGACTCCACCAACCTCTCGGCCGATGCCGTGACGATGGCGCGTACTTATATTGAAGGCGAATTCGGCAAGAAGTACCTGCCGGAAACCCCGAACGTCTACAGCAGCAAAGAAGGCGCACAAGAGGCTCACGAAGCGATTCGTCCGTCTGATGCCAATACCGAGCCAAGCAAGCTGTCGGGCATGGAGCGTGATGCCGAGCGGCTTTACGAGCTGATCTGGCGCCAGTTCCTGGCGTGCCAGATGCTGCCGGCCCAATACCTGTCAACCACGGTTACCGTTGGTGCCGGTGACTTCGAGTTGCGCGCCAAGGGCCGCATCCTGAAGTTCGACGGTTACACTCGCGTCATGCCGCAAATCACCAAGCCTGGTGATGACGACGTGTTGCCGGACATGGCCCAGGGCGACGCGATGAAGCTGATCAAGCTTGATCCGACCCAGCACTTCACCAAGCCGCCGGCGCGTTACTCGGAAGCGAGCCTGGTAAAGGAAATGGAAAAACGCGGCATCGGTCGTCCTTCGACCTACGCGGCGATCATTTCGACCATCCAGGACCGCGGTTACGTGGCGCTGCATAACCGTCGTTTCTATTCGGAAAAGATGGGCGACATCGTCACCGAGCGTCTGGCCGAGAGCTTCTCCAATCTCATGGACTACGGCTTCACCGCCGGCATGGAAGAGAATCTCGATGATGTGGCCCAGGGCGAGCGCGACTGGAAAAACGTGCTCGACGAGTTCTACGGCGACTTCAAGAAGAAACTCGAAGTGGCCGAAAGCGCCGAAGGCGGCATGCGCGCCAACCAGCCGGTAATGACTGACATTCCGTGCGTGTTGTGCAGTCGTCCGATGCAGATCCGTACTGCCTCGACGGGTGTATTCCTCGGTTGCTCGGGCTACAGCCTGCCGCCGAAAGAGCGCTGCAAAGCCACCGTCAACCTGGTGCCGGGCGATGAAATCGCCGCGGACGACGAGGGTGAGTCCGAGTCGCTGGTCCTGCGTGGCAAGCATCGCTGCCCGATCTGCAGCACGGCGATGGATGCTTACCTGCTCGACGAGAAGCGCAAGCTGCACATCTGCGGTAACAACCCGGATTGCGCTGGCTACGAAATCGAAGAGGGCACTTACCGCATCAAGGGCTATGAAGGTCCGAGCCTGGAGTGCGACAAGTGCGGTAGCGAGATGCAGCTCAAGACCGGCCGTTTCGGCAAGTTCTTCGGTTGCACCAACGCGACGTGCAAGAACACCCGCAAGCTGCTGAAAAGCGGTGACGCGGCACCGCCAAAGATGGACCCGGTGAAGATGCCTGAGCTCAAATGCGAAAAGGTCAACGACACCTACATCCTGCGCGACGGTGCTTCCGGCCTGTTCCTGGCGGCCAGCCAATTCCCGAAAAACCGCGAGACCCGTGCTCCATTGGTCGTGGAGATCGTGCCGCACAAGGATGAGATCGATCCGAAGTACCACTTCCTTTGCGAAGCACCGAAGAAAGATCCCGACGGCCTTCCTGCAGTGATCCGTTACAGCCGCAAGACCAAAGAGCAGTACGTGCAGACTGAGGTCGACGGTAAACCGACTGGCTGGAAGGCGTATTACGACGGCGGCAAGTGGACGGTTGAAGACAAGCGTCCAGCAGCCAAGGCTTAAAAGCCGCTGTACACAAAAGGCCGCATGACAACCCTCGGGTTTTCATGCGGCCTTTTTGTTTTGGGCTTGCGGTGAGCTTGGGTGATCCACGACACTGTCTGACCTGCGTGAAGCAATTATTTCGTTGTGGAGGCTGCCGTCATGGCCCACGAACTCTATACCCGTACCAATCAGAAGATTTATTTCGCCGGCCTGTCGCTGGAAGCGCTTGCCAGGGCTGAAGAGGGGCGGGCGATGAACTCCCTGGCGCTGATTCAGGCCGGGCGCGAGTCAGCGTTGTTTCACCTGTATGGTGCGCTGCTGGGGTTGTGTCATGAAATCGCCGGTTTCTATCGCTTGCCTCAGGCCAATGCGCCTAGGGCAGAGACGCTGCTGACCCGCGAAGTGCTCGAAACCATCGCTATTCCGGAAATGGCGGAGATGGTCGAGCTGGCGCAAAACCCTGAGACCTGGCTGGCCAAACTGCTGTCGGCTCATGCTGCGCTGTTTCAGCCACCTCGCACTCCGCACAAGCCCAAGGGCGATGTGACACAGCCGCTCATTCTGGCCGTCAATCTGGATGAAGACGAGGCGCCTGAGGAGCTGAGCCGGGAGGAACTGGAGAGCTGGCGCCAGAACCTGAAAGGCTTGGCGATTAGGTTTCGCGAAGGGTTAAATGAGTGCTGAAAGATTGAGTGTTTGGCGAATGGCCGACTCAAGGAAGGGTGTTGTCAGAAATTTCTCTTCGTGATGGCATCTGGTCAAGATCCCGAGCGAAGCTTGGCCGATGCCTATATAATCTCCGCCTTTCGTGGAGAACAGACCTTTATGCCAACGTCCTTTCTAGAAATTGTCGAGTTACCAGACGGCCGAATCGAGCTGCGCAGGGCTGAGGACGAGGGTTCTCTGGTTACTTTGGATTTCTCCGAGGATGCCAAGGCTTTCCTGCAAGGCCAGCACGTGGAAGTCGCCAAGGCGATGTTGAGCGTCGGTGTTCAGATGGCAGGACGCCTGGTTGAAGGCGAATTTGATAAGGAAGAGGGGCCACGGGTTCTTCATTGATCCCGCCCGTCGGATTTTGCCGATACCTCTACAGATTGGCTTCTCTATATCCATGGAGAAGCCCCGCGCTATTCAGCGCGCAGTGTTTATCAGTTAACCCAGTCGAATATTCAGGCTTTGCGCATCCCCGGTACGGGCAGCGCTGATCAACTGTTGCCGCGACGAAGTACTCAACGGATTTAGCCAGCTGACAACCGTATGGCTGCGGCCAAGTCGCAAGGCTTCACAGGTCAACTGCTGAGCGCTCTGTGCGCCGCGCGGTTGCAGCAGCAGAATGCGTTCACGGTTCAGGCCAGCGTCCCGTAACCAAGCCTGGGTCAGGCTGGCGGGCGGGGCGATCAGTGTCAGCCAGCGTGCATCCTGATCCTGGCTCAGTTCCCTGAGAATCGGTGCCAGAAGGTTCAGGCAGTTCCCGGCCGCGCCGCGCAGTGATAGTTCGCTGAAGACTTCGGGCTCGGTGCTCCAGGGCGACTCGACCACGTCTTTCAGGATTGGCGCCAGCGGCTGCGCCATGAACGCCTCGAACAACGGTAGTTGGGCTTGCTGTGAGGTGTGTGGGAACTGCATAAAGCCTCCTTTAGCGGCGAATCACGCCGACACTCAAGCCTTCGATGACCAGTTCCTGATCTTTCAGGTTGACTTCGATAGGGGCGAATTCAGGGTTTTCGGCAATCAACCAGACCTTGCTGCCGTCGCGCTTGAAGCGCTTGACGGTCACTTCGTCACCGATCCGTGCCACCACGATCTGGCCATTGCGGGCTTCACGGGTCGTATGGACGGCCAGCAGGTCGCCATCGAAAATGCCGACATCCTTCATGCTCATGCCATGGACCCGCAGCAGATAGTCGGCACGAGGGTGGAAGAACGAAGGGTTGATGTTGCAGGATTCTTCGATGTGCTGTTGGGCCAGGATCGGAGCACCCGCCGCCACTCGGCCGATGATCGGCAGCGTGGACTCGTCGGCCTTGGCTTCGAAGCCTGGGATGCGAATGCCGCGGGAGGCGCCGGGGGTCATTTCGATCGCCCCCTTGCGGGCCAGTGCCTTGAGGTGTTCTTCCGCCGCGTTGGGCGACTTGAAGCCCAGTTCCTGAGCGATTTCCGCGCGGGTCGGTGGGTAGCCGTTGTCTTCGAGGCAGCGTTTGATGAAGGCCAGAATCTCTGCTTGGCGTGGCGTCAGCTTTAGCATATTGATCGCTCTGTTTTTTTATACAGTGACTGGGATTATATACAGTGAACCAGTCTTGGCAATGCCCCTTTTTTTATCGGCCGCTGGACGGTCATTCTGCTCGCTGATTGAAGCGCCACTGTTGTATGGTTAAATAACTGACCGACCATTCCAAAAACGAACCGCCAGACTTGACAAGGCCTGGGCTGAAACGTATGTTTCAAACAAGTGTTTGTCAGGCGGAGTAGCCATGGCCCAGTCGGAAACCGTTGAACGCATTCTCGATGCTGCCGAGCAGTTGTTCGCGGAAAAAGGTTTCGCTGAAACCTCATTGCGTCTGATCACCAGCAAGGCCGGTGTCAATCTGGCGGCGGTGAATTATCACTTTGGATCGAAGAAGGCGCTGATTCAGGCGGTCTTCTCGCGTTTTCTCGGGCCGTTCTGCCTCAGTCTCGATAAAGAGCTGGAGCGCCGTTCGGCCAAGCCCGAGAACAAACCGACCCTTGAAGAGCTGCTGGAGATCCTCGTCGAGCAAGCCCTGGTGGTGCAGCCACGCAGTGGCAACGACCTGTCCATTTTCATGCGTTTGCTGGGGCTGGCCTTCAGTCAGAGCCAAGGGCACTTGCGTCGTTATCTGGAAGACATGTACGGCAAGGTTTTCCGCCGCTACATGATGCTGGTCAACGAGGCTGCACCGCGCATTCCACCGATCGAATTGTTCTGGCGCGTGCACTTCATGCTCGGTGCCGCGGCGTTCAGCATGTCGGGGATCAAGGCCTTGCGCGCGATTGCCGAGACCGATTTCGGCGTCAACACCTCCATCGAGCAAGTGATGCGTCTGATGGTGCCGTTCCTGGCCGCGGGCATGCGTGCCGAAACCGGCGTCACCGACGCCGCCATGGCCACTGCACAGTTGCGTCCGCGCAGCAAATCGGCCCCGGTGGCCGCCAAGGTTTAACCGCACACGGGTGGGCGCGGCTGCTGACATCCGCTAAGCTAGCCGCCCATGCCGACTCTCGTTCTGAACCCCCTCATTGATATCGCCGACCTGCCGGGCTCAGCCCATGGCGGCGAATTCGTGCGAGCCGGGTTTATCGTAATCAAGGAATTTCTATGACTGCTGGCCTGCAAGGCTCGTTGATGGTGGACGTCGCCGGTACCTGGCTGACGTCTGAAGATCGCCAATTGTTGCGTCAACCTGAAGTGGGCGGCCTGATCATTTTTGCCCGCAACATCGAACACCCGCGTCAGGTGCGCGAGTTGAGCGCTGCGATCCGCGCCATTCGTCCCGATCTGCTGCTGGCGGTGGATCAGGAGGGTGGTCGGGTTCAGCGGCTGCGTCAGGGCTTCGTGCGGTTGCCAGCCATGCGCGCCATCGCCGACAACCCGAATGCCGAATACCTGGCCGAACAGTGCGGCTGGATCATGGCGACCGAAGTGCTGGCGGTCGGTCTCGACCTGAGCTTCGCCCCGGTGCTGGACCTGGATTACCAGCGCAGCGCGGTGGTCGGAACCCGTTCGTTCGAGGGTGATCCCGAACGCGCCGCCTTGCTCGCCGGTGCATTCATTCGCGGCATGAACAGCGCCGGGATGGCCGCCACCGGCAAGCATTTCCCCGGTCATGGCTGGGCCGAGGCCGACTCCCATGTTGCGATTCCCAACGACGAGCGCAGCCTCGATGAGATCCGTGCCAACGATCTGGTGCCGTTCGCGCGATTGAGCAAGCAGCTGGCCGCCGTCATGCCGGCCCACGTTATTTATCCACAAGTCGATTCCCAGCCCGCTGGTTTCTCCCGCCGCTGGTTACAGGACATCCTGCGCGGCGAGTTGCAATTCGATGGCGTGATCTTCAGTGACGACCTGTCGATGGCCGGTGCACATGTGGTGGGCGATGCTGCCAGTCGCATCGAAGCGGCATTGACCGCTGGTTGTGACATGGGCCTGGTGTGCAACGACCGCGCGGCCGCCGAGCTGGCCTTGAGCGCCGCCCAGCGTTTGAAGGTCAAGCCTTCGGCGCGTATTGCGCGGATGCGTGGGCAGGCGTATGCCAACACCGAATACCGTCAAGATCCGCGCTGGCTGACGGCCGTCGGCGCGCTCAAAGAAGCTCAATTGATTGATTAAGGACTTTTCGTTATGACGGTTTACGCGATTATCGGTGGCACCGGCCTGACTCTGCTCGAAGGCTTGAGCATTCGTCAGTCATTGGCGGTGGACACTCCTTACGGCGCGCCTTCGGCCGAGGTGCAGATTGGTGAATACGCTGGCAAGGAAGTGCTGTTTCTCGCGCGTCACGGGCACCCGCACCGCTTTCCGCCGCATCAGGTGAACTACCGCGCCAACCTGTGGGCCTTGAAGCAGGCTGGTGCCGAAGCGATTCTTGCGGTCAATGCCGTGGGCGGGATTCATGCCGCGATGGGTACCGGGCACTTCTGCGTGCCGCATCAATTGATCGACTACACCAGCGGTCGCCAACACACCTATTTTGCCGATGACCTGGAACAGGTGACGCACATCGACTTCAGCTATCCCTACAGCGAACCCCTGCGTCAGCAATTGATTGCGGCGTTGGCGGTTGAAGGGGTTGGCTACAGCAGCCATGGCGTATATGCCTGCACCCAGGGCCCGCGTCTGGAAACAGTGGCTGAAATCGCGAGGCTGGAACGTGACGGCTGCGACATTGTCGGCATGACCGGTATGCCGGAGGCGGCACTGGCGCGTGAACTGGAACTGGATTACGCCTGCCTGGCGCTGGTGGTGAACCCGGCGGCGGGCAAGTCGACGGCAGTGATCACCATGGCCGAGATCGAGCAGGCATTACATGACGGGATGGGCAAGGTGAAGTCGACGTTGGCGCGGGTGCTTAAGGGTTAATCAGTCGTTACATCGAGTCGACCCCCATCGCGAGCAGGCTCGCTCCCACATTAATTTTGTGTTGTCTCCATTATGGTGGGCAAACACAGATCCAATGTGGGAGCGAGCCTGCTCGCGATGGCGATTCTATAATCGCCGCTACTTGTCGATTTTTTCCGGCAACGGCGCAAACAACGCCTCGATATCATCACTCTGCAACTTCCAGTCCCCGGTCTTGCGCCCATCCAGCACGCCTGCGGCCAGATCGGACTTTTCCTTCTGCAGATGCTGAATCTTCTCCTCAACCGTGCCCCTGGCAATCATCTTGTAGACGAACACCGGTTTCTCCTGGCCAATGCGATACGCGCGATCCGTCGCCTGATTTTCCGTCGCCGGGTTCCACCAGGGGTCGTAGTGAATCACGGTATCGGCTTCGGTCAGGTTCAGGCCTACACCGCCAGCCTTCAAGCTGATCAGAAAGATCTGACGCTTGCCGCTCTGGAACTCCTTCACCGGCGTGCGCCGGTCGCGGGTTTGCCCGGTCAGGATCGCATACGCCACGCCGCGATTGTTCAGTTCGTCCTCGATCAGCGACAGCATTGAAGTGAACTGCGAGAACAGCAGAATCCGCCGACCTTCCTCGAACAACTCTTCAAGCATTTCCATCAGGCTGTCGAGTTTGCCGGAGGTGCTGCCGCGAGCGGGCAGGGCGGCATCGTTGACCAGGCGCAAATCACAACACACCTGACGCAGTTTCAGCAGCGCCTCAAGGATGATGATCTGGCTGCGCGCCACGCCCTTGCGGGTGATTTCGTCGCGGACTTTCTTGTCCATGGCCAGGCGCATGGTTTCGTATACGTCGCGCTGGGCTTCGTTGAGCTCGACCCAATGGATGATCTCGGTTTTCGGCGGCAGTTCGGTGGCCACCTGTTCCTTGGTCCGGCGCAGCAGGAACGGTTTGATCCGACCGTTCAGGTGTTGAAGTCTTACTTCGCTTGCGCGTTTTTCAATCGGAACGCGGTAATCGCGGTTGAAGCTTTTCACGTCACCGAGCCATCCCGGCAGCAGGAAGTGGAACAGCGACCACAGCTCGCCCAAATGGTTTTCCAGTGGCGTGCCACTCAGGCACAGCCGCTGGCGAGCATTCAGCTCACGGGCCGCATGGGCGGCCTTGCTGTTGGGGTTTTTGATGTACTGAGCCTCATCCAGCACCAGCACGTGTAACGGCTGCGCGGCCAGGCGTTCGACGTCCTTGGGCAGCAGCGCATAGGTGGTCAGGATCAGGTCGTAATCGGCCAGATTGTCGAAATGCTTTTTGCGGCTGACACCGTACAGCGCCAGCACTTTGAGCTGCGGCGTGAAATGCGCCGCTTCGTCGAGCCAGTTGGGAATCAGGCTGGTGGGCATGACCACCATGCACGGCCGATCGAGGCGCCCGGCATTTTTCTCGCTGAGAACATGCGCCAGGGTCTGTAGGGTTTTGCCCAGGCCCATGTCGTCCGCGAGAATCCCGCCGACTTCCAGTTGTCGCAACGACTGCATCCAGCTCAGGCCTTCCAGCTGATACGGGCGCAAGGTGGCATTCAAGCCTTCGGGCGCGGCGGCGGTGTGGTCCTTGATATCGCGCAGGCGCTGGGCAAAGGTGCGGATCTGCTCGCCACCTTCCCAGAGCAGCGGCAGGCCTTCCAGCGGGTTCAGTCGCGTGGCGTCGGCCTTGCTCAGGCGCAGCGTGGTTTCGCCGGGTTCTTGCAGATAAAACTCGCCGAGGGTGGCCAGCACCGGTTTCAGGCGGCCGAAGGGCAGGGCGACCTGCAAGGGGCCCTGGTCGGTGCTGCGGCGTTGCGGGATGTTCACCAGAATCAGTTCGTCGTCGCGACGTCGGGCGAGCCGTTCCGGGTTGAGGATCTCGGTGTGGGAGCGCATCAGGTTCAACAGGATCGGCAGCAGGCTCAGGCGTTCGCCGTTAACGATGATCCCCAGTTCCAGGTCGAACCAGTCTCGCTCCGGTGCCTGCTCGACGGTGGCGTACCAATCGTCCACGGCGGTCAGGTCGAAGCCGAAGTCCTCGTCGATCTGCAACTCCCAGCCTTGGGTGCGCAACTTCGGCAGCTCATTGAGGGTGAAGGTCAGCCAGGCGCTGTCGTTGACCATCTCGTAGAGTTCGCCGGCACTTTCCGGCAAAGCCTTGCTTTGTCGGGTGGCGACCTTGAAACCGAGAATTCGCAGCTGTTCCCTGTAGGTCTGTTCGACTTCCGGGTGACGTTTTATCCGCAACGTCTGCGTCTCCTGGCGGATCAGGATGTCGGCGTTCTTCTGTCCGCTGACGTATTCATCCAGATAACTGAAGGACAGCGCCGCACGATGCTGGATATAACGCTGCATCTTGCCGTTACGCGGTTCGAAGGCGCTGAACTCGATGCTCGCCAGCCACAGGCGCGGCACCGGTTGCACGTTGTCCACCAAAACTTGCGGCGGCGCCTTGGGGCTACGGTTTTCCAGTACGGCCTGAAGTTTTTCCAGCAGTTCGGCGTCTTTTGCCGCGGCCGGGTATGCGAGGGTTTCCTGCACTTGCAGCAACACCGCGGCGCAATGTTTGCAGTTGCTGTGAACCGGGCAGGTGCACGTGGCGTCGATCATCAGCAAGGTGCCTTTGGCCGACTCGCGCAGGCGAATGGTCTGACGGTAAACGTTACCGCCAGAGCCTTCGCAACTGGCGGTGATGGTGGCGTCGCCAACTTCGACGATCCTGACGCGGTTTTCCAGCGCGTAGCGGCGGCCGCGCTCCAGGCTCTGTTCCTTGAATCGGCTGACCCAGGATGTTGCCAGGGGTTTGCTCAGGGTCGCGGAGGACATAAGGGCTTCAATCAGTCCGGAATTACATCGGGGGCTGGCCGAGGCGCAGGAGCGGTCAGTGAGGTGATCTTGATCAGCAGGCCCAGGTGACCGTTGTCGAGGAAGTTCAGCTGGCCGTTCTTGGTGTGGCTTTCCTGTTTCAGGCGTTCGCTGGCGGTGACCATGCCGTTGGCGTCAATCTGATTGACCCAGAAGTCGGCGTCGACGTCGGTGAAACGCCCCAGTTTCAGGTTCAACGTGCCCTCGATCGGGAACTGGCCAAACTGTTCCTTGCCTTCGCTGATCGCCACTTTGCTGGCTTCTTCACCCAGGTTCTGTTGCCAGGCCTTGTGCAGCAACACTGTGTATTCGTTGCTGGCGGTGAGCTTTTCCACTTCGGTATTCAGGCTCGGCGTGCGAAAGCTGTCGGGGCTGATGCGTTGGGCGCCGGCAGCCCAGTCTTCCGGCGCGGCGCGGCTGACGATGGCGGGCACGGCGTTTTGCCGCACCAGAATCATTTCAACCTGATACAGATCATCGGCAAACGCCGTCGAGGCGAGCAACGACATTAACAGCGTCATCAACAAGGTCAGTGAGCGAAACAGGCGCATGCGGCGTCCTTCAAGCAGTGGTCGGAATGAGGCGCTCGAATAGCGCCTCTACAGTATTAAAGCGTTCTTCCGGGCGTTCCATCGGCACTTGGAATTTAAACATCGTGGCGCCTTCGAATTTGTAGCGTTTGGGCTGGCTCTGGATCAGCTTGATCAGTGTCAGCGGATCGACCGGGGTCTGTGCCGCGAACTCGATACGGCCGCCTTGCGGGCCGCCGTCGACTTTCTTGATGCCCAGCTGTTCGGCCTGCAATTTCAGCGCCGTGATCCGCACCAGGTTCTTGGTCGGCTCCGGCAGCAGGCCGAAACGATCGATCATCTCCACTTGCAGGTCCTTGAGGCCCTCCTCATCGGTGGCCGAGGCAATGCGTTTGTAGAGAATCAGGCGCGCATGAACGTCCGGCAGGTAGTCTTCTGGGATCAACGCCGGCACACGCAGATTGACTTCCGGGCCGCCACCCAGCGGTTGATCGAGGTTCGGCTGTTCGCCCTTGCGGATCGACTTCACTGCACGCTCGAGCATTTCCATGTACAGCGTGAAGCCCACGGCCTGGATCTGCCCGCTCTGCCCATCGCCCAGCAGTTCGCCGGCGCCACGGATTTCCAGGTCGTTGGTGGCGAGCACGAAGCCCGCGCCGAGGTCCTGGGTATTGGCGATCGCTTCCAGACGCTTTTCCGCGTCGGGAGTGATCTGTTGGCGCGGCGGTGTCAGCAGGTAAGCATACGCCTGGTGGTGGCTGCGACCGACCCGACCACGCAACTGGTGCAACTGGGCCAGGCCGAACTTGTCGGCGCGTTCGATGATGATGGTGTTGGCGCTCGGCACGTCGATGCCGGTCTCGATGATGGTCGAGGCAATCAGTACGTTGAAGCGCTTGTGGTAGAAGTCACTCATCACCTGTTCGAGTTCGCGCTCGCGCATCTGTCCGTGGCCGATGCCGATCCGCGCTTCCGGCACCAGTTCGGCGAGGTCGGCGGCGCATTTCTCGATGGTCTTCACGTCGTTGTGCAGGTAGTAGACCTGGCCGCCACGCAGCAACTCACGCAGCAGGGCCTCTTTGACCGTGCTCTTGTTCTGCTCCATGACGAAGGTGCGCACCGACAGACGACGGGCCGGTGGCGTGGCGATGATCGACAGGTCACGCATGCCCGACACCGCCATGTTCAGCGTGCGCGGAATCGGCGTGGCGGTCAGCGTCAGGATGTCGACTTCACTGCGCAGGGCCTTGAGCTGTTCTTTCTGACGGACACCGAAACGGTGCTCTTCGTCGATGATCACCAGCCCCAGGTTTTTGATTTTCACATCGTCTTGCAGCAGCTTGTGCGTGCCGATGACGATGTCGATCTTGCCTTCGGCCAGGTCCGCGACCGCGGCGTTCACTTCCTTGGTCGATTTGAAGCGGCTCATCACTTCCACGGTCACCGGCCAGTCGGCGAAGCGATCGCGGAAGCTGTTGTAGTGTTGTTGAGCGAGCAAGGTGGTCGGCACCAGAATCGCTACCTGACGGCCGCCATGCACCGCGATGAACGCCGCGCGCATGGCCACTTCGGTCTTGCCGAAACCGACGTCGCCGCAGACCAGACGATCCATCGGTTTCGGCGCGAGCATGTCTTCGCGCACCGCTTCGATGGTGGTCTGCTGGTCCGGGGTTTCTTCGAACGGGAAACCGGCACTGAAGGTCGCGTAATCGGCTTTCGGGTCGGCGAAGGCATAACCCTCGCGAGCGGCGCGGCGGGCATAGATGTCGAGCAACTCGGCGGCCACGTCGCGCACTTGTTCGGCGGCTTTGCGCTTGGCTTTTTGCCAGGTCTCGGAGCCGAGGCGGTGCAGCGGTGCCAGGGCATCGTCGCTGCCGGTGTAACGGGCGATCAAATGCAGGTTGGCTACCGGGACGTACAGCTTGGCGTTCTCGGCATATTCAAGGGTCAGGAATTCGGCGGCTTGATTGTCGATTTCCAGAATCGTCAGCCCCAAATAACGGCCGACACCATGATCGATGTGCACCACCGGCGCGCCTTCGCGCAGTTCGGTGAGGTTTTTGATCACGGCATCGTTGTTGGCGTCGGCGCGCTTTTCGCGGCGACGGCGCTGCATCACGCGTTGACCGAACAATGGGCTTTCAGCGACCAGCGCCAGGGCTGGATCGTCCAGCACCAAGCCTTCGTCGAGCGGCGCGATGGTGATCGCCAGGCGCTCCTTGCTGGCGACAAAGTCCGGCCAGCTGTCGACGGTTTTCGGTCGCAGCTTCAAGCGTTCCAGCAACTCCAGCAGCACTTCACGACGGCCCGCGGACTCGGCGGTAAACAGCACGCGGCCGGGGAATTCGTCGAGGAAACCGGCCAGTGCCGCCAACGGCTGAGTGGCCTTGGCTTCGATGGCCAGGTTCGGCAGCGGCTGAGCCGGGAAGCGCTCGCGACCGACACCGGTTTCTACGTCCTGTTGACTGGCAATCACACGGGGCCAGTTTTTCAGGCGGGCAAAGCAATCCTCCACCGGCAGGAACAACTCGGCCGGTGGCAATAAAGGGCGGGACGGATCGACGCGACGCTCTTCATAGCGATTGCGCACGTCGTTCCAGAAGTTCTCTGCCGCCTGTTCGATGCCTGGCAGGGAAAACACTTGGGTGTCCTGGGGCAGGTAATCGAACAGCGTGGAAGTTTCGTCGAAGAACAGCGGCAAGTAGTACTCGATACCGGCCGGTGTAATCCCGCTGCTCAAATCCTGAAAGATCGGGCAGCGACGGAAGTCGACATCGAAACGCTCGCGAAAGCGCGCCTTGAAACGGGTGACCGCGTCCTTCTGCAGCGGGAACTCCCGCGCCGGCAGCAGGCGAACGGTGTCCACCTTGTCGATGGAGCGCTGGTTTTCCGGATCGAAGGTGCGCAGGGTTTCGATTTCGTCGTCGAACAGATCGATGCGGAAGGGCAGTTTGCTGCCCATCGGGAACAGATCGATCAGTGAGCCGCGCACAGTGAACTCGCCGTGCTCGTATACGGTATCGACGTAGCGATAGCCGCTGGCCTCAAGCCGGCTGCGCATTTGCTCGACATCGAGCTTCTGGCCGACGTCCAGCACCAGGCTGCTGCCCAGCAGGAATCTGGTTGGCGCCAGGCGGTGCAGGGCCGTGGTGATCGGCACGACCAGAACGCCATGTGCCAGCTCGGGTAGCCGATACAGGCTGGAGATGCGCTGCGAGATGATGTCCTGGTGTGGCGAGAACAGGTCGTAGGGCAGGGTTTCCCAGTCGGGGAAATGCAGTACAGGCAAATCCGGGGCGAAGAAACTCAGCTCCTGTTCCAGCCGTTCGGCACTCTGGCTGTCGGCGGTCAGTAGCAGGGTAAAGCGCTTGGCAGCGCTGGCGGCCTCGGCAATGGCCAGGCTCAGGGCGGCACCGGGCAGGTTGCCCCAGTGCTGTTTACCTGCCGCGGCAGGGAGAAGCGGTAGACGCAGAACGGGCACGGAAGGTTGAGCTCCAAGCGTTGCGACAAAGTCGGCAATTGTAACGGTCTCAGGTGCCGGCTGTCAGTTGCAGACTGTGTCTATATACACAGGTTGGGCAAAATGTAGTGGTAATGACAAAAACTGGCGCTTTAATAGTGAAAATGTAGTGCCGAAACCGCTCAGTGTTACGGAGGGTTACGGACACGGCGGCGCTGTCGTCGAAAATTTGACAAGGCTGAAAGCCCCGGTTTTACTGGGCTGGCGCAGGGCGTGATTTTTTTGAACGGGATTTTGTTACCGCCCGTTCGACAGGCGCGCATTGCTACGGGAGGGACTCGGCGGCATAATGTAGCCCCTTTTTTCTGCCCCTACATGTGGAAGGTTCCCGTGACTCAGAAGCCCGACCAGTGTCTTGGTGAATGGATCGACCGTGAAGCACTCGCAGAAGCGATGATTCCGCTTATCGGTCAGCTCTACCGCAATAACAACGTGGTGAGCTCGATCTATGGCCGCAGTCTGATCAACCAGTCTGTCATCGCGATCCTCAAAGCTCACCGCTTTGCTCGCCATCGCCAGTCCGATGACAGCGAATTGTCCGTCCACGAAACATTCCCTCTGCTCAAGGCAATGAGCGAGCTCAAGCTCGGCGCTGCTTCGGTAGACCTGGGCAAGTTGGCCGTCAAGTTCAAGGCCGAAGGCAATGGCCGTACCGCCGAAGCGTTCGTCCGTGACGAACTGGCCGATGTGGTCGGCAAGCAGAATGGTTCCGGTCGTACCGGCACCGACGTTGTCCTGTATGGCTTCGGTCGTATCGGCCGTCTGCTGGCGCGCATCCTGATCGAGAAAACCGGTGGTGGCGACGGCCTGCGTCTGCGCGCCATCGTTGTCCGCAAGGGCGCCGAGAACGATCTGGTCAAGCGTGCCAGCCTGCTGCGTCGCGACTCGGTGCACGGTTCGTTCAATGGCACCATCACCATTGATGAAGCCAACAACACCATCACCGCCAACGGCAACCTGATCCAGGTTATCTACGCGAAGAACCCGACTGAAGTGGACTACACCCAGTACGGCATCAAAAATGCGCTGCTGGTGGACAACACCGGTGTATGGCGTGACGCCGAGGGCTTGGGCCAGCACCTGGCCTGCCCGGGTATCGACCGCGTTGTTCTGACCGCGCCTGGCAAAGGCAAGCTGAAGAACATCGTTCACGGCATCAACCACGGTGAAATCACCGCTGACGACAAGATCGTGTCCGCCGCTTCCTGCACCACCAACGCCATCGTGCCGGTGCTGAAGGCTGTGAATGACAAGTTCGGCATCATCAACGGTCACGTCGAAACCGTTCACTCGTACACCAACGACCAGAACCTGATCGACAACTTCCACAAAGGCGATCGTCGTGGCCGTAGCGCCGCGCTGAACATGGTCATCACCGAGACTGGTGCTGCCACCGCTGCTGCCAAGGCGCTGCCTGAGCTGGCCGGCAAGCTGACCGGTAACGCGATCCGTGTTCCGACGCCGAACGTGTCGATGGCCATTCTCAACCTGAACCTTGAGAAAGCCGCTACCCGTGAAGAGATGAACGAGTACCTGCGCTACATGGCGCTGCACTCCGATCTGCACAAGCAAATCGACTACGTCAATTCGCAGGAAGTGGTTTCCACCGACTTCGTTGGCTCGCGCCACGCAGGCGTTGTGGACGCTGAAGCGACTATCGTTCAGGACAACCGCGTTGTTCTGTACGTCTGGTACGACAACGAGTTCGGTTACAGCTGCCAGGTCGTTCGCGTGATGGAAGACATGGCCGGTGTAAACCCGCCAGCGTTCCCGCGCTAAGCCTTAGCCGCACATGAAAACGCCCCGACTTCGGTCGGGGCGTTTTTGTTTGTGCGTCCGGCGAGGGCGCAATCTGCCGGGAGAACGTCCTGGCATCAGGATAATCAGGGCGCGAAACGTGTGGGAGCGGGCTTGCTCGCGAAGGCGGAGTATCAGTCGGCATCAATTTTGAAGGGGCTGGCCTCTTCGCGAGCAAGCCCGCTCCCGCATGGGTTGTGTTTAACTGACTGGCATCAGGCATCAGGCATCAGGCCTGTTTTAGTCGCCGGTTAGCCGCAAGCCTTCATGTCGACGGGGCCGACAAACTCGTTGCCGCGACCCATCACGCACGCCACGCTCTGGTTGCGCTGACGTTCCCAGGCCTGAACCGGGTAGGTCTTGTCCCAGGCTTCGTATAATTGGCGATCCTGTTTCGAAAGGCGCAAGCCGTACTGCTTACTCATGTAGAAATACGTCCGGGCGATCATGCCGCGAATGGAAGGGCGGGGCATGACCTTCTTCGCCTTGAAGTCTACTTGAGTCAGGCACGAGCCGTACTGGCCCGATTGAACGGGCAGCCAGCCGAAACTGAAATTGCTGCGATCGCCATTCACCTCGCCGATGCTTGGCACCAGATTGTGCAGGTCGGCCTCGGCTTTTTGATAGGTCGGGTCGTAGCGCGTGCAGTTCTTGCGACCGCCTTGTTGCCAGCACTCGCGTTGATGGCCGATCTGCCAGGCCGGGACAATGTGCTCCCACTCGATGCGCGAGGCGCGCTTGGCGTTTTTGCGTGGCACATAACCACATGCGGCGAGATTCACACGGTTGCCGGTGTATTTGCAGCCGCAATAAAACTCGGTGGATTGCGGAGCGTACAGCTTCCAGGCGACTTTCTTGGCTTCGTCGAAGGTACGTGGGGCGCCAGCCTGGGCGCCGAGGGTGATGAGCAAAAACAGTAAAGCAGACCAGCGGACACTCATCGACTCAATCTTCCTTCGGCACTACCCAGAAAATCTGCACACCGCCATCGTCGCGATGGGCGAGGGTGACGTTGTCGTTCTCGTCGATTTCTTCGAGCAGGCGTTCCCACTCATCCACGGGTTCGTCCGGAAGACGGAAGATCAGCGCTGCTTTGGCTTTCTGGGCGGTGGGGGAATTGATGATTTTCTGAACGCGCATACCCAGGCGTTCATAGGTGTCAGGAGAGTCAGAGGTAGTGGCCACGGAATTATCCTTATTTAACTGTACGGGCATACAGTATTTAACTGTAAGCATTTTCGCAACTGCTTAAAGTTCAAGAAAATCCTCTGACAGTAGTTTTTCCGTTTGATGTAGGGCGGTGGGAAGTTTTTTGTCGGAAGAGGTCGTGAGCCGCTCGCCAAGGCTGGCGAGTGGTAAGCGTGGTGCCCAACCGGAACAGGTCGGGCGAGGGCGAGGGCGAGTCAGTATTCCCAGAACATCCGTTGCAGCTCTTTGCCGTTGAGCAAGTCGCCTTGCGATATCGAAAATCAGTGCTAAAGAAACCCGCACACAGGTCGATGCTCCTTCAAGGATTTTTTCTCAAGGAGTTCACATGTCGTTTACCATCGGTTTTCCCAATGCAGGTGCTATCACTATCGCGGGCAAGTCCCCGGCGACCATCAACGCCTTGAGTGAAGCGACCTCCGACGCCTCTGCCCAATCGCTGGGTGAAGAGAAGGACAGCGACAACCAGGTCAGAACCGGTGGCGGTGCAGGGGCTCAGGGCGAAACCAAATCCGAGAAAACCAGCAGTCAAAGTATTGCGGTGCAGGTGCTGCTCAAGCGCATGCAGGAACTGCAGCAGCAACTGCGCGAACAGCAGCAACAACTGGCAGCCGCTCAAGCCGCGAATTATCCGACCCCGGAAGCCAAGTCCACCGCTGTCATGACGATACAGGGGCAAATCGCCAATACCAGCGGGGCGCTCGCGCAAGTGACGGGCAGTTTGGTGAAAGAGCTGGCCAAGGATTCCAGCAGTGGCGGTCTGGTCAGCACCACGGCGTGAGGTAAAACGGTTGGTTTTTGCCAACCGAGACACAGAACGGGTCGTTGACAAAACTCGACAGGGTTCGCATAGTTCGGTCTACGCAAACGTTTGCGTGGTCGCCGTCGATGGCCTGATCCATTGATGATCCAGCGCAAGCGTTGCTCAGAATAATCATAAGATCGGAGTGAACCCATGAAGCTGCCATTCGCTGGACGTCTTCTCGCTGTCGCTATGCTGGCGGCCGCATCCGCCGCTTTACCTGTCTCTTCGGCGTTCGCCGAAACCCCTGAAAAACCTAAAGTCGCACTGGTCATGAAATCCCTGGCCAACGAATTCTTCCTGACCATGGAAGACGGCGCCAAGGCCTACCAGAAAGACCACTCCGGCGACTTCGAACTGATCTCCAACGGCATCAAGGACGAAACGGATACGGCTGGCCAGACGCGCATCGTCGAGCAAATGATTTTGTCCAAAGTCAATGCATTGGTCATTGCCCCGGCTGACTCCAAGGCCATGGTCCCGGTCATCAAGAAAGCAGTCGATGCCGGCATCACCGTGATCAACATCGATAACCAGCTGGACCCGGCCGTCGTCAAAAGCAAAAACATCACCGTTCCGTTCGTAGGTCCGGACAACCGCAAAGGCGCACGCCTGGTGGGTGAATACCTGGCCAAAGAACTGAAGGCCGGTGATGAGGTCGGCATCATCGAAGGCGTTTCCACCACCACCAACGCCCAGCAGCGCACGGCGGGCTTCAAGGATGCGATGGAAGCGGCGCAGATCAAAGTCGTGTCCCTGCAGTCTGGCGATTGGGAAATCGACAAGGGCGGCAAGGTAGCCTCGGCGATGCTCAGCGAATACCCGAACATCAAAGCCCTGCTGGCCGGCAACGACAGCATGGCTGTCGGCGCGGTATCTGCCGTACGTGCAGCGGGCAAGGCCGGCAAGGTGCAAGTGGTCGGTTATGACAACATCAATGCGATCAAGCCAATGCTCAAGGACGGTCGCGTCCTGGCCACCGCCGACCAGTTTGCTGCCCGGCAAGCGGTGTTCGGCATCGAGACCGCGCTGAAAATCATCAAAGGCGAGAAAGTCGACAGCGGTACCAACGGCGTCATCGAAACCCCAGTAGAGCTGGTTACCAAGTAGTCCTTCTGGCGACACAACGGTGCTCGCCTCTTGAGGCGAGCACATGGAGAGTTTTTATGTCCGTTTGCGCCCCGAACGCTGTCCTCTCGGTCAGCGGTATCGGCAAGACCTACGCCCAACCCGTCCTGACCGGCATTGACCTGACGCTGATGCGCGGTGAAGTGCTGGCGCTGACCGGCGAGAATGGCGCCGGTAAAAGCACGCTGTCGAAAATCATTGGCGGACTGGTCGAGCCGACCACCGGCCAGATGCAATTCCAGGGGCAGGATTACCGTCCCGGCAGCCGGAGCCAGGCCGAAGAGCTGGGCATCCGCATGGTCATGCAAGAACTCAATCTGTTGCCGACGTTGTCGGTGGCGGAAAACCTGTTCCTCGACAACCTGCCCAGTCACGGTGGCTGGATCAGCCGCAAGCAATTGCGCAGGGCGGCGATCGAGGCCATGGCCCAGGTCGGCCTCGACGCCATCGACCCGGACACCCTGGTCGGTGAGCTGGGTATCGGCCACCAGCAAATGGTGGAGATCGCCCGCAACCTGATCGGCGATTGCCATGTGCTGATCCTCGACGAGCCGACCGCGATGCTCACGGCCCGTGAAGTCGAAATGTTGTTTGAGCAGATCACTCGCCTGCAGGCTCGCGGCGTGTCGATCATCTACATTTCCCACCGCCTTGAAGAACTGGCGCGGGTGGCCCAGCGCATCGCGGTATTGCGCGACGGCAACCTGGTCTGCGTCGAGCCGATGGCCAATTACAACAGTGAGCAACTGGTCACCCTGATGGTCGGCCGTGAATTGGGCGAACACATCGACATGGGGTCGCGCAACATCGGCGCACCAGCCTTGACGGTCAAAGGGCTGACTCGCTCCGACAAAGTCCGCGACGTGTCCTTCGAAGTGCGCGCCGGCGAGATTTTCGGGATTTCCGGTTTGATCGGGGCAGGGCGCACCGAGTTGCTGCGCCTGATCTTCGGTGCCGATACAGCCGACAGCGGCACCGTCGCGCTAGGGGCGCCGGCTCGGGTGGTGAATATTCGTTCGCCGGCCGACGCGGTCGGTCATGGCATCGCGCTGATCACCGAAGATCGCAAGGGCGAAGGCCTGCTGCTGACGCAATCGATCAGCGCCAACATTGCCCTGGGCAATATGCCGGTGATTTCCAGCGGCGGCTTCGTCAACAACGCTGACGAGATGGCGCTGGCCCAGCGTCAGATCGACGCCATGCGCATTCGCAGCTCCAGCCCGACGCAATTGGTCTCGGAGCTGTCCGGCGGCAATCAGCAGAAAGTCGTGATCGGTCGCTGGCTGGAGCGCGACTGCACAGTGTTGCTGTTCGACGAGCCGACCCGTGGCATCGACGTCGGCGCCAAGTTCGACATCTATACGTTGCTCGGTGAGTTGACCCGTCAGGGCAAAGCGCTGGTGGTGGTGTCCAGCGACCTGAGGGAATTGATGCTGATCTGCGACCGCATCGGTGTGCTGTCGGCAGGGCGTCTGATCGACACCTTCGAGCGTGACAGCTGGACCCAGGATGATTTGCTTGCCGCCGCTTTCGCCGGCTACCAAAAACGTGATGCGTTGCTCAACGAAGCAGCGCCTAGGGATCTTCCATGAATACTGCAACTCTGGTCGGCAAACGTAGCGGCAATTTTTATGGCCTCGGCACTTACCTGGGCCTGGCCGGTGCCTTGCTGGCGATGGTCGCGCTGTTCTCGGTGCTGAGCAGCCATTTCCTGTCTTACGACACCTTCAGCACCCTGGCCAACCAGATTCCCGATTTGATGGTGCTGGCGGTCGGCATGACCTTCGTATTGATCATCGGCGGAATCGATTTGTCAGTCGGTTCAGTGCTGGCGCTCGCGGCGTCGACGGTCAGCGTGGCGATCCTCGGCTGGGGCTGGAGCGTGTTGCCGGCGGCGTTGCTGGGTATGGGGGCTGCGGCACTGGCTGGCACCCTCACCGGTTCGATCACCGTGGCGTGGCGGATTCCGTCGTTCATCGTGTCCCTCGGGGTGCTGGAAATGGCGCGGGGGCTGGCGTATCAGATGACCGGTTCGCGCACCGCGTACATCGGTGATGCGTTCGCTTGGCTGTCCAACCCGATTGCATTCGGCATCTCGCCGTCATTCATCATTGCCTTGCTGATTATCTTCATTGCCCAGGCCGTGCTGACGCGTACGGTGTTCGGTCGTTACCTGATCGGCATCGGCACCAACGAAGAGGCGGTGCGTCTGGCAGGGATCAATCCGAAGCCCTACAAGATCCTGGTCTTCAGTCTGATGGGGCTGCTGGCCGGTATCGCTGCGCTGTTTCAGATTTCCCGCCTGGAAGCGGCGGACCCGAATGCCGGTTCCGGTCTGGAGCTGCAAGTGATCGCCGCGGTGGTGATCGGCGGCACCAGCCTGATGGGCGGGCGCGGTTCGGTTATCAGCACGTTCTTCGGCGTCTTGATTATTTCCGTACTGGCGGCCGGTCTGGCGCAGATCGGCGCGACCGAACCGACCAAACGCATCATCACCGGTGCGGTTATCGTGGTGGCGGTGGTGCTCGATACTTATCGCAGTCAGCGCGTAAGCCGGCGGACCTGAGTCATGGCAACGATCAAGGATGTAGCGGCACTCGCGGGCATTTCCTACACCACGGTTTCCCATGTGGTGAACAAGACGCGGCCGGTCAGTGAGGAAGTGCGGATCAAGGTCGAGGCGGCAATCAAAAGCCTCGACTACGTGCCCAGCGCCGTGGCCCGCTCGTTGAAAGCGAAAACCACCGCGACCATCGGCCTGCTGGTGCCCAACAGCCTCAACCCTTACTTCGCCGAGTTGGCCCGTGGCATCGAGGATTACTGCGAGCGCAACGGCTATTGCGTCATCCTCTGTAATTCCGACGACAACCCGGACAAGCAGCGTAGCTACCTTCGCGTACTGCTGGAAAAACGCATCGACGGTTTGATCGTTGCGTCTGCCGGTGGTGACAGCGGCCTGGCTGAAGGCCTGGCGGGCGTGCGCACGCCGATGGTGATCGTCGACCGTGATCTGGAAGGCGTCGATGCGGACCTGGTGCGTATCGATCACGAATACGGCGCCTATCTGGCGACCCGGCACTTGCTGGAGCTGGGGCATCGGGACATTGCCACGATTGGCGGGCCGGCGAGTACCAGCGTGGCGCAGATGCGTCTGGCCGGATATTGCCGCGCCTTGAAAGAGGCGGGCGTCGAAGTGCCGCGTGAGCGCATGCTGGAAAGCGATTTCACCAGCACCGGCGGTTACAACGCCGCTGCGATCCTGCTGGAAAGGAATCCGCCCAGTGCGATCTTCGCCGGTAACGACATGATCGGCATCGGTGTGTTGCGCGCCGCTGCCGAGCGCAATATTCGCGTGCCCACCGAGCTGTCGGTGATCGGTTTCGACGATATCCAGATGAGCCGTTATGTCTATCCGGCGTTGACCACCGTGGGCCAGTCGATCCTGCGGCTTGGCGAGATGGCGGCCGAGGTGCTGCTGCGCCGGATTGCCGCGCCGGATCTGGCGACCGATCAGCGCATCGTGACGCCCAGTATTGTCCTGCGAGAATCGACCGCGCCGCTGGCCGGTGTGTTTGACCAATACCGCTGAAATCGAATTGATGAGTAGTGATGTATGCCAGCAAAAGTAGTGGTAATAGGCAGCCTGAACATGGACCTGGTGACCCGGGCGCCACGGCTGCCCCGTGGTGGTGAAACGCTGATAGGCCAGTCGTTTTCCACGGTTTCCGGTGGCAAGGGCGCGAACCAGGCCGTGGCCGCGGCGCGTCTGGGGGCGCAGGTGTCGATGGTCGGTTGTGTCGGCAGTGATGCCTATGGCGACGCGCTGCGCGGAGCGTTGTTGGCCGATCAGATCGATTGCCAGGCAGTCAGTACTGTCGAAGATTCCAGCGGTGTGGCGTTGATCGTGGTCGATGACAACAGTCAGAACGCGATTGTGATTGTTGCCGGCGCCAATGGTGCGCTGACCCCCGAGGTGATCGACCGTTTCGACAGCGTGTTGCAGACGGCGGATGTGATCATCTGTCAGCTGGAAGTGCCGGATGCCACGGTCGGCCATGCCTTGAAGCGCGGCCGTGAGCTGGGCAAAACCGTGATCCTCAATCCGGCGCCGGCCAGTCGCCCGCTGCCAGCGGATTGGTACGCGGCCATCGATTACCTGATCCCCAACGAAAGCGAAGCCTCGGCCTTGAGCGGTTTGCCCGTGGACTCCCTGAGCACTGCCGAAATCGCCGCGACCCGGTTGATCGCCATGGGTGCCGGCAAAGTGATCATTACCCTCGGCGCTCAGGGATCGCTGTTTGCCAATGGCACACGCTTGGAGCATTTCCCGGCGCCGAAAGTGAAGGCGGTCGATACCACTGCGGCCGGTGACACGTTTGTCGGTGGTTTCGCCGCGGCCCTGGCGGCCGGCAAAGGCGAGGCCGAGGCGATCCGTTTCGGTCAGGTCGCCGCTGCGCTGTCGGTCACCCGGGCCGGCGCGCAACCTTCGATTCCCACCTTGTCTGACGTACAGGCCTTTAAAACACCATGAAAAAGACACCTTTGCTCAACGTCGCGCTGTCGCGGCTGATCGCGTCTCTGGGCCATGGCGACATGATCGTGATCGGCGATGCCGGTCTGCCCGTACCGCCCGGCGTCGAATTGATCGATCTGGCCTTGACCCACGGCATTCCGGATTTCGTCAGTACCTTGAAAGTCGTGCTCAGCGAAATGCAGGTCGAAAGCCATGTGCTGGCCCATGAGATTCTGGACAAGAAACCGTCGGCCTTGAGCACACTGGATGAACTGAATGCCGAAGGCGCGGTTGGCCGGCGCGAACTGCTCGGTCATGAGCAATTCAAAGCGCTCAGCCGACAAGCACGGGCGATTGTTCGTACAGGCGAATGTCAGCCGTACTGCAACATTGTGTTGGTGGCTGGCGTAACGTTCTAACTTTCCGTTCTTCCCACGCACAAGGAGTGCGCTATGCACCGCTATGCCCAGAAACTGCACCACCTGCTTCGGAGTCTGCTGCTTTTGTCCCTGATTACTGCAACAAGCGCCCAGGCAGCGGAAAAGATCGACTTGATCATCGACACCGATCCGGGGGCCGACGATGTGGTCGCCTTGCTGTTTGCCCTGGCCTCGCCGGAAGAACTGAACATTCGTGCACTGACCACCGTCGCTGGCAACGTGCGCCTGGACAAGACCTCGCGTAACGCGCGTCTGGCCCGCGAGTGGGCGGGCCGCGAAGAGGTGCCTGTTTACGCGGGCGCGCCGAAACCGCTGATGCGCACGCCGATCTATGCCGAGAACATCCACGGCAAGGAAGGCCTGTCGGGTGTCACCGTGCATGAGCCGAAGAAAGGCCTGGCCAAAGGCAACGCGGTCAACTATCTGATCGATACCCTGAAGGCCGCCAAGCCCCATAGCATCACCATCGCCATGCTCGGGCCACAGACCAACCTGGCCCTGGCGCTGATCCAGGAACCTGAAATCGTTCAGGGCATCAAGGAAGTGGTGATCATGGGCGGTGCGCACTTCAACGGCGGCAACATCACCCCGATGGCCGAATTCAACCTGTTCGCCGACCCACAGGCGGCGGAAGTGGTGCTGAAAAGCGGCGTCAAGCTGACTTATTTGCCGCTGGACGTGACCCACAAGATCCTCACCAGTGAAGCGCGCCTGAAGCAGATCGCCGCTCTGAACAACAATGCCAGCAAACTGGTGGGCGATATTCTCAACGAATACGTCAAGGGCGACATGGAGCACTACGGTATTCCGGGAGGCCCGGTGCATGACGCCACGGTCATCGCTTACCTGCTCAAACCGGAGCTGTTCACCGGTCGTTCGGTCAACGTAGTGGTTGATAGCCGCGAAGGGCCGACCTTTGGCCAGACCATTGTCGACTGGTATGACGGCCTGAAGGCGCCGAAGAATGCCTTCTGGGTTGAAAATGGCGACGCTCAGGGCTTCTTCGACCTGCTGACCCAGCGGCTGGCTCGCCTGAAGTAAGCCGTATGCCCCGCAGGTGCCCGCCTGCGGGTTTTTTACGCTTACTCGGTTTCTGTTGCGCCCATATAGTCGGCGGGGTACTTCTCGAGTACCTGTGCGATGAAGGTCTGGGCGGCTTGCGTCCCCAGTTCCTTGACCAGCAAATCGATACCAATGATTGCCAACTCTTCCGGGGTGCCCGGGCTGTAAGAGCTGTGGCCCTGTGGCCACTTGATTGTGATGTTGGCGTCGATGCTTACGGTGGTCATGATGGCGCTCGTGAAATCGAGATGTCTGAGTGTCGAGTTAACCATTTTGCGGGACGTTTGGCACTCCGACTTAGGCATGAAGGGAGGGCTATGCGACACTTGGTCTTTGACGAATTTTCAAGGACTGTGCTGTGCAGATCGATTTGAACACTCCTGACGGCTTGACCCTTGGGGCGGTGCGTCAGCTACTGGCCTCTGCCAGCGATGATGAGCACACCCAGCTGCGGGTCACCAAGGGCGGCATCGCCTACATTTCGTCGGGTGTCGTGGGCGGTACTGATATCGACGGGCTGCTGTTTCGCCTGGAAACATGGGCCAAGGGCTCGGGTTATGTCGGATTGGTCGCGGCCAGCGACGAAGTCTGGGTCATGCAGATCTTTAATGCGCTGAAAGAAAACTGGCCGAATCCGCCGTTCGACTACATCGACGTCTATTGAGCGCTGTTCATATTTAGTCACGATTGCGGGATGAACGGCAGGGTGATGCTCAGGCAAACTCGCCGCTTGTCCAGGCCGAGGGCAGGGTGATAGCGCCGGTCTTGAAACCAAACACCAAAATGGCGGTCGCACGATCTCAGCTTAACTATTGAAAAAAGGAGGCTTCATGCCTTGGAAGCTCGCGTCATTGGGTACTTTGTTGGCTGCCACGCTGCTGGCTGGTTGCAGCAGTACGTCCACCGAGTCGGTAAAGGACCCGGTGGCGACCGATACCGGCCACAGCCGTTGTGAAGCAAAGGCTGCCGAATTCACCCTTGGCAAAAAGGCTTCGCCCGAACTGCTGGAGCAGGCACGCACCCGTGCAGGCGCGCAGAATGCCCGGTTCCTCAAGCCCGATGACATGGTGACCCTGGAGTACCGCTCCGATCGCCTGAACCTGAACACCGATAACAACCTGGTGGTCACTCGCGTCAACTGCGGCTGATTGCTGCAGGCTTTTGTTTCATCCATAAAAAAACCCCGTCACATGGACGGGGTTTTTTAGTGCGCCAGAAAATTACTCTGGGCGAACTTGTGCAGCTTGCATACCCTTTTGGCCTTTCTCAGCCACGAAGGAAACGGTTTGGCCTTCTTTCAGGCTTTTGAAACCGTCGCTTTCGATAGCTTTGAAGTGTACGAACAGGTCGTCACCGCCACCTTGAGGAGTGATGAAGCCGAAGCCTTTTTCATCGTTGAACCATTTAACGGTGCCGGTTTGGCGATTAGACATGGTGTATCTCCAAGAAACATATATTTTCAGTAGTACTGTGCTGCTCAGGCCAACTGGGCACACCGGAGTATCATAGTCGAAATGTTCGCTTTGGGAGCCCCCCGGCCGTGCTGTTTGCCCTGCAGTCGCGTTCTCTTTGTTGCTATATGTGGCTGAAAGCCCCGTTTTAAAAGGCTTTCAGCCGAAAGTAAAGACAATAAAAAAAGCTGTAAAACCTGCATATTTTGTACGAAAAAGCTGTTTTCAGAGGCTTTTCATCGGCTGTTAAGGCCTTCAAAGCGTTCTGTGGGGCTTATTTTTTCGCCTTCTCATCGGCTTTGCAGGAGGCAATTTTAGTCAGTGCTTTTTGTTTCAGTGCGTCACTGGCGGTGTTGTCCATCAATGACTGGATGTCGCTGGCCGGGTACGATTTGATCGCATCAGCACCGCATGCACAGTGAGCTTTTGCAGCCGCAGCGCCAATCTGCGGGGAAGCAGCTTGTGTGCACTGCGCCATGTACTTCTCGCGCTCGCCCTTTGGCCAGTCGGCATGAGCAGTCAGCGGCAGCAGCAGGACGACGGGTGCGACGACGGCAAATAAACGATTCAGACGCATGCTGAGATGCTCCTTTTGGGTCAATGTCTTTTATCTGATGGGTGACGCGGGGTTCAAGTTCAGCACTCTGGCATAAAAAAGCCCGATTTGCCCCAGCAGAAAACCCCGGTGCATCGACGACCGTTCATCTGTGCTAGCATGCCCTGCTCGGGCGTTTGCAGGCTCCGGATGACCTTCAGTCCCGGTAGCGGCAGAGGCGCGAATAACCCTGATTTGAATCCCAGTCACTCTGGTTCGGTTTTCCGGTTGGCCGCAAGGCTCCTGCCGCTGTAAGGCAGGCGTTCGTTATTGAATGGCCTGGACCGGATCTTGTACTGGCTCATCCCAACCCACGTGACCTTTGGTAGGGGTCACCACTAGGAGAGGAGGCGCCATGCCAACTATTACTCTTCCCGATGGCAGTCAACGTTCATTCGATCACCCGGTTTCCGTAGCCGAGGTCGCCGCATCCATTGGTGCCGGTCTGGCCAAGGCCACCGTGGCCGGCAAGGTCAATGGCAAGCTGGTCGACGCCAGCGATATCATCGACAGCGATTCCTCGCTGCAAATCATTACGCCAAAGGATGAAGAGGGGCTGGAGATCATTCGCCACTCTTGCGCCCACCTGGTTGGCCACGCGGTCAAGCAGTTGTACCCGACGGCCAAGATGGTCATCGGCCCGGTCATCGAAGAAGGCTTCTATTACGACATCGCCTTCGAGCGTCCTTTCACGCCCGACGACCTGGCCGCCATCGAACAGCGCATGCAGCAGCTGATCGAGAAAGATTACGACGTGATCAAAAAAGTCACTCCGCGCGCCGAAGTGATCGAAGTGTTCAAGGCCCGCGGCGAAGACTACAAGCTGCGTCTGGTCGAAGACATGCCGAACGAGCAGGCCATGGGCCTGTACTATCACGAAGAATACGTCGACATGTGCCGTGGCCCGCACGTGCCGAACACGCGCTTCCTGAAATCCTTCAAGCTGACCAAGCTGTCTGGCGCCTACTGGCGTGGCGATGCCAAGAACGAGCAATTGCAGCGCGTTTACGGCACCGCATGGGCGGACAAGAAGCAGCTGGCGGCTTACATCCAGCGCATCGAAGAAGCTGAAAAACGCGATCACCGCAAGATCGGCAAGCGCCTGGGCCTGTTCCACACCCAGGAAGAGTCGCCGGGCATGGTGTTCTGGCACCCGAACGGCTGGACTCTGTACCAGGTGCTCGAGCAGTACATGCGCAAGGTTCAACGCGACAACGGTTATCTGGAGATCAAGACTCCACAAGTCGTTGACCGCAGCCTGTGGGAGAAATCCGGGCACTGGGCCAACTACGCCGACAACATGTTCACCACCCAGTCGGAAAACCGCGACTACGCCATCAAGCCGATGAACTGCCCTTGCCACGTGCAGGTGTTCAACCAGGGCCTGAAAAGCTACCGCGAGCTGCCAATGCGTCTGGCCGAATTCGGTGCCTGCCACCGTAATGAGCCGTCGGGTGCGCTGCACGGCATCATGCGCGTTCGTGCCTTCACTCAGGACGATGCTCACATCTTCTGTACTGAAGAGCAGATGCAGGCCGAATCCGCCGCGTTCATCAAGCTGACCATGGACGTTTATGCCGACTTCGGCTTCAAAGACGTCGAGATGAAGCTGTCCACTCGTCCGGAAAAACGCGTCGGTTCCGACGAACTATGGGATCGCGCCGAAGCGGCATTGGCCGCAGCCCTTGATAGCGCGGGCCTGCCGTACGATCTGCAGCCGGGCGAGGGTGCGTTCTACGGTCCGAAGATCGAGTTCTCGCTGAAAGATTGCCTCGGCCGCGTCTGGCAGTGTGGTACCCTTCAGCTCGATTTTAACCTGCCTGTCCGTCTGGGAGCCGAATACGTCTCCGAAGACAACAGTCGCAAGCACCCGGTGATGTTGCACCGGGCGATCCTGGGTTCCTTCGAGCGCTTCGTCGGAATTCTGATCGAGCACTACGAGGGTGCATTCCCTGCGTGGCTGGCGCCGACCCAGGCAGTGATTATGAATATCACTGATAAACAAGCCGATTTTGCCGCCGAGGTTGAAAAAACTCTCAACGAAAGCGGGTTTCGTGCCAAGTCTGACTTGAGAAATGAAAAGATCGGCTTTAAAATCCGCGAGCATACTTTGCTCAAGGTTCCCTATCTCTTGGTTATCGGAGATCGGGAAGTCGAGATGCAGACTGTCGCTGTGCGTACTCGTGAAGGTGCTGACCTGGGCTCGATGCCCGTCGCCCAGTTCGCTGAGTTTCTCGCGCAAGCGGTTTCCCGGCGTGGTCGCCCAGATTCGGAGTAATTATTATTAAGCGTGAAATGAGACAAGATAAACGAGCTGCACCGAAAGCCCCGATCAACGAGAATATCTCGGCACGCGAGGTTCGGTTAATTGGGGCTGAAGGTGAACAGCTTGGGATTGTGTCAATTGAAGACGCGCTTCTTAAGGCTGAAGAGGCCAAGCTGGATCTGGTGGAAATTTCCGCCGATGCAGTACCCCCTGTTTGCAAACTGATGGACTACGGCAAATCGATCTTCGAGAAGAAGAAGCAGATTGCCGCAGCCAAGAAAAACCAGAAGCAGATTCAGGTTAAAGAAATCAAGTTTCGTCCAGGGACGGAGGAAGGGGATTACCAGGTAAAACTGCGCAACCTGGTACGTTTCCTGAGTGACGGGGACAGGGCCAAGGTATCCTTGCGATTCCGCGGCCGTGAGATGGCCCACCAGGAGCTGGGGATGGAACTCCTCAAGCGAGTTGAAGGTGACTTGCTCGAGTACGGTTCGGTCGAACAGCATCCTAAGATGGAAGGACGCCAGCTGATCATGGTCATCGCCCCGAAAAAGAAGAAGTAATCAACAGGGCACGGCAGGCCTTCTGATTATGTTTATCAACTGAATGCGGAGTATCCGAACATGCCAAAAATGAAAACGAAAAGTGGTGCTGCTAAGCGGTTTTTGAAAACTGCTAACGGTATCAAGCACAAGCACGCTTTCAAGAGCCACATCCTGACTAAAATGTCGACCAAGCGTAAGCGTCAACTGCGCGGTAGCAGCTTGCTGCATCCGTCTGACGTGGCAAAAGTCGAGCGCATGCTGCGCCTTCGTTAATTTTAGTCAAGAATAGAGGAAGTAACTCATGGCTCGTGTAAAGCGTGGCGTCATTGCCCGTAAACGTCACAAAAAAATTCTGAAACTTGCTAAAGGCTACTACGGCGCTCGCTCGCGCGTATTCCGTGTTGCCAAGCAAGCGGTAATCAAGGCAGGCCAATACGCCTACCGTGACCGTCGTCAGAAAAAACGTCAGTTCCGCGCTCTGTGGATCGCTCGTATCAACGCTGGTGCACGTATCAACGGTCTGTCCTACAGCCGTTTCATCGCCGGCCTGAAAAAAGCGTCCATCGAGATCGACCGTAAGGTTCTGGCTGATCTGGCAGTGAACGAAAAAGCGGCGTTTGCTGCGATTGTCGAGAAAGCTAAAGCCACCTTGGCTTAAGTACCCCCGACAGTCACCCGGCCTCACCTCTGTGGGGTCAGGTGTTAAACGTCATAAATAGGGGAAGAGCCTTCAAGCTCTTCCCCTATTTTGTATCTGGAGTCTGTACATGGAAAACCTGGACGCGCTCGTCTCTCAAGCACTAGAGGCTGTGCAAAGCGCTGAAGATATCAATGCCCTGGAGCAAATCCGGGTTCACTACCTTGGCAAAAAGGGTGAATTGACTCAGGTGATGAAGACCCTGGGGAATTTGCCGGCGGAAGAGCGTCCGCAAGTCGGTGCGCTGATCAACGTTGCCAAGGAGCGTGTCACAGAGGTTCTCAATGCGCGCAAGGCACTGTTTGAAGAGGCTGATCTGGCCGCCAAACTGTCTGCCGAGTCCATTGACGTGACCCTGCCTGGCCGTGGCCAGACCTCGGGTGGTCTGCATCCGGTTACTCGCACTCTGGAACGTATCGAACAGTTCTTCACTCACATCGGCTACGGCATCGCCGAAGGCCCTGAGGTCGAAGACGACTACCACAACTTCGAAGCGCTCAACATCCCAGGCCATCACCCGGCCCGGTCGATGCATGACACCTTCTATTTCAATGCCAACATGTTGCTGCGCACCCATACCTCGCCGGTACAGGTTCGCACCATGGAATCGAAACAGCCGCCGATCCGCATCGTCTGTCCAGGCCGTGTGTACCGTAGCGACTCCGATATCACTCACTCCCCGATGTTCCACCAGGTCGAAGGCCTGCTGGTCGACCGCGATATCAACTTCGCCGACCTGAAAGGGACCATCGAAGAGTTCCTGCGCGTGTTCTTCGAAAAAGAACTGGCTGTGCGTTTCCGTCCTTCGTACTTCCCGTTCACCGAGCCATCCGCCGAAGTCGACATGGAATGCGTGATGTGCAGCGGTAAAGGTTGCCGTGTCTGCAAGCAGACTGGCTGGCTGGAAGTCATGGGCTGCGGCATGGTTCACCCGAACGTGCTGCGTATGTCCGGGATCGACCCGGAAGAGTTTTCGGGCTTTGCCTTCGGCATGGGCGTTGAGCGTCTGGCCATGCTGCGTTACGGCGTGAACGACTTGCGTCTGTTCTTCGACAACGACTTGCGGTTCCTCGCGCAATTTCGCTAGTCGTAACGAATTCTTAGGAGAGCAGGATGAAATTCAGTGAACAATGGCTGCGTGGCTGGGTAAGCCCGCAGGTAAATCGCGACGAGCTGGTTGCTCGTCTGTCGATGGCCGGTCTTGAGGTCGATAGTGTTACGCCGGCCGCCGGTGAATTCAGTGGCGTGGTGGTGGGTGAGGTGCTGAGCACCGAGCAACACCCGGACGCCGACAAGTTGCGTGTTTGCCAGGTCAGCAGTGGCGCGGAAACTTTCCAGGTCGTATGCGGTGCACCCAACGTGCGCCCGGGCCTGAAGATCCCGTTCGCCATGATCGGTGCCGAACTGCCGGGCGATTTCAAAATCAAGAAAGCCAAGCTGCGTGGAGTTGAATCCAACGGCATGCTGTGCTCCCAGGCCGAACTGCAAATCGGCGAAGGCAACGACGGCCTGATGGAATTGCCGGCCGATGCGCCGGTCGGTCAGGACATTCGTGAATACCTGAGCCTCGACGACGCCAGCATCGAGGTCGACCTGACCCCGAACCGCGGTGATTGCCTGTCGCTGGCCGGTCTGGCCCGCGAAGTCGGTGCGCTTTATGCCGCCCCGGTGGTTCGCCCGGCCATTGCCAGCGTTCCTGCCGTACACGACGAAGTGCGTTCGATCGAAGTGCTGGCGCCAAACGCTTGCCCGCGTTACCTGGGTCGTGTGATCCGTAACGTTGACCTGTCTAAACCTACGCCACTGTGGATGGTCGAGCGCCTGCGTCGTGCCGACGTGCGCAGCATCGACGCCGCCGTCGACATCACCAATTACGTGATGCTGGAACTGGGCCAGCCGCTGCACGCCTTCGATCTCGCCGAAATCAATGGCGGCATTCGCGTGCGCATGGCCGAAGAAGGCGAGAAGCTGGTGCTGCTCGACGGTCAGGAAGTCAGCCTGCGTAGCGATACGCTGGTGATTGCCGACCACACCCGCGCCTTGGCTATCGCCGGCGTCATGGGCGGCGAGCACAGCGGCGTCAACACCGCGACCACGCGCGATATTTTCCTGGAAAGCGCGTTCTTCGACCAGATTGCCGTCGCTGGCAAGGCTCGTTCCTACGGCCTGCACACCGACGCTTCGCACCGCTACGAGCGTGGCGTGGACTGGAAGCTGGCCCGTGAAGCCATGGAGCGCGCCACTGGCCTGCTGCTGGAAATCACCGGTGGCGAAGCCGGCCCGATCGTCGAAACCGTCAGCGAGCAGCACCTGCCGTCGATCGCGCCGATCACCCTGCGTGCCCAGCGCATCACCCAGATGTTGGGTATGGAAATGGATTCGGCCGAAGTCGAGCGTCTGCTCAGCGCTTTGGGTCTGACCATTTCTGCCGATGGGGCAGGGCAGTGGCGCGTAGAAGTGCCAAGCTTCCGTTTCGATATCAGTCTGGAAGTTGACCTGATCGAAGAGCTGGCCCGCCTGTACGGTTACAACCGCCTGCCGGTTCGTTACCCGCAAGCCCGTCTGGCGCCACAAGCCAAGGCTGAAGCGCGCAGCGATCTGCCAGAGCTGCGTCGTCTGCTGGTGGCCCGTGGTTATCAGGAAGCGATCACGTACAGCTTCATCGATCCGAAACAATTCGAGTTGTTTAATCCGGGTGTCGAGCCGCTGCTACTGGCCAACCCGATTTCCAACGACATGGCTGCGATGCGTTCGTCCCTGTGGCCGGGTCTGGTCAAGGCACTTCAGCACAACCTGAACCGCCAGCAGGATCGCGTCCGCCTGTTCGAAAGCGGCCTGCGCTTCGTCGGTCAGCTGGAAGGCTTGAAGCAAGAGCCGATGCTGGCCGGTGTGGTATGCGGTAGCCGCCTGCCGGAAGGCTGGGCACAAGGTCGCGATGTCGTGGATTTCTTCGACGTCAAAGCCGATGTGGAAGCGGTGCTTGGCTTCGCCGGTGCGCTGGATTCGTTCACGTTCGTGCCAGGTAAACACCCTGCGTTGCACCCGGGTCAAACCGCGCGCATCGAGCGTGATGGTCGTTTGGTAGGTTATGTCGGCGCCATCCACCCTGAATTGTCGAAAACCCTCGGTCTCGACCGTCCGGTCTTCGTTTTCGAGCTGGTTCTGGCCGAAGTGGCTTCGGGCAAAATGCCTAAATTCCAGGAGTTATCGCGCTTTCCTGAAGTGCGTCGTGACCTTGCACTGCTGGCGGACAAAGACGTTGCGGCCACTGCCGTACTGGACGTAATCCGTGAAAATGCAGGCGAATGGCTAACGGACCTCAGGCTATTTGACGTGTATCAGGGTAAAGGCATTGATCCGCATAGAAAAAGCCTTGCAGTTGGCTTGACCTGGCAGCATCCATCGCGCACTCTTAATGACGATGAGGTGAATACCACGACGCAAAACATCCTCACCTCGCTCGAACAAAGGTTGAACGCCACGTTAAGGAAGTGACGTATGGGGGCTTTGACGAAAGCTGAGATGGCGGAACGTCTGTATGAAGAGCTGGGCCTGAACAAGCGGGAAGCCAAGGAATTGGTCGAACTGTTTTTTGAAGAAATCAGGCACGCTCTTGAAGACAACGAACAAGTCAAATTGTCCGGTTTCGGCAATTTCGACCTTCGGGACAAACGCCAGCGGCCTGGCCGCAATCCGAAAACGGGAGAAGAAATCCCGATCACGGCTCGCCGTGTGGTCACCTTTCGTCCAGGGCAGAAGTTGAAGGCCCGAGTTGAGGCTTATGCTGGAACCAAGTCATAACGACGAACTACCCGTCATCCCGGGCAAACGCTACTTCACCATTGGTGAAGTCAGCGAGCTGTGTGCGGTAAAGCCGCACGTGCTGCGCTACTGGGAGCAGGAGTTTCCTCAACTCAACCCCGTCAAACGCCGCGGAAACCGCCGGTATTATCAGCGCCAGGACGTGCTGATGATCCGGCAGATCCGCGCGCTTCTTTACGATCAGGGGTTCACCATCGGCGGCGCGCGCCTGCGTTTGTCCGGCGATGAAGCCAAAGACGACACCACCCAATACAAACAAATGATCCGCCAGATGATCGCGGAGCTGGAAGATGTTCTGGTAGTCCTCAAGAAATAAATTCCTGCTTTTAAATACTTCCAGTTTTCAAAAGCTTGCGATATATTCTTGAGCGTTCCTCGAGATGAGGAACAGAGTCAACGCCTAGTCGGGGCGTAGCGCAGTCCGGTAGCGCACTAGCATGGGGTGCTAGGGGTCGAGTGTTCGAATCACTCCGTCCCGACCATATTTCGTAAGGGGATCAAGCACTTAGCGGCTTGATCCCCTTTCTCGTTTCAGGTCTGCGCAAAACTGGCGCAAAACTATCCGGTGATTTCGCTGATATTCAGGTCCGGAATCGCCTCGGACCAGACGATTTCCTCATGGTCCCGCTGGTAGTTTTTGGTCATACCCTCGCTCGCGTGCCCTGCGATCTTCTGTCCATCCTTTCCGGCTTTCTTGTACAGGTGCAGCGACAGCGCTCGCACTTCATGGAAGCCCGGCATCTCCTCTTCCTTCCATCCCTTGTAGCATTCCGCCGCCTCCCTGGCGTCCTTGAATGCACGCGTGAGATACCGCTCTTCAACCTTCGTCCAGTGGTCCTTGGTCTGTGCCTGTTTCTGTTTCAAGCGATCAGGCTTTCGGTGTACCAGATACGGCGAAGCGGTGTCATCGCGGCACCGACTGATCACGGCCTGCAATTCGGCAGTAACCCGAAAGCGAATCCATGCCGCGTCACTAGCCTTGGCCGTCTTCTTCTGCACTACGTACAAGAAGCCCTCACGAACGCCATCGAAGCGCATGTCCAGGATGTCTGTTCGGCGCTGGGCGGTGATCAGGGCGAGATCGATTGCGTTCTGCAGCCAGGCAGGCGCCTTCTCCCGGATGGCCTTCAGGCCCTCTATGGTGTGACGCTTGCGCTGCTTCTTCTCGATGCGGTTGATTGTGCTGGCCGCCGGGTTCTCCGGGCATAAGCCTTTGGCCGCTGCGTGGTTGAAGATGTCGACGAGTAGAGCCCGGCACTGGTTCGCGGTGCGCGGGGTGAGAGCGTCCAGCATTTCCGCGACCATGCGAATGGATATCTGGTCGACGGCCTTTCCCTCGAACTGCTTGCGGAAACACCTGAAGTGCACTGCGTACAAGCCGAGCGTGCCCTTGGCCAGCTCTCGCGGTGGCAGCACATCAGCTTCGTACTTATCGAGGAAGGTAGCGAACGACTCCGATGAAGCGGACATCACGGCACCGACTAGGTCAGCACCGCGCATAAATTCCAGGTTCAACTGCTTCGCGGCGTCGATCGCTTTGATGCGGTCACTACCGAACTGGAACCACTTCCCATCGGTCGGCCGCCGGTAACGATAAGTCGAGCGCCGCGCATCGAAGTACAGGTTCTGCGGAAGGCTTTTGTTCGCAGTATTGCGCGGCCGTGGTGCCATCATGCAGCTCCTTTCAATACCATCGCCACTAGGTCGTTGCCGTTCGACCGGCTGAACGCGGCCCAGTCAACGTACCAGAGTTTGCCGATCTGCTCGCCGGGCACCATGCCGTTGCGAATGTGGTTGCGGATGGCCTGCGGGCATTGCGGTGTGCCGCCTTCGCCCCATCGCCGGCGCTGAAACTCGCTGATCTTGATCAGTTCTTTTTTCATTACTTGCTCCATGCCGCGCGTGGTGGCAGAAGGTGGGAAGTGGATTCAGTCTTTGCTGTAGCTGGAGCTGCTATCACTCGAGCTGGACGAACTGCAGCTGTCGTTCGACGAGTAACTGCTACCGCTGTCATGGCTGCTGTAACTGGTAGGTGCGCAATGGCTGTGTGAGCGGGGCGGCTCGTACGAATCGACCTGACTGAGAGGGCTGAACGGGCTCAGCGGATTTAGAGGGCTGAGCAGATCTGATGGAGGGGCGCTTCTTATGGGGCTGGATGATGGGGTGTAAAGGCTGTCGGCTGAGCCGCCGGCGAAAGTTGATGCTGAGGACTTCTCGGTGGGCTTGCGACGAAAGCGCTTTTTTAGAAAATCGAACATGCAAGATTCCTCGCCCGCCGTTCACCGGCAGGCTGTTCAGTTGTGAATAGTTCAGAATTGCAGAGGAGACGCAGCGTTGCGGAGCGCGTCCCAGTTCGCCCTGCCAGGTGCTCAGGATATGTGCTGAGCGGCCAGCAGCTGGTTAGGGCGAACTCTTTTCGATCAGCTCCGCGGCCCCGTATAGATGAGCCAGGCCATGTAGGTGATGTGTTGGTTTTCTGTGGGCATGGGGATACGTCGCAGGTATTATTCTGCAAAAACTAGAAATGGAGTTCGTTATGAACCGTTGGCTATCAGGAATTGGTTTAGTTCTTTCGGCTATTTATTTGTACGGGGTCTACCACTTTGCCGGTTCGAGAATTGGTTCGCTTGAAGTGATGGCCTTAAATGAGTTTGGTGATTTTTTAGCCGGAGTGTTTGGGCCTATTTCGATACTGTGGCTGGTTCTTGGTTTCTTCCAGCAAGGGCTTGAACTTCGTCAGAACAATGAGGCACTAAGGCTTCAGGCTGTAGAGTTGAAAAACTCTGTTGAGCAGCAGAAAGAACTGGTTTCTGTATCTAGGGAACAGGTCCAAGCTGAATTAGACAATATGCGAAATGCTCGTGATCAACGCGCAAAATCCATTCGGCCTTTGTTCGTGGTTGCTGGAAATGGAGGCTCTCATTCCGGTTTACATCATGAAATGGATTTTTCAGTTCAAAATCTAGGCTCGACTGTTACGAGTGTGAATTTTGATTTTTCTGATCAGTTTAAACTTATAAGTCAGACTAAGCACTTGATGGAGCATAAAGACATCGCTCGATTTAAAGTCTCGTTCAATGGTAACGGTGAAGGTGTCGGCGACAAGCTTGCAGTGACTTATTTGGATGCGGATTTTACTCCAGGAGTATGTATGTTCAATATTTCCTTTCCGCCGGGAGGCGGGTATCCCAACTTTAAGGTTGAGCAGCTCTAATATCTTCGCCGGCTGGCGTGATTCGTTGAAGTGGGGTATTTGTGTTCTGGCCCGGTATGGAGCCGGAAGGAGATCTACATGTGCGCCGAACCAGTAGCACCAGTGCTTATCCCGAAGGAGCTAACCAAAGGAAAGGATGCATGGATTGACTATGCGTCGAATGTCCAAAGTCCTGCCCTGCCTGACTCAGTGCGTGTGCTGATAGGTAGAGGCGAAAGGTATGACGTGATAGAGATTCTAAGCGGGCCATTTGATAGCTGGAGCGCTGTCAATCAGCAGGCAGCTGATATTGCAAACAACTGGTACGACCGTGGCGATGGCTGATCTAGTAGCGCAATAGGTGAGGGTGGGTCAGGCCCGCTCGCCGAGATCCAGGCCGATCTGGCTGACCCGATCAACACAGGCCGGGTTCAGCCAGATGCATTCGGTTCGGATTGCCGTGCCGCGCCCAGCGGAGATTCGCGCCGAGGTGCTGTAACTCGCCCAGCCTGGCAGCAACTCTGCGTAAAGGTCGCTCGGGTATCCCGACAGCACGACCATTCCTTCTAGCTCGAGCAACACGCTGAGCAGATCTCGGTGCGCCGCGTCGTCCATTTCGTGCTTATAGTAGCGGCCGCTTGATGCGCCTTTGTAGCGGGTGTCATGCACGTATGGTGGGTCGACGTAGTGCAAAGTTTGCGGTCCGTCGTGGGCTTTGATTACCTCGATCGCCGGCCTGTTCTCGATAAGTACGCCGGTCAGGCGTTGGCCAACCTCGGCGAGCTGTTCCGGGTAAGTTGCCCAAAGCGACTGGGCCGTGCCGTACTGCCGCTTGGTGTCGATGCGAAAACCCGTGACGCCCTTCGTTGCGCCGGCGGAGCCGAAGCCCATCTGGGCTCTGATGATCGTCCGGCGCGCACGTTCGATCGGCTCGGCGCTTGGCTCCCATGACAATTCGAACTCTTCCCGGGAGTAGGGTGTGAACACCAGGCGTTCGGTGAGTCACGATCGCGTAACCGGATCCTGAAGAACGCGGAACAGGTTCACGATGTCGCCGTCTAGGTCGTTGTACACCTCGGCATACGACCGAGGCTTTTGCATCAGCACGCCGGCCGCGCCGCCGAACGACTCGACGTAGCAGGTGTGCGGGGGGAAGTGTTGCAACACCCACGGCGCAAGCCGGAACTTTGCACCGTGGTAGCGGATAACCGGTGCGGTGATGGTCATAAGTGATTTCCAGTCAGGAGCCGCCCTCCGTGACCGGATGCGACAGTGGGGGGTGGTGGCAATTTAATGGTGTGTGGTCTACAAAGAGATGGGCTCTATTCGCCCATCAATGGACTTTTTAACGGGAGCAGATGCAATGGATTTCACTCGTAATCCTGAAGAATTCCCAGGCTACTTAAGCAAGGTCAAGCGTGACTGGACTTATGCGTCATCAACTTTTTTGGGGCTTGTAGAGAACTGGCAGGAAATATCGAAAGCATATTTCGCGGATCTCGTCGATGTGAAGTTGGCTCAGGAAGAAAACAGCATCGAAGGGAAGGTGCTGGATAAAATATTCTCAATTAAGCTTAGCCTTTTAGCCGTAGAGCAAGCCGGCTACGCAGAGGCCGTGCTTCTGACTCATCAAATCGGGGGCGGCAAAGTGGAAATAGGTCGATTCCGCATCCATCGAGATGGCGGCATCCTGAGTGTGGACGGTACAACACTCATCGATGCTGGCGATCGCTTTTACAGCTACAAAATAATCACTTCTGTTCTTCGCGCGGTGATGGAAGCACCGACAACAATTAAATCTTGAGCAATATGCGAAAAAACTGTGCTTGTTAGTCGTCTCCGCACAGGCGCAGCGCCTCGCGCCTGTAAGCATGCTCCAATTTCCGCGACACGTTTTCGCTGATTGTGAATTCGTGTCGCGACATGGTGGCAAAGCGGGCTGATTCTTCGGCCGGCGCCGCAGCAAGATTGAGCAGGAAGGTCGACACTGTTTCCTGCCATTCCTCGAAGTCATGGCGCTCGCCCAGTACCTGAAGTGCATCAGCAAGCGCCTTCGACACAATCAGCGACCGCTTCTCGGCGCCGATCCGATCCAGCAAGGCTTTCTCCTTGGCGCGCTTGTCCTTCTGAATCTCCGCGTTGCTCTTGGCCATGGCCTACCTCTTCAATTCCGTGGGCCGGTAGATCCAGCCATGTCTGTCGTCGGCGCTGGCGCGCTTGGCTTCCATGCCCATTTCTTTCGCTGCCTCGATGACGGTCTTGCCGGCGTCGGCCAGTTGCTTCAGCCGCGGAGCGAGCTTGTCGCGCTCGATCTTCAGCTTGTTGCTGTGGGAGCTGCCGTACATCATCTCCCTTTCACCACTGACGCCCGGGGCGACTTCCTGCACCGATCGGCCAGTGCCGAAGAATTGATCCAGCTGCTGGTTCAGGTTCGCGATGAGCGAGTCTCGCGGGTTGGGCATTGGTACGCCGATCACTGCGCACCTCCGGGAAGGCGGCTGGCCTTTTCCTCGAGCTGCATGGCGTAGTCGACGGCGGGGGCGTATTCAAAGCGGAAACCGCAGGTCCTGCCGGTGACCAGGTCGACAATGTGGTAAGCCTTCGGACCGACAGTTTTCACCTGGAAGCGCACCTTCTGCACAGGCGCTTCCTTACCGATCAGGGAGTAGAACTCGGACGTTGCGATAACTGCGCGAAGACGCAGAGCCTGAAGCCCGTCGATGCGTTGCTTCATGAGTGATTGCATGGCTGATTCCTCCGGGTGGGTTGCTTGTATTCGTCAGCACTCGGGCCGCCTGCTGGTTGCCGTTGGGCGCAGGGGAGGGTGCTGACGGATAAAGGCAGGATTGATTTCATGGGTGTTCCTCTGGGTTGGGTTGCATCCCGATGCACCCGGTAAGCCACCCGATGCATCAACGGCGGATTGAACGGTTTGCAGGATCGGCTGGAAATCTGGTCGCGGGCTCAGGCGGTGCTGTTGTGATTGCGGTCCCGTGGAAGGCGGTCGGCGCGCTGGTGCTGGTTCTGATTGGAGCCGGAAGTACTTGGCATTTACAAGACTGGCGCTATGGGAAGCAACTGGCCGAGCAGGCGCGGTTGCAAGCCGAAACCCTCAATCAACTGACCCTGATGGCCGCCACCGCGCAGCAGGCCGAGCAGGACAAGCGTCTGGCTCTCGAGGAGCGCCTGTCGGTCAGCGAACAAACCCACTACAGGAAATTGAGCGATGCACAAAAAGACCAGAACCGCCTGCGCGATCGTCTTGCCACTTCTGATCTGCGGCTGTCAGTCCTCCTCGACGCGGATTCAGCCGCTGGCTGTGACGTGCCAAAAGCCACCGGCGCCGGCGGCGTGGATCATGCAACCGTACGAGCCCAACTTGACCCAGCGCATGCTCAAAGAATTATCGCCATCACCGATGAAGGCGACCGGGGAATGATTGCCCTGGCTGCGTGCCAAGCGTATGTGAGGGGGGTATCACACTGAGGTTGAATGACTGCAATTTTCGGCGCGGGGCCAGGTACTGGCAAATGTCGCCCCATTCAAAATGGTCGGTTGCTATCCCGCGCCGCGCTTACTTGGCGTCAGGACACTCATCGGCCCATCGCGTAACCGTCATGTCATTGAATTGCTCCCCAATGGTGTCGACGCGCAGGCAAGTGCCGTTCTTTGAGTAGAACAAGATGCAACGCGAGCTATCAAAAGAGCAGACATCGAGTTCGAAGAACTTGCGTGCAGCCAGCTCCCGCTCCACGCCACTATATTCATAGCCATCGGTGGTATGCATCCGCGTCGGCTTCCATCCTTGTTTGACGAGCTTGGCCCTGGCCGCGACCAAGGGTTCACCGACGGCGATGCCTGCCGGCCCGCGCCTGTCGCTTGTCGCCTGCGAGCCATCCGCAAACGCTGCGCTGGTGCCAATGCAATAAAGTGCGACGAGCGCGAGGATTGAAAACTTCATTTGACAGTCCCTCCAGCCGATTTGTAACTCTCCAAAAACTTTGGATACTCGGCATACGGTTGCGGCGGATAATGATTTTTCTTACCAGGCCCTTCGGGAAGTGCCGCCCACCTCGTTGCCGCCTTCGGCATTGCTCCCGGGATGTCGCCGGCCTTGATCTTATCGATCACACCGAGGGTGCGCAGAATGTCGACCGCGATAAGGTCTTGCGTATTAGGCGTAAAGTCGGTGAGCCCCATCTTTCCGGCATACTCGCGCCAAGTGGCAATGGTAATTTGATACATGCCCGATGCCGTAGTTTTTCCGCCGTGACCTGCCCCCGGATGGGTGGACTCATCAGTGAAAGTCCATTTTCCAGTTTTAAAACCCGGTGCCCAGCCATAACCATATTTCGCGTGGTAGCTACCGCCTTCAGATTCGGCAATGGCAACCAAAAATGCCTTCACGTTCTTATTCTTCAAATACTCCTCATTCTCAGCCCGTCTTACCTGTTTCTTTGCGTCCAGCGATACAGTTTTTGGGGTGGAGTCTTTGACGGGCGTCACCGCTCTTGTGGCTACGGGAGACATTTTTCTGCCATTCTTGCTAACCACTTCAGCCATGATGAAAGTCACCAATATAGATTTTGACGCTCACTGTCTGCCCCTCTGGGCAAACAGAAATAATGAAACTTGTTCTTTGGTCTGGGGAAGATTGTGTGCTGTCGGTTGTATGAAGGGCATCTGCTGCCATGCCTTAGTCCTCCAGAAACAGTTTGATTGTTTCGGACAGGTGCGAACTCACTACATGCGTATACCCCATCGGATCACTTACACCGTGTTCCATGCTGCCGTCAGCGCGCTGGATGGCGTAATTAAGATTGGGTAGAGGCTCGCCCGAGTCTTGGTCAACTAGTCTGAACTTGTCGCTGAAGTGCACTGGCATCGGCAGCAGGCCGCTGAAGGGGGCTGGTACGAAGGTGTCGCCAATAATGACCGTGCCGGATCCACCCATAACCACGTTTCCGTGGCCACCTGTACTGCCTTGAGTAGCGGCATTCAGCCCATTGATGAGAACCGTAGAGCTGACGGCACCGGTGATCGGGCTACCGCATGCGGATTTATCGGTCATGCGAGCGGCGGCAAGGCCGTCGAAATTCACATTGGGGGAGCCACTGGCAATCGGATTCGTGCCATGTCCCGGAAGCGGACAATTGGTGGGATCTGTAACTCGGGCAGCAGGTTTGCCACTCATGGGAAGTTCCTTTTCAAGGTTTCAAATGGGGTAATAAGGGTCGATGGGCGAGTCGGAAAAGCGCCAGCACTCATCCCTAGGGTTGAACAGTGCTCGGTGGTTTTCTCGCATGGGACGGCAAGCCAATAACGCCTGCCAGGCGATTTCGACGCAGCTGTCCATGGCCTGAATGGAATAGCCATCAAGCTGGTTGAGCCAGGCGTTGTAATTGGGCATGCCGACGCTGCGGTAGGTACTGAGCAATATCTCGGCGACTTCTTCGCCCCAGTGGATGAAGCGCCCCGGGCTCCAGGGGCCTGTCTGGGCGTAAATAAACCAGCCCAAGCTTGGCAAGTCACCATCTGCAAGTCGTAACGTGTCGCGCTGCGAGGAAAAACCACAGGTGATGTGGACGGTCAGCCAACCCTGGTGTTGCTGGATAAATCCAGTGGGGTCGAATTGTGCCAGCGGTACGACACGATAACCTGAGTCAGGCATTGACCTGGCAACCAACTCAGCGTCCAGCCTTGAAACGAAGGCCCGAATCGCCTTGCCTTCGCCGGACGCCGTGCAAAGAATTTCAACCGGCGTGCTCGCAGGTATGTCGCTGAAACCGACGATGCGAACTAGCCCATAAAGGCGTAATGAGGTTTTTAGGCCGCTGGGATGAAGCGAGGTATCGAGTGTGCAGGCGCAGGGGATGGGCACATCCATAGGTGCAGGGCGCATCAAATATTACCGTCCATGTAAATGTGCGTCGCGAAGAATGCCCTAGGCAGAAGTCGCGCTCAACAATATTTACAATGTTTAGGTTGACAACCAGTCAATGATCGCCGATTTCGTGGGCCGTACCGCCTTGGCGTTCGAGCCTGGCGCGGAGCGTCTGGTGTGGTTGCCCCATTCGTGACGCAGGTTCATCCGCGGTGGTGCGGGGGAGGTGTGATTGTGTTCGGTCGGCAGGACGCCGGGGGAGGGGGGCGCGCAAAACCACCGCTGGAGGCCACGGTTTCTCGTTTGCATAAGCACAAAAGTACGGATATTTTGCCCGACTGAATAAGGCATTTATTTATTTAAAAACAATAGGTTAGGTGTTTTATGCCCCCAGTATGGGGTGCTAGGGGTCGAGTGTTCGAATCACTCCGTCCCGACCATATTTACTGAGTAAAATCAGACACTTAAGCCGATCAGATGGATCGGCTTTTTTGTGCCTGTGAGAAACCTCCACTTTAGGGCACATATAGGGCGCATGAGGACCATGTCTAGAACTCTCGCAGTTTTTGTCCTGCATGTGCTGTCCTAACATCGGTTGAAACCCTTTTCCAGTGCGTGTCTTTTTTCTCCGTGTTTAGAATTTCGGGATGTCTTTCAAGTGCCTTTTTTTGGCGTGATTTGGAGGCTCACTCACTTCGGTCGTGCCACGTCTCGTAAGAGTCAGAGCTAGGGTTGCTCATCTATGAAAATTGGGGACCGCCAGAGGGCTTCATTTACGAGATTTTCGTGCTTAGAGAAGACAGGAGAGGTGGGGTCGGAGCTTGGGTGCTTGGGGAGGCTGAGCGTCTTGCAATTGACCTTGGCTGCATGTAGTGGTCAACTAATTCCGGACACCTCGATAGGAGGTTTAGACGCCATTGCCCGTTCGTAAACGGTCGGTGGCAGATATCCCAGTTTCGAGTGCAGCCGCTCGTTGTTGTAAAACCCAACGATGTATT